>JBEEHT010000001.1:0-12117 GCA_041167545.1 Verrucomicrobiota bacterium
AACTACTTTCCGAGATCGGCCGCACCCAGCGCCTGGAGATTCTTAACACCCTGAAACGCACCAAGGGCCTCTCCGTCAACGAACTCGTCACCCGCATGAAGATGAGTTACATGGGCATCAAGCAGCACTGCCTCACCTTGGAGCGGGATGGGTATCTCGATACTTGGCGTCGCCCGCAAAAGATGGGCCGCCCGGAAATGGTGTATCGGCTAACGCGCCGCACCCACGATTTGTTTCCCTGCGACAGCAACGATTTCACGCTGGAATTGCTCAAGTCGATCAACGAAATCTACGGACCGAACGGCCCGGAAAAGATGCTCTTCAATGTCTTCGAGCGGAAGACGGCGGGGCTCAAGGCCAAAGTCAAAGGCGACACGGTGGTGGAACGCGCGAAATGGTTTGCGACCCAGCGGGAAAAGGAAGGTTACATGTCGCAGTACGTTGCCGACGAAAAAGAGGGCGGCCCCCAAATCCTCGAATGCCATTCCCCCATCCTGAATTTGCTCGATCAATATCCGATCATCGGCCGGCTCGAGCACGATCTCTTCGAGGGAGTCCTCGGCACTGAAGTCCGCCGCGAAGAAACGCGCACCTCGGGTTTGTACGAGTGCGCCTTTTATTTCAAGGTCTGACGTAGGCCGAGTTCAAGGGTGTCATCCCGAGGCTGGCGCAGCGCGCCGAGGGACCTCGCAATTGCTCTTCCGCTTCCGCGCGATGTCGGGCGTATGCCTTTGGCTGACGCGTGATGTTTCGCGATAATGCAACTTTCAGGTGTGAGGTCCCTCGCCGTCTCCGCGGCTCGGGATGACACGCACCGCGGACATAATTCTTCTTTCGCGGCAGGCGAATTTCGGTTGATTGATGGCCCCATGCCACGGGCCTTTCCGACCGCTGTTATTGAGAACCTCCAACCGCTCGTGGATGGCGGGCGCTACATGGTCAAACGCGTGGTCGGCGACGATCTGGCCGTCGAGGCGGATGTTTTCAAGGACGGGCACGATGTGGTCGCGGCGGTATTAAAATGGCGGCTCCTCGGCGAATCGCATTGGCACGAAACAGCCATGACGCACGTGGACAATGACCGGTGGCGCGGCGTTTGCACGCTCTACGAAAATGCGACCTACGAATACACCGTCGAAGCCTGGACCGATACGTTTCGCGGCTGGCAGCACGAGTTCGGGACGAAGTTCGAGGCGGGCATCGCCAATTTGTTCAGCGAAACACTCGAAGGCGCGGCGTTGCTGGATCATGCGGCGACGCGTTCGGCGAATTACCTTGATGCCGACCGGCTCCGGGAACTCGCCGAAGCGATTCGGATAGGCGATCCCGAGCACGTGAATGAGATCGCGCACTCCGGCGAACTCGAAGTCCTGATGGCGACCTATCCGGACCGCGGCAACGCTACCCAGTACGGCCCGGCGCCGCGCGTCGTGGTCGACCGGAAAGAAGCGCGGACCGCCGCGTGGTATGAATTTTTCCCTCGGTCGGCCGAAGGCTTCGGCGATCGCGGTTCCACGTTTCGCGATTGTCTGCCGCGAATCGACGACGCGAAGGCGATGGGATTCAACGTGATTTATTTTCCGCCGATCCATCCGATCGGCCACACCAATCGCAAAGGCCGCAACAACTCGGTCACCTGCGAGCCCTGGGAGCCGGGCGTTCCGTATGCGATCGGCAGCGAATGGGGTGGGCACAAGGCGATCGAGCCGGCGCTGGGGACATTTGAGGATTTCGAATGGCTCGAGCGCGAGATCCGCGCTCGCGGCATGGAGATCGCGCTCGATTTCGCGATCAACTGTTCGCCCGATCATCCCTACGTGCGGGAACATCCGGAGTGGTTCTACAAACGGCCGGACGGAACGATCAAGTACGCCGAGAACCCGCCGAAAAAATACGAGGACATCTACCCAATAAATTTTCGCTGCGAAAACTGGCGCGAGCTTTGGGAAGAAATGAAGAGCATCATTCTTTTCTGGGCCGAGCGCGGCGTCCGGATTTTTCGCGTCGATAACCCGCACACGAAGCCGGTCGCCTTTTGGGAGTACCTAATCTCCGGCGTGCGCGCGCAGTATCCGGACGTGATTTTTCTCTCCGAGGCGTTCACCAAGCCCAAGATGATGAAGGCGCTGGCCAAGGCCGGGTTCAACCAGAGCTACACCTATTTCACCTGGCGAAACACTAAGGCCGAGCTGACCGAATATTTCACCGAGCTCACCCAGACGCCGATGCGCGAATATTTTCGAGCGAATCTATTTACAAACACGCCCGACATCCTGCCCTTCCATCTGCAGGAAGGCGGCCGGCCCGCCTTCATGATTCGCTCGGTGCTGGCGGCGACGCTCTCGAGCGTTTACGGCATCTACAGCGGATTCGAGCTCTGCGAGAACGCCGCCTTGCCCGGGCGCGAAGAGTATCTCGACTCCGAGAAATACCAGTGGAAGGAACGCGATTGGAACGCGCCCGGAAACGTCAAGGCGTGGATCACTCGAATTAATCAAATCCGGAAAGAGAACCGGGCCCTCCATCTTTACGATAACCTCCGTTTTTACCGCACGGAGAACGACGCCATTCTTTGCTACGGGAAAATGACGCCCGCGCGCGACAACATCATTCTGATCGTGGTGAATCTCGATCCGGCGCGTTCGCAAAGTTCCTATGTGCACATTCCGCTGGCGGATTTTGGCCCGATGGATTCCGATGTTTATCAGGTGCACGATCTGCTGACCGATTCGCGCTATCTCTGGCGCGGCGATCGCAATTATGTCGAACTGAATCCGGAGGCGCAGCCCGCCCACATTTTCCGGGTCCGGCGCTGGCTGGCCGGGGAAAAGTTTGTTTGAACGGGAGCGGGCCGGCGGCGGTCTCTGGAGGCTGACCGCAATTTGCATCTCGTCTCCTCGCTGCCTATCGTAACAGCACTTTCGGAATGAAAAATCTTTTCGCGCTGCTTGCGCCATTTCTCGCGCAAACTCCGGCACCGCAACTTCCCGATTTGCCTCGGACCAAATCGGTTCTCGACACGATCATCGCCGCCGGGCCGGTCATGATCCCGCTTTTCATTCTATCGATTTTCTCGGTCATGCTCGTGATCGTTTATCTTTTGACGATTCGGCGGGGCTCCGTTGTCTCAAGCGGTTTCATGGCAACGGCGGACGCTCTCTTGCGGAAGCGCGATTATCTCGGTTTGCTTGCGGTTTCAAACCGGCACGGAGAAGCCATCGCGCGCGTAGTGCAAAAGGTCCTCGATTTCACAACGAAGAATCCGAGCGCGGATTTCGCCCAGGTCCGCGAGATCGCGGAGACCGAGGGGACGCGTGTCGCTTCAAGCCTGAACAATCGTGTCATTTATCTCGCGGACATCGGCATGATCGCGCCGATGCTCGGATTGCTCGGCACTGTGTTCGGTATCATCAAATCGTTCGGCGCTCTTGGGTCCGATCTCGGCACGGCGCGTTATGCGTTGCTCTCGAGCGGCGTCAGCCAGGCGCTGGTGAACACGGCGGCCGGCCTCGCCATCGGTATTCCGGCCATGATTTTCTACGCCTTTTTCCGCGGGCGGGTGCAGAGGATCATCTCCGAGCTGGAGTCGGCCGTGACGCACGTTCTGGCCTTGCTCTCGCTGCAGTACAACAAGCGGTCCCCGGAGCGGACGCCCGTCCTGCTCGAAGATGAATTCTGAGCGGCGAAAAGGCGTCTGACACAGGCGCCCTACAATTATGAATCTACGTCGGCATGCGACTCCGCAGCACCCCGGTATCCAGCTCGCGCCGCTGGTCGATGTCCTGCTGCTCCTTCTGATTTTCTTTCTGATGACCTGGAACGCGGCGCGGAACGAAAACGAACTCGACGTAAAAGTGCCGAAGGCCACTTCCGCGAAAGAAAAGACGGCACCGATCGGTGACGTGGTCGTGAACGTGAAAGCGGACGGAAACGTGGTTGTTAACCGGCGCACCCTGACTGCGGCGGAGCTAAGCACGATGCTGAAGAATCTGGTGCAGCTTTATCCCGATCAGGCTGTCGTGATTCGCGGCGATGAGACCGGCGCTTATAAGAACGTCGTGGGCGTCCTGAATATTTGCAGCGAAGCCGGCGTGACGAACGTCGCCTTCGCCACGGCAAAATGAAGACCGGGCGAGGCGTGGTTTGCCTCGTGCAAGCGGCGCTGATTTTTTTGGCAATCCCGGCGTCTCTGGCGCAGCAACGCACTCCGGAAGTTCGCCGAGCCCAACCTGCCGACGAGCCACCCGCGCCGAAGGCTGTTCCAACCGATCCGCCTGCGCCACCAAAGCCCCGACCCAAGGCCAGCGAGCCGGCGGAACCTTCCGGCGAATCGCCTTCGGTCGAACCAGAAGCGCCGGATAAGCGCCAGCTCGATTACGCCAACGCGCTTTTCTCCAGAAAGCTTTGGGACCTGGCCGTGCCGGAATACGAAAAATATCTCGGCCAATATCCCGGGGTACGCGGCCGAGCCAGCGCTTATTTCTATCTCGCGGAATGTTATCGCGCTCTCAATCGCGGCCCGGCCGCCCGCACCAGTTTCCAAGGCGTGCTCGACAATTATCCCGACAGCGAATTCGCCGGACCCGCCGCCTATGGCGTTGCGGAGATTCTCTTCACCCAAAAAGATTACGGAGGCGCGCTTCCGCTTTTCCACCGGGCCGCCGCGAAATCGAAGGAATCCGCGCTAGCTCTTTCCGCCCGCTATTTCGAAGCGCGTTGTCTCGAGAACCTTGACCGCAAGGACGAAGCCCAGAAGCTTTACGAACAAGTCGCTGAGACAAAAAATCCGAATCCATACCGGGACGATGCGCGCCTCGCCGCCGGAACAATCGCCCTGGCGCGCGGCCGGAAAGCGGACGCGTTCAGGAATTACGAGGCGCTCGCGAACGAAACGCAGAAACCGGCTTTGAAAGCGGAGGCGACGGTTCGCGCCGGAATGGTCGCGATCGATCTCCAGCAAACCGATAAGGGAAAGATCGACAAGGCGATGGCGGAGAAGGCGCTGAGTTTATTGCAAAAAGGCCGCACGTTGCCCGAGGCCGGCAAGTGGCGCGCGATCGCCGAGGTCGGATTGCTCCGGCTGCAATATCAGTCGGGCCAATACGACAAGGTGCTGGCGGAGTATAAGCGCGGCGAGAAAGAGATCCCCGAGGAAGTGCGCGCGGAAATGATGATGATCGTCGGGAACAGCCAGCGTCAGCTCGGGCACACGAAGGAAGCGGACGAGATGTATCGCCAGATCATCGCGAAATATCCGGACAAGGAGGAGGCGAAGGACGCGCAATATCAGCGGTTGATCAATTTTTACAACACGAACGCGCCGTCGCTCCTGGCGGAGATCGACGAGTATCTGAATTCGAATCCGGCGCCGGAACGCGCGGACCAGGCGAAGCTGCTCAAGGCCGAACATTTTTACAAAGCGCAGAAGTTCGCTGAGGCCGCGCCGATTTACGCGGAGCTGCGGGCGTCGCATCTCTCACCGAAGTTGCGCGCGGAGTCGGCCTACAAACTCGGCTGGTGTTTTGTTCAGTTGAAAGACGGGGCGCAGGTGATCGATGCGTTTGGTTATTTCGTGAAAGCTTTTCCGGACAGCCCGCAAATGGCTTCCGCTCTGACGCAGCGCGCCCTGGCCTATCAGGCGGAGAAAAATTACGACGCTGCCATCGAGGATTTGAACGTATTGCTCACGAAATATCCGGCCGCGCGCGAACGCGAAGCGGCGCTCCAACAAAAGGCGCTCATTCTCGGTCAGAAGGATGATTCGAAAGGGATGGCCGATGCCTTCCGGCAATTATTGAAGGAATTTCCCAAGAGCTCCGTGGCGGCGCAGGCGAATTACTACATCGGGAAGGCTGCGTTCGACGCTAAGGATTACAAGGGGGCGCTGGCGCCACTCGATGCCGCGCGTCAGCTCAACAAGGAACAATATTACAACCTCGCCACGCTTCGGATCCTCTCGGCCCACTTTTACCTGAGAGATCGCGCCGCGTTGACGAAGGAAGTCGATGGCTTCCTCGCCGCCAATCCCAATGCGAAGGTCCCGGCGGAAATCCTGGAGTGGCTCGGCCTCGAGTACTACAACGAGAAAAACTACGCGGCCGCGGAAAAGTATCTCACGGTCCTCGGCAAGAGCGACACTCTCGGAAACGTAAAGCCGGATTTCTGGTTCTATCTGGCCGACGCGGAAACGAAGCTGAAGAATTTCGCCGGGGCCGAATCGGCTTACGAAAGGTATTTGCAAGTCGCGACCGATCCGGCGGCAAAGGCGAAGACGTTGCTTGCGCTCGGCGCGACGAAAATTGCGACGCATAAACCCGACGAGGCCCAGAAGATTGCCGAGGAGATCATGAGTCTGCAGCCGGAGGGGCGGGTGAACGCGGAGGCCCGCTTACTGGCGGGTGACGTGCAGTTCGAGCGCCAGCATTTCGAAGAAGCCGGCAAAGCCTTCATGGGCGTCGCGTTGCTTTACGACGATCCAGCGATCACGCCGCGCGCTCTGCAAAAGGCGGCGCTGGCCTATCAGAAGGCCGGGAAGAACGAAGAGGCGGACCGCGTTGCGAAACAGCTCCGCGAAAAATATCCGGACTTCGCCGGCGGGTAAATCCGCATCGCGTTACAGGTTGTCATCGCCCGCACCTTTTGATTGGATGGCGCGATGGAAAAGCTTCGACCTTGCCTGGCAGAATTCATCGGAACATTCGCGCTCATATTTGTCGGTATCGGCGCGATCAAAACAGCCGGACACGATGTACTCGCGGTCGCGCTGGCTCACGGCCTGACGATTGCCGCTTTTGTCTCCGCCACGATGCACATTTCCGGCGGCCACCTGAATCCGGCCGTAACCTTCGGGCTGGTTTGCAGCGGTCACATGACGCTGGGCGCAGCGATTCGTTATTGGATCTCGCAACTCCTCGGCGCGGTCGCAGCCGCGTGGATCTGCCTTTGTTTGTTCGACCGCGATGTCATCGTCAACGGCACCCCTCAGCTCGCGATCAATCTGACGCCGGGGCAGGGGGTTCTCGTCGAAGCGATCCTGACGTTCTTCCTTGTTTTCGTGGTGCATGGCACCGGCGTAGATGAACGCGGCCGCCGCGTGGCCGGCCTGGCGATCGGCGCGACGATCACGCTCGACATCCTCTTCGGCGGCTCACTCACCGGAGCGGCTATGAATCCCGCGCGGGTTTTTGGTCCGGCGGTCGTCGCTGGTTTTTGGAAAGTGCATTACGTTTACTGGCTCGGTCCGATGATCGGCGGTGCGTTGGGCGGTTTGGTTTATCGCGCTTTCATCGAACGGAAGCCGGCTTTGCCTGCCCAGCCTTAGCTTATCGCTAGCGTCTCGATTGGCAGCGGCGCGAAGAACTCGTTTACATCGTCGATTTGCAGAACCGGCTTCGCCAGATGGGCCGCGAGGTAACTTGCATCTGGCGTCGGCGCGATTCCGGCCTGTCCGATAATTTCGGCGTCCGCTAATTGCTCGATCACCCGCGTGACATTGCGCGCGAGGTTCCTGCTATCGGTAAATTGGACGGTGGCAATGCCTGCGCCGGTTGCTTCAAGATACGGCGCGAGGGTGCCGGCTAAATGCAGCAGGATTTCCTGGACTACTTTTTCCTGGGCCCATGCCCGCGTTCTTACCTCGAGTTCAAGGCAACGCGCCAAACCCTGGCTCGGCGTCATCCCGCATCTCACGCCGGTTTGGCCGGCGCCGGCGTTGAACTGAATGATCACGGCCTTCTTGTCGTGATCGTCGATTAAGGCGACCGGTTTTGCGCGCAGCTCCGGTTGGTGGCGCAAGGCAGCTTGCAGATAAAAATCCGGCAAATAAATCGTAGCAAACATCAACCGGCTCCGGCCATGACTTGTCTTGAGCCTTGCGCTCGTTTCACCAGAACCTTCAAACGCGAATCGAGGCGATCGGGTTCCAAATCCGCGAGGCGCCAGGCATTATCGAGCGACAGCTTTAATTGCGCGCTGCTGATGATGCTCGTGCGCGTGAGGACGAGAAAGGCCGTCGGCGCTGCTTCTACGAGACGTTGCAGCCGATACCAGTTTGTTTGCGGGATCTTGCGAAGCTCATCGGCGGAATTCAGGACAAGATCGAGAACGACCAGAGGGAAATTCGCATCACGCAAAAGGAAATCGGCGGCTTGAATTGCTTCCAGCGCTTTCGCGCAGCGGACCCAAAGCAGATTGCCCAAGCGTGCGTTGCCCAGCGGCGCGGGATCGAACGAATCGCGTCCATCCACCAAAGCGAGAAACCGACCTTCTCGATGCGCAGCCTGCAAAAGCGCGCAGATCAAAAGCGCGCTTCCGGCGCTGATGTTTGGACTGCTCAATTCGGTAATGGCGCCTTTTGGTAATCCGCCGCCGATCGTGTCGTCAATTAGAGGCAGGCCGGTCGGTAACCGGAGCGCCGCCGTAGTAACGGTTTGAGGAAAACGCTCAGCCAGCAGATGACGGAGATCGATGATCTTGCTGCTCGCGCCCATGCCCGAAACTGGCACAAACGAGCAATATGTTCAAGCGAACACCAACGCCGAAAACTTCGGGTTAACTGCGCTTGCGGCGAGGCGGCGTTTGTTTCCGCACAAGCGAAACCATTACGCCTTGCACGCGCAGTTCGCGAGCGGGCGAAAGATTTGGGTAAAGCGGGTTCTCGGCCTTCAGATAGGGCCGTCCATGTTCCATGACGTAACGCTTCAATGTCGTTTCGCCATCAATCAGCGCCGCCACGATATCGCCGTTCTGGACGTCTTTGCGATCTTCAAGGATCACGATATCGCCGTCCAAAATGTGAGCATCGATCATCGAATCGCCGCGGACGCGAAGCGCAAAAGTGCGTCCGTTCTTGGAGGCATTAACCGATCGTGTATCGAGGGAAACATGACCCTCGATCGTCTGCTCGGTCAGCGTCGCCATTCCCGCCGGGATCTGTCCGTAAATCGGAATGTCCGTGATGCGCACTTTCTGCACCGGTGTGATCAGGGCCCGCGCCTTGCGCGCGTGACGGTCGACGAAACCCTTGCGCTCCAGCGCGTCGATGTATTGCATGACAGAGGTCTGGCTCGCGAAACCAAAGTGATGCTGGATTTCGCGGGTGCTCGGCGTCACCCCTTTCTCGCGTTGCTCCGACTGGATAAATTCCAGGATGCCTCTCTGTCGCTCTGTGAGCATGCCTTATTTTGCCCACGCCTGCCGGGCGCGCAAGTTCAAATGAACAGTCATAACGGCCTGAGGGCAGGCCGTCTCCAGTTCGTCGATGGAGCCGGCCTGCCCTCAGGCCGGAGGCGATTGCTAATGAGCTGATAACTGAAACGCCAGCTCATCGAGCTGAGCCGACCAGCGAGTCAGGTAGGCGAACGTGAAATAGAGATTGGATAACGCTGCGATCTCTTCGGTCGGATTCTCCTCCCATCGCGAATCGACCAGACGCAATTGAGCGACCGAAGACTCGGAGAGTCCTTGAATCTTTCCGCGCAATTCTTTCGTTTCCTTTTGCGCTTCGAGAATCTGCGGCTTCAGGAGCGACCGGCTCAAGGCGTTCGAAGCCGTCCTGATTTTTTCCATGAGCCCAGTCGCGCGCTGAGCGAGCGCGCCGATGGCGGGAAACAAATCGTGGAGTTCGCGGGGAACGGTTTGGTCTGCCGAAGAAGGCGCATGGCCTTCCAGCTCCAGGAGATGATGCAGCCGCCGCTTCACATCCTGCAAAACCTGGTACGCTTCGTTGAGTTGAGCGAAACTGCTTTCCGATTCTCCCGGCGCCGCCGTGTCCGGATGCGCCCGCAAAGTTTTTTGATGATAAACATGCTTCAGCTTTTCCGGATCGAGCCAGGGTGCGCGGGGCTGATCGAGAAGCGCGAAATAATCGGTCATGCAGCGAAGCTCTCGCCGCAAGAGCAGTGCGCGACTGCATTCGGATTCGTCACTTTGAATCCGCCTTTCTGGAGATCGTCGCTGTAATCGAGCAACGATCCGCTGACGAAGAGCGCGCTTTTCGGATCGACCACGACGCGGACGTTGGACGATTGGACCATGATGTCGCGATTGGCCGGGCCGTCCACGAGATCCATCTTGTATTGTAAGCCGGAGCAGCCTCCGCCGATGACCGCCACGCGCAACGCGCCGGTGGTGCGCCCTTGTTTTTCCAGGAGCGAATTGAGCTTCCGCGAAGCATTCTCGGTGACCTTGATGAGACGTTCGTTGCCGATCTTGAAATTGATCGCGGCGGATGTGGCGGGCGTTTCGGGCACGGCAAGAGTTAGGTTCGCGGAATGATCACGGGCATCAGGCAGGTTGCAGATCGGATGACATATGTTCCGCGGCGATCTCTTCAATTTCCGCCAGCGAAGAGACGTGCTGGAATTTTTCGCGCAACTGTTTGCTGTTGGGGAATCCCTTCGAGTAGGCCATCAGCCGGGCCCGCATCGAACGGATCGCCTGATCCTCGCAACCCCATTCCTGGACCGCGAGCTGGCAATGCCGTTGAATCAAGTCCCACTTCTCGGCCAGGCCTGGCGGGCCCAGAATTTCGCCGGTCGCAAAATAATGTTTCACTTGGGCAAAGATCCACGGGGAACTCATGGCGGCCCGGCCAATCATCGCGCCGGCGATGCCGGTTTCGGAGCGACGTCTGACGACATCCGCTCCGCTCGTTAGGTCGCCGTTGCCGATCACGGGAATTGAGACCGCGACGGCGACCTCGCCGATCACGCCCCAGTCCGCTGCTCCGGAATAACCCTGCGCTCGGGTCCGGCCATGGACCGCGAGCGCGAGGATGCCCGTGTCTTCCAGAATCCGCGCGACGTGCGGAGCGTTGATCGAATCCGTGTCCCAACCGATCCGGATTTTTGCGGTAACCGGCAGGGGCGCGACGGCCCGAACGACCGCGGCCGTGACCGCAGCCAGGGTCGGGCAATCCTTGAGCAGGGCCGAGCCGCCGTTCTTGGCCACGACTTTGTTTACGGGACAACCGAAGTTCAGATCGATAAAATCGGGGCGGACCCAATCCACCACATGTTTCGCGGCCTCGGCCATATGCTCCGCGTTCCCGCCAAACAACTGCACGCCGATGGGCCGCTCGCATTCATCGAAATCGAGATACTCGCGCGTCCGCTCGTTTCGCCGAAAGACGCCCTCAGCCGAAACGAATTCGGTGACGAGAACGTCGGCGCCGCGCTCCTTGCAGAGCTGCCGGAAAATCTTGTCCGACACTCCGGCCATCGGGGCGAGGTAGAGCGGAAAGTTGGATGCGGAAAACCAAGGCAGCAGGGAATTCATGGCCGGCGCAATCTCTCACAGAATCGCCGGTCACGCAGGTGATGGGTGATCCGCCTTGCCTCCGATCAGTTCGACCAGTGCAGCGAAGAACGCCTCGAGCGTACGCCGGGTGGATGTCGGCTCTAATTCCGACGGGATCCGTAGCATGGCTAGCGCGAATGGAACAAGGTCCCGCACATTAGATGGAAGGCGCAGTGCGCCGATGTTGCCGCCGCTGATTTTTTCGAATGGCCAGGCCTCGAAGAGCCATTGCGGTCCAGATGGCGCGCCATGTTCCACGGCAACTCCGGCAACGCGCATTCTTTCAGCCAACGAGGCAAGCTCGATGTCATGAACTACGACCCACCCACCCGGCCTAACGAATCGCGAGACGCGAATCAAGTCCAAGGTAGGTCGCGGATGCTGGTGGTCTGCATCGATGAAGACGATCTGGAGTTCTCCGGCATGCGCGATCTGTTCGACATAGCGAGCGTCTTTGCCGGCGTGCACGCGGATCCGGCTCGACAGACGAGGGACAAGCTGCGGAATCGCGAAGCCGACGGGTTGCGTTTGATCGGTAAGGCAGCGTTGGCTCAGATCGATCGTGTCCACGATCACCGATGCGGATTCTGGACGCTGATGTTGGGCAACGGCGTCAGCAATCACGGCCGCAGAGAAGCCGCTCAGCGTGCCGATCTCTACCACCCGATCCGGTGCGAGAACATTGATAAAAGCATGAAGAAACAATAAGTCGCCCATTCCTATCGCCCCAGAGCAGTTGCGATGGTACGCGAGCAAATGTTCCAAGCTTCCATGCTCAGGCGCGAGCGCAGGCCTCGGCCGAGATAGGTAGCCCGCGAG
>JBEEHT010000002.1:0-9233 GCA_041167545.1 Verrucomicrobiota bacterium
TCCTTTGTTCTGGATGGTCAAAAACGGATCATAAACGCCCGTCCCGGTCGGGTGATCGTTATTTGTCTGAAAGAGAGCGCCGTTGAGAGTGCCGCTGCCGCTCGAGCCGAGGTCGAGCACGGTCGCCTGAGCCGCGCTGACGATTGCCAACATGCCTGCGGCGATGAGGGCCGCGGTGAAGTTACGTTTGATCATATTGTTTTCTCCTGATTCCTGTTTGTTATCGTTTGAGTTCGGTGAGTCCGTTTCCACAACCCTTGCAGTCACGGGTATCTCTTATGTTTCCCATATTTGTCATAATTGATTCTCATCGTCAATAACAATTCTTATACCGCTAAGAAAAATTTTTGCCGACGCTTCTCCTTGTTACGGCGGTTCCACCTATGAAAGCAAGAAAAAATTTCAGCGCAGATAAAAATTTTTTACCCCCTTGTTTGGACTTGGATCCAGCGCCGGGGGGCTAACCGCTCCCGGGCCGAGGACCGTGCCACGCGCCGGGAAATCGTGCTATCCCAGAGAATATTTGCTGTCTCAGGCGCTGAAGTCGCCTCGGACCGGAGACCGGAGCTTGCCAATTCTCACTATTCCCGCGATCTACTAAAGGCGCGGCGGCGTTACTGGAGTCGCTAAATCAATCATGTCCACGGAAACAGATCCAATCCGAGTCGAACGAGTCACGACCAACTCGAGACTCTTTGCGCACACCCGATTGGATATCATTCCCGTCTCCCTTGGGATCCTCCACTGCGTCTATTTCTTTCTGCTCTTTTACCTGTACCCCCGCACCTCGCTCTGGATCATGATCCCCCTGGGGCTGCTGTATTCGATCTCCATCTCGTGGAACATCAACGGCAGTTCCCACAACTTCATTCACAACCCCTATTTCCGGGCGCCGCTTCTGAACCGATTGTTCAGTTTGATGGAATCGATCAGCTGCTGCTTTTCGCAGACGTATTATGACGTGGTGCACATGCAGCATCACAAGGGGAACAGCGACCGGAAAGACGAACACGGCGAGACGATTGATTGGCTCTCGATTTACCGCCACGGGCACGATGGCGAAGCGGAAAACGCCTGGAGCTACACTTTCCTGAGCTTCTTCCGCGACAACCCCGCCGCCATCAGCCGCGAGCTCGCCAAGCGCGGCCCCTCAGAGAAGCGTTGGGGAAACGCGGAGCTGGCGGCGTTCATCAGCGTGATGGTTTTGCTCGCCTGCCTGAATTGGCGCTACATGGTTTTTTATTTCCTCCCCTTCTTTTATTTCGGGCATTGCCTCAGTTACCTAAACGGGTACTACCGGCACTACGGCGCGAATCCCGACAAGCCGATCGCCTGGGGAGTGAGCAGCTATCACAAGCTTTACAACTGGGTCTGGTTCTATAACGGATACCACGCCGAGCACCATTTCCGCCCGAAGGTGCACTGGACCAAAATGGAGGCGTTCCATAAGCAAATCGCCGAGCTCCAGCGCCAGGAAGGCGTCCGCGTGATTAAGCCCCCGCACGCGCTGGGCTTTCTCGATCCGGATCTGCCGCCGCGCAGCCAAACCGCCGCGCCCTCGGCCCAAGCGGCAACCTAGCGTTACGTCAGAAACGACGTGCGCAGCTTTTCTTTCTTCGTCTCAGCGTCTTCCTGCAAACGATGGAGGTCGATCGTCAGCTGTTTTTGAAGGGACTCCGCTTCCTCTGCGTTTCCCGCGGTCACGGCCTTGCTGATCTGCTCCTTGAGAAACAACTCCTTCTCCGCGATGCGGGCCTTGAATGTGGATTCGATTTCCGCGATCTGCTGTTTCTGCTCGTTCGTGAGGGCGACGCTCGGCGTTTTTTTCTCCAGGCGTTCCATCGCCAGTTCGTAGGCCGATTTCATGATGCGATTCACCTTATCGCGCGTGTCTGCTGGAGCAATGGCGAAGGCGAAAATTGCGGTTGCCACATCAATCCCTAAATTACCGTTCCGATGCCGCAAAAAATCCGCCTTCTCAGCACCGACTTCGACGGCACCCTGGTCGCACATGGCAGCGATCCCGTGCTCGATCGTGGCTGCATGGAGCACATCGAGAAGTTGCAAAATGACGGCGTCCTTTGGGCGATCAATACGGGCCGGTCCGTGGATCTGCTTGCATCGGGCCTGACCGATTTCGACTTTCCCATTCATCCCGATTTCATCCTCACGAGCGAGCGCGATGTTTTCCGGCGTTCCTCCAGCCGTGGACAGTGGGAACCGTACGGCGACTGGAATGCGCGCGTCGCGCGTAAGCATGCGGACCTTTTCAATTCGGCGGAATCGGTCCTCGCAGAAGTGGTCGATTTCGTGACCCAGAAGACCAAAGCGCGCCTGCTCTATCACACGGCAGGCCTCGAAGGATTGATCGCCGAGAGCGAGGAAGAGCTGGCGCGCGTCGCCGAATTCATCGATCGGGCGAGAGAGAAGCAGCCGAAGTTTCATTACCAGCGCAACACCGTTTACATGCGCTTCTGCCACGCCGATTATCACAAAGGCGCAGCTCTCGCCGAGTTATCGCGTTTGCTCGAAATCCCGCGCGAGCAGATTTTTGCGGCCGGCGATCACCATAACGACATCTCGATGCTCGATGGCCGTTTCGCTCAATATCCAGCCTGCCCCGCCAACGCGATTCCGGAAGTAAAAGAAGCGGTCAAATCCGCAGATGGCTACGTCGCCACGAAAGCATGCGGCGCCGGCGTTCACGAAGCGCTTCTACACTTCGGAAAATTTTAACCCCGGATTACGCGGATCGAACGGATAAGATTTCTGAAATCCGCGTCAGCCGCGGTTGGTCCCTCCGTAGCAGCTACAGCTTCAGCCGAGACTCTTCCGCGAGGATCTCGTCAAGGGCCGGCCATTGCACCGCGCTGTCCATATCGCGAAAGGCATGCAGATAAACGGCCACCGTTTCGGCTGGGTATTTTTCGAGAAGCTGCGCGGCGGCAGCCGCGATCTTTTCTTTTGGGGGCGCGGGAGGAAGTTCTTCGACCGTGCCGTCGTCTTCATGTTTGATCTCCATGCCATCGAGAAAATCGCAGAGCATCGGTTTGTTCGCGCCGAGTAACCATGCCTGGAGGAGATGGCTCGCCAGCGAATCACTCAGAGGGCGGCTGAGCGCGGCTTGCATCCACGGAAAACGTTCGACCGGCGGTTTTCGTTCGATGAACACACCGCGGAGATTCCGCTGGTTCGCGAGCCCTTGGATCGCCGCTTTGTAAACCGGCTTTTGTTCCGTCTGAAGGAATGTGAAAATCTGCGCGGCCAGCGCGGGCGACATGCGTTGGAAAATTTCGTGCGATCTCATGCGTTCGGCGGACACCATGACAGCTTCCGCCCCTTCGTCCATCGAGCCCTACAATTTTGCGACCGAAAGCGCGGGCGGCGCGTCGGCTTCGATTTTGCCGGCGAATCGATTGGTCATGTAAGTCAGGAGCAATACCCAAAAAGTCAGAGCGATGCTGAAGAGCGGGAACTGCAATGCATAGGGCAACGAATAAATAATCGCCATTAAGGGTGCCCAGACCGCCCAGGTGGCGAGCAAGGTCGGGACGATCTTGTCCTGGTAATGCTCCCAAGTCAGCGCGCGCCGGACCGATCTCCAGGAGAATCCTTCATTCTTCCATTCGTAAACGAGCACCTCGGCCGGCGCGGCGAAAAACGGATTGTAACCAAGTTGATCGACAAGAATTTTTGCGATGACTACCGAAACGGTCACCACGTCGCCGAACCAGATCGCGTTCATGCGATACATCAGATCGACCAGGATACCGTCGATGCCCCATGTCGGAACGGTGAAGGCGAGGTTGCGAAGGTTCTGCGTGCGCGGCCGGCCTCGCTGGAAGAAGACGATTACGAACAGCTCGGGTACGATCGCTCCGGCGAGGATGGCGGCGAGCACGACAAAAACGAGGCCGTGCTGTTCTTTGTAGCGGGCTACCCGATCAAGAAAATCCGCGCACGCAGGACTCCAGTAATACGAAATCAGGACGACCAGCATCGCGCCTTGGAGGATGAACGCCGGAACCGCGTTCGCCTTGGCTGCCTCCCAGCCAATTGCGAGTGACGTGCGATTTGTTTGGCGCGAAACCACCGACATTTTCGCAACCCTGAACCGGAACCTCACACGAAGTCCACAACGGACACAAAGGAGATATCGATTTCCGGCATCGTTGTGACCTTTGCGCCCTGCGTGTGATATCCGCCTCGCGCTTTGAATGAACCCTGCGCGTGGAGTAACCTGCAAGGGTGCAGGCGACCGGCAAACCATCGATTCAGTCTCTTCTTCTCGAAGAGATCACGGCTTTTCTCGCCGCCCAAAATGAGCGCCCCTACCGCGCGAAACAGATCGTGGATTGGATCTACGAGAAGCGCGTCACCTCATTCGATGCGATGAGCGATCTTCCGCAAGGTCTCCGCGATCGGCTCTCAGCAGAATTTGATTTCGGTAATCTTGAAACGGTTCGCATCCTTGGTTCGAACGATACGACGCGGAAGTTCTTGTTCCGGCTGGCGGACGGCAACCTGATCGAGTCGGTCCTGATCCCCGCTTCGCCCTCACTTTACGGCTCGACCTCGGATCGCCGGACCATTTGCGTCTCGACGCAGGTCGGCTGCGCCTACGGCTGCAAGTTTTGCGCGAGCGGGCTCGACGGATTTTCGCGCAATCTCGAGGCGAGCGAGATCGTGCAACAACTCCTCGCGGTGGAAAAAGCGAGCGGCGAGCGAATCGACAATGTCGTTTTCATGGGCATGGGCGAGCCGCTCGCGAATTTCGCCAGCGTCGTCCGCGCCATTCGGATCATCAATGCTCCCTGGGGTATGGAAATCGGCGCGCGCCACATCACGGTTTCAACCAGCGGGCTCGCACCGCAAATCAGGAAACTGGCCGAGGAACCGCTCCAGACCCGGCTCGCCATTTCCCTGCACGGCGCAACGGACGAAGTCCGGAATCAGATCATGCCGGTAAACCGCAAATACGACCTAACGACTCTGCTCAATGCCTGCGATTACTACGCGAGCCGCAGGAAACAGCGCATCTACTTCGAATACATTTTGATCGCCGGAGTGAACGACACTGAAGAGCAGGCGCACCTTCTCGCGGGCCACGCCCGGCGGCTCGGTGCCAAGGTGAATCTCATTCCCTACAACAATGTCGAGGGTCTCGAATGGTCGCGCCCATCACGAGAAAAGCAGGAGCGCTTTCTCGCCATCTTGCGCAGCCATGAAGTGGTCGCGACGTTGCGCCGCGAAAAAGGCCACGACATCGACGCCGCCTGCGGCCAGCTCCGTCTACAAACGAAACGCAACCTCGAAGCGGTGCCGGCGAACGCGACGTGATTCCTCCGCTATCGGGGCGGCTTCCCGTTTCGAGAGAGCGACTCGCGCTTACTTGGGAGCGGTTGTTTTTCCAAGGCTCGCGCGAGCCGGCCCAACCCCTCTCGAATTTGGGCAGGCGACCAGGCTGCGAACCCGAGCAGCAGAGCCGGCGGAAGTTTCGCGTCGATGCAGAAGAACGAGAGCGAACTTATCTTCACTCCGAGGTTGGGCGCGGCACGCTGAAGGACCGGAAAGTCCTTCTCCGAACGGAACCAGGCGAGAGCATGCAAACCGGCATCCGCGATCTCAAGCTTGAAGCGGTCGCCCAGTAATTTGTTGAACTGCTCAATGAACACATCGCGCCGTTCGGAATAAATCTTCCTTATCCTTCGCACGTGGCTGAGGTAATACCCCTCGGTGATGAACCGGGCGAGAGTGGCTTGATCGATTGTCGGGGAGTGTTGGTCGATGGCGGTGCGGAGCTTGGCTACCGCATCAGCCAATGGAGCCGGGACAAGAAGATATCCCAAACGCAAAGAGGGATAGAGGATCTTGCTCATCGTGCCCGCGTAGATCACGCGTCCGGTCCGGTCGAGCCCTTGCAGACAAGGAAGCGGCGGACCGCTGAAGCGGAATTCGGCATTGTAATCGTCTTCGAGAATGTAAGCCCCGCGCGTTTCCGCGAATTCCAGCAACGCTTTTCTCCGTTTCAGACTCATCGTGACGCCGAGCGGAAATTGGTGGGAAGGCGTGACATAAATAATTTTGGGCGGTGGGCGGCTCGGCGCTCCGTGGATGACGATTCCTTCCTTATCGACTGGCCGCGGCACAATTGTCGCGCCCGCCAACGCGAAGACCCTGCGGGCCTGATGGAAACCGGGATCTTCGATCCAGGCCCGGTCGCCTGGATCCAGCACCGCCATCGCGCTGATCAGCATCGCCTGCTGCATTCCCGCCACGATGACGATCTGGTCGGGATGACAATGCGCTCCGCGGAAATCACACAGGTAAGCCGCGACCGCTTCGCGCAGATCGGCGTCGCCGCGATTGGAACCGTAGCGCAACAAATTCGCTCCTTTCTTCGCCAGGAGTTGCGCGCGGAGACGCTCCCAGATCGCGATGGGAAATTCATCCACCGCCGGAATTCCCGATTGCAGCAAGACTCCGGGTGCAGCGCCGGTCGGGCCCAGATCAAATTCCCGACCGACCCTCCGATCCGGGATCCTGTTCACTCGCTTGGAGACGCGCGTCTCCTGCTCTTTCTGCGGTGACGATCCCGCTTTACCGGCACTCAGGTAGGCATCAGGCAGCGGGTCGGCCACGAAGGTGCCCGAACCAGCTTTCGTAATCAGATAACCTTCTTCGTGAAGTTCCGAAAAGGCGAGGTTGACGGTGATCCTGGAAACACCGATCTCAGTGGCCAGAGCTCGTGAAGAGGGTAACCGTGAGGAGCTGCGGCTAAAGTTTCCCGACCTCAACTCATCGCGAATCTGCCGATAAAGTTGCTGATGAAGCGGCTCGGCGGCGGCGCGATCCAAACGCACCATTTCGAAGGCGATGATCGATCGCCGGCGCCGTCGATTTGGGATGCGTTTTTTCATCACAATGGCGAGAGGAGATTCGCTCAGGTCCCGAACTCACTGTCCCACTTTAAAGAAGCCGTCTCAAGAACAGCCAACAATCTAGCGCGCATCCAGAGGCAACTGGCCCGCACTGTTGTCGCCAAGTGGATATGGCGAGGCGCCCAGGAAAGAAGAGTCTGGTCGCATGACAAAACACATCCTCAATAAATTAATGCTCCCGGCATTCGCCGTTTTTCTCGGCCTTGCCTCCACGGCGTCTGCTTCGGTCCCTTCGATGGAGGTGACTGTTTTTGACGCCAGCGGCAAAGTCGCGTTCAAAGGTCTGATGAGCGCGAACGCTACCTTCGCGACCGGAAACCTCGGACCCGGCAACTACGTGGTTCAGCTCAAAACAAGAAGTGCCGCGGCAAAGGACAATCAGTTTTTACTCGTCGTCTCCGCAGGCAAAAAGAAGGTGATCGCTACGGGTGTCCCAGGAGAGATCTTCATCGGTGGCGGCGCGGCCATGAAGGTAAACGTTGGACCCGGCTTGAAGATTACCGGCAAGGTCGCGAAAGAAGAGGCCCGAGAGCGTGACGGAGTCGCAAAATATCGGCTGATCGACGGCAAGCGCTATTTCTGGGTGATCGCTGAAACGGGCAGCAATCGTGGAGGGCATTGGGTGGAAGAGGGCCTGGCCCCAGCGGGAAACTTAAACGGCGTGACGTCAGACGATATCCGAAGGAGGCAGGACCACGCCGGCGAAGGCAGCATGATTCACTATTCGGCGTACCGTCCGCCCGTGCAATCCACCGGCTACTAGCGCCCGACCCGAAAGCAGTTGCTCGCGACTAATTAATCCGGCTCACCGGCAGCAGCATCACCTGGTTCGGCGTGCATTTGACCACGAAGGAATAGGTTCCCCCTGGCCGCACATCCAGGGTGCCATACCAGGAATCGCTCAACGTATCCGGGCGACTCGCATACACGTCGTGCCGACCGGGCGCGAGATACCGTTCGTAGATATGCCCTTTGGCAAACACTCCCGCCTGCGCCCCATCGATTCGGATGGCAATGGGGACATTGATTCCCAACACCGGCGAATGCTTCATCCTGAGAAGCCCATCACGCGAGCGCGAATCCAGTGATTGACCTGCGCTGATCTGGTTCGCGGTCGCAAACCACAGTGCGCAGGCGACCACACCGAGAACAAAGGAATTCCTTCTTTTCATATCGGCTGAACCTCCAGGTCCAACTCTAGCATTGTGCGCAATTTGACGCTTGCCGTCATACCCTGTTGTCGCGTGCACTACGCACGTCATGTCCGAATCGATGATCGATCCCACGCTTCCCTTTATCGATCTGCACCGGCACCTCGATGGAAGCGTTCGGCTACAAACGGTTCTCGATTTGGCGAAACAGCATGGCGTGAAATTGCCGGCCACCACGGTCGAAGAATTGCGTCCGCACGTGGAAGTCACGGAGCCGCAACCGGGCCTGATGGCGTTCATCGCCAAGATGCTTTGGATGACTCGGGTGCTCGCCGATGCCGATGCCTGCCGGCGCATCACCCGCGAAAATGTCGAGGACGCGAAACGCGAAGGCATCGATTACCTGGAGCTGCGTTTCAGTCCCTTCTTCATGGCTGAGCCGCACGGACTCGATCCGGAGCGTGTTGTTGCCGCCGTCGTCGAAGGAGCCGCCGAAGGCGCACAGGCGACCGGCGTGCGGGTAAATCTGATCGGAATTCTCAGCCGCACCTACGGCGCGGAGATTGCGACGAAGGAACTGGAGGCGCTGCTCGCGCATCGCAGAGATCTCGTCGCCCTCGATCTGGCCGGCGATGAAGCGAATTTCCCCGCGCCCCTGTTCACCGAGCATTTCCGCAAAGGCCGCGACGCCGGCTGGCGCATCACCGTTCACGCCGGCGAAGCCGGAGGACCACAGAGCGTGTGGGACGCGGTCCGCCTTCTCGGCGCCGAACGGATCGGCCACTGCACCCGCGCCCTGGAAGACCCGGCCCTGGTCGATTTCCTCCTGGAGAACCGCATCGCGATCGAAGCGAACCTAACGAGTAACGTCCACACCAGCACCGTCCCTGATCTGGCGAGCCATCCGCTGCGGGCGATGCTCAGTCACGGCCTCGTCGCCTCGATTAACTCCGACGATCCCGGCGTCAGCGCCATCGATCTGCGCCACGAATTCAACATCGCCGCTCCCGCCGCCGGATTATCGCGAGAACAAATTCGCCAGGCCCAAGCCAACGCGCTCGAGACTGCATTTCTCTCTGCGGGAGAGAAGACTGCGCTTCGGGCGAAACGCGAGTCGTAAAGTTGAGGAGACAGCGTGGCG
>JBEEHT010000003.1:0-61849 GCA_041167545.1 Verrucomicrobiota bacterium
CCGAGAACAAGCGAGCCGATCAGACCGATTGCCGCCAGCCAGCCATCGAACTCTATCCGCGCGCCGAGCGGCAGGCGGCCCGCCCCGAGAATTTCGAGTAACCGCGTTCCCCACGCTCCGGCGACGAGCCCGAGCAATCCGCCGCTCGCCGTCAACGCCACGGTTTCAATCATGACCTGTCCCACAATCTGCCGCCGGCTGGCCCCCATCGATTGACGGATCGCCATTTCTTTCGCGCGTCCGCTCGCGCGGATCAGAAGGAGGTTCACCAAATTGACCGCGCCGATGAGGAGCAGAAAAAACACGCCAGCCTGCAGGAGAAGAAGCGTCGGACGAATGGAGCGAACGTGCTCCGCATGCAGGGAAACCACCGGTGAACGGAAACCGGCCTCCGCCATCATCTTCGCTTCCGGATTGTCCTTTTCTACCTCGGCATTGTGCGCGTCGATCTGCGCCTGCGCTTCGGCGATGGTGGCGCCCGCTTTCAAACGCGCGATCATGTGGGTGGCGCCGCCGCCAGAGTGACGCGCTTTCGGTCCACGTTGTTCCTCGTTGGACTTCATCGAGACAAACAGCCGCGCCTCGGACGACAGAAAGCGAAAACCGGGCGGCAGAACGCCAACGATCTCTCGGGGGATGCCGTTAATCCGAGTGTAGCGGCCCAGAACCTTTGGATCGGAATTAAAACGCTCGCGCCAGAAGGCGTCCGTCAGGATGGCGACGTTTCTCTGCTGAATCGATTCTTCCTCGGTGAAGCTGCGGCCGAGCGCTGGCCTCACGCCGAGGGTAGCGAAGAAATCCGGTGAGATGCGGATGACTCCCATCTGCTCGGTCGAGCCGGGTTCGCCGACGACTTCGCTGCGTTCCATGTAAATGGAAAGACTCGATAAGGCCGGAATATTGCCGCGGCGCTCGTAGTAGTTGGTGATCGACGAGCCGTCGTTCTCAACGCCGGCTTTAGGATACGTGTTGTAGATCGTGACTAGCCTGTCGGCGTTCGGAAACGGAAGCGGGCGAAGCAGGATGGAATTGATGATTGCGAAGATGGCGAGGTTCGCGCCGAGGCAGATCGCGACGGTGGCGAGCGCAGTAAGCGTGAAGGCCGGAGCTTTGCGAAGTTGGCGAAAGGCGTAGCGAAGATTGTTCATGGATCAGAGCTCGGACTGTCGATGGAGGGCGGAGCTCCTGCGACGCCGGGCTCGCAGAGATCGCCCCTCCATAAAGAACTGAGCAGCGTTCATATAAGAGGACTCATTCAGCGCGAAGAGCGGCAACGGGATCTGCCTTGGTGGCGCGGAGCGCGGGCAGGAGGGCGGCGAGAAGGCCGATGAACGCGAGGACAAACACCACGCCGCCGAAGACGAGAGGATCGTAAGCCTTGGTGCGGAAAAGCAATGTTTCCATGAGCCGCGCCACGCCGGCCGCGGCGAGAACTCCGAGCACGAGGCCGAACGCGGTGAGCCGTGCGCCTTGGCCGATTACGAGTCGAAGAACGTCGCCGACCTGAGCGCCGAGCGCGTAACGGATGCCGAATTCGCGAGTGCGCTGCGCGACGCTGTAAGCGATGAGGCCGTAGAGACCAATGGCTGCGAGCAGCAACGCCAGGAGCGCGAACAGGCTAAAGAGCGTGAGATAAAGTTGCGGCTGAGTGAGGCTCTGTTTCACCAAGGTGCGCACGGGCATCACATTCGAGATCGTCTGCTCGGGATTGAATTCCCAGATCGCGCGCTGGATCGTTTGCGAAATCGTCTCGACCGGAAGCGGCGAACGCACGAGCAGGGTCGCGAACGGCCAGGCGCGCTGATTCAGGCTCGCATAAACTTGATAGGGCGTCGCCGCGTCGAGTCCATTCCGCGGCACGTCGCCGACCACGCCGATGACTTCGAGCGGGGGCGGGTTCGGTTGCTGGCGACTAGGCGGAAGAGTCAGCCGTTTGCCGAGCGCATCTTCGGTGGGGAAGAATTTCTTCGCCGCGGATTGGCTAATTACGATCACTTTCGGCGCCTGGTCATTGTCGGTCTCGGCAAAAGTGCGGCCGGCGATGAGCGGGATGTGCGTCGTCGAAAAATAGGAAGTGCTGACCGAATCGTAGAAGGCGGGTGGTAGTTTCGCAGTGTCGTCCGGCAAGCCGTAGATCGAGAAAGTCGCCGGGATTCCCCACATGAAGGGCATCGTCTGAGTGAACGCGGCGGATTCCACGCCCGGGATCGCGCTCATTCGCTCGAGGACCTGGCGATAATATTCCGTGCGCTTCGGTCCCGTGTCGTAACGAGTGGGCGAGAGCGTGAGCACCATGCTGAGCGTGTTCTCGATTTGAATGCCGGGATTAACTCGAGTGATCGCGGCGAAACTTTTCCAGACCAATCCGGCGCAGACGAGCAGCACCATCGTGAGCGCGATCTGCGCGATGACAAGCGCGCCGCGCAGCCGGACCGATTGCAAACCAGCCGAGCCTTTGCTGCCGTCGCGCAACGAATCGATCGCGTCGACCCGGGTCGCATGCCAGGCTGGGAAAAGGCCGAACACGATTCCGGTGAGCAGCGCGGTCAGGCCGGTGACAAGAAGGACCGGCATGCTGAGGGCGATCTCATCACTGCGCGGAATCCAATCCTTCGCCAGGCTCGCAAGCAGCAAATCCAAACCCCAACTGCCGATCAACACTCCGCCGATTCCGCCGAGCGTGACCAGGAGGAGCGACTCGATCAGATGACTCCTTACGATCGCCGAGCGGCTTGCGCCGAGAGCGAGGCGGATCGCGACTTCACGCTGCCGCGTGGAAGCGCGAACGAACTGCAAGCCCGCGACATTCGCGCACGTGATGAGCAGCACAAGCAATGAAGCGCCAACGACGAGCAACAGACCTTCCCGGTAATTACCGACGACCTGATCGCGCAACGGACTCAAATTGAAGTCCCATCCTTTGTAGAATTTCGGGTCGCTCTGCACGAGGCGCGCCGCGATTGTCGAGAGCTCGGCCTGCACCGTCGAAGCCGCGATGCCCGGCTTCAATTTTCCGATCGCGGCCCAAAAACGTGCGTTGGTCACCGCGTTCTCGCCGCCTTCATTCGGAAAAATCCGCCAGAGCGACGAGACATTGAACGGATCTTTGAAAGTCCGCGGCATGACGCCGATCACTTCATGCGGCACATCGTTGAGCGTGATCGTTTCGCCGACGATCTCGCGCCGGCCGCCGAATTGTTTTTGCCAGAGATCGTAGCTGAGCACGACGGACGCTTTCGCGCTGGCGGCCGCGTCGTCGCGCGTGAAGGTCCGGCCGATGAGCGGCCTTTCGCCGAGCACCTTGAAGTAATCCTGGGTAACGAGACTGCTGGTGAGCGACGTTGGTTTCTCGATGCCGGTAAGGTTGTCGTAGTTGTAGCGGGTAGCCGCGATGGCCTCGAACGAGGTGACCTGTTTCTCGACATCACGGAAACCGGCGGGCGCGAAACCGAGCCCGATCAAATTCTCCTGCAGATTGCGCGATTGCACCGCCATGATGCGATCGGCGTCGGGGTACGGCAGCGGCGCGAGCAGGACCGCGTGCACGACAGTGAAGATCGCGGTGTTCGCGCCGATGCCGAGCGCGAGCGTGAGCACGGCGACAAAGGTGAACCCCGGCGACTTCCGGAGTTGGCGAAGGGCGTAGCGGAAGTTGTTCATAAATCAGAGGTCAGAAGTCGGAGATCGGAAGTCGGATTTGCTCGTCACATGTCACTCGTCACTGGTCACAGTTTTTGTTCATTCGGCGCGCAATGTGATCATCGGATTGACTCGAGAGGCGCGCCGCGCTGGAACCCAACACGCGAACAACGCGGCGCACCCCAAAACGAGCGAGACCGAAGCGTAGATCAGCGGATCATTTACGCTCACGCCGAAAAGCAAACTCCGGATCACCCGGGAAAACGCGAAGGCCCCGGCGAATCCAAGCAGCAAACCGCATCCGAGCAGGCGCATCCCCTGGCCGATCATCATCGTGCGGATTTGCGCCGGCATCGCGCCCAGGGCGAGCCGCACGCCGATTTCGCGCATCCGGCGCAACCCATTGAAAGCCATTACGCCGTAGAGCCCGACGACCGCGAGCGTCAACGCGAGCACCGCGAAGCAGACCAGGAGAAAGCTCATCAACCGCGGCGTCGCCCACGTTTCCTCGACGCGTTCCTGCATCGTCTTGAACTCGAAGGCGGGCTGCGCCGGATCGAGCGAGGCTACGATCTCGCGCACCGGTTTTTCGAACGACTTCGGCGACAGCGCGGTGCGCAAGAGCACGACCAAACCGGTCTGCGGCTGTTGCGTCATCGCCAGATAAGTCTGCGGCAGCACGGTGGTTTCTTCGAAGCCGTAAACCTTCAAGTGAGGAACGACGCCGACCACCGTGCGATAAAGAAGTTGGTTCTCCTTTCCGCCGACGTACATCCCGATCCGTTTGCCGACCGCATCCTCGCCGGGAAAATAGCGATCGGCCAAAAGTTGATCGATGATGAGGACCGGCGGCGCCTCCTTCGTGTCACGGCTATCGAAAGGGCGCCCGCGCAGGAGCGGCGTTTTCATCGTCTGGAAATAACCGGGCGTCACCACCGCCATCTCGACCGACGGCCATTTGCCCGGCTCCGGTTCCGGCTGGCCTTCAGGGAGGAAGGAAGTCTGCCAGCCGGTCATAAGCGGCGGATTGGCGGCGAGCGCGGCGTTCTGCACACCGGGGAGCGCGGAGAGTTTTGCCAGGAGCGCCTCGGAAAAGTTCAGAAGCTTGGTCGCGTCGGAATAGGTCGGCTCGGGAAGATCGACCCGGGCCGAGAGTAAGAGGTGCGGATCGAAGCCGAGCCCGAGATTGCGCGCATTGGCAAAACTTTTCAGGACCAACCCCGCGGTGCTCAATAGAACCAAAGTGAGCGCGACCTCCGCGATCACGAGCAGGTCGCGCGAACGCCGCGCGCCGGGCGCTTCCGAGCTGCCATGGCCGCCGGATTTCAGCGCAAGTTGAATGTCCGCGCGCGACGTATGCCACGCCGGCCAGAGACCAAAGAGAACGCTCGTAACAAAAGAGAGCGCCAAACTAAAGAGCAACACCCAGCCGTTGAGCGTGAGGTTCTGGAAACGCGGGACGCCGGGCGGCGCCAGCGCCACCAGCAAATCGCGGCCCCAAGCCGCGAGACAAAGACCGAGCAAACCGCCGCAGAGCGCGAGCGCGAAACTCTCCATCAAAAGTTGACGAATAATTTGCCAGCGCGATGCCCCGACTGCCGCGCGAATCGCGAACTCACGGGCGCGGGCCGCGCCTCTGGCGGCGAGCAGGTTCGCCAGATTGGCGCAGGCGATCAACAGCACCAATGCCACTGCGCCGAGCAACAGATTGAGGCTATTTCGGTAATCGCCGACTTGATTCTCCAGGAGCGGCGCGATCGTCACGCTCACGCCTTTGTTGGATCGCGGGTATTGCTGGGCAAGGCGCGCCGCGATCTCCTTCATTTCCGCCAGCGCTTTTTCTATCGTCACGCCCGGCTTCAAACGAGCCCAGCCAAACAAGCCCGGATGGTTATCCCGATTCTGCCACATCTGGTCGTCCGTTCGCCGGGTAAGCGGAAACCAGACTTCAGCGGTGCGTGGTGAAAACATCTGCGGCGGCATCACCCCGAGGATCGTGTACGGCTGGTTCCCGAAATTGACCGTCTTCCCGAGCACGTTTGGATCGCGCGCGAAGATCCGCTGCCAAAGCTTGTCGCTGATCACGCAAACCGCGGGGCCGCCGACGCGATCTTCCTCTTCGGTAAAAACGCGGCCGAGCTGCGCCTGGAGGCCGATGACTTTGAAAAAATTCCCTGTCACCAGGCCGCCCTGCACCTGTTCCGGTGCGCGGCCGGGCAAACCGCTCAAGTTAAAAGATTCACGCCGCGAAACCGCGATGTTTTCGAACACGGTGTTGTCGCGTTTCCAATCGACGTAGTCCGGATACGCCACGGAAATCTGCGGCTGGTTCGAGTCCGTTTCGGTGAGAATCATCACCCGGTCCCCCTCCGGATACGGCAACGGCTGGAGCAGCACCGCGTAGATCACGCTGAAGATCGCGGTGTTCGCGCCGATCCCGAGCGCGAGCGTGAGGACTGCGATGAAAGTGAAGCCCGGCGATTTCCGCAACTGACGCAGAGCGAAGCGCAGGTCGTTCATGGCGCGCGGCGATCTATTTCGCGGCCACTTCCGCCGAGGTCGGCTTGATCGAAATACTTCCCGCGCCAGATCGGAGAACGAGCGACTTGCCGCCGCCGTTGATCTTGCCCTTCATCGATTCGCGGTCGGTCCGGATGCCGATGAACGGCAGATCGCTCGTGACCCGGCCGGAACTCGCTTCGGCTTCGACGTCCAGGCCCGCATCCGCCGGAACCATCACGTCAATGCTTCCCGCGGAAGTTTCCAGATTCACGTCGCCCGGCACCGGCGATTTTAATTTCGCGCTGATCGATCCGCCGGAGGTCCGGCCAAAAATCTTGCCGTTGATGTTCTCGAAGGCGAGCCGGCCGCCGCTTGTCTCCACCTTGGCGTCGCCGCTGAAATTCTTCACCACGATCGATCCACCGGACGTGCGCGCCTCGAGCGACCCGCTGCCGTCGATCGCTTCGATCCTTCCTCCGCTCGTGTCCACTTTCAGCGGCCCGTCGCAGCCATTCAGCTCAATGCTGCCGCCGCTCGTCGTCGCGCCGGTCGGACCTTTAAGATGAGTGAACTTTAACTTCCCGCCGCTGGTATCGGCGCTCATCGTGCCGGCTAATTCGGCGACCATGATCGTGCCGCCGCCAGTCCGCAGCTCTGAGCTGAAACTCTTCGGCACCTGCACCGTGTAGCGCGCGTCCATGCTGCAGCGGCCCGACCAATTCAGGTTGCGATCCTTGTTTTGCCGCCGGGCGCGAATCGTGATGGTGTTCCCTTCCTTGGTCACATTCACGGGCGCGGACGCCAGATATTCTTTCTCCTGCGCGTCGTTGTCCGAATCGATCTTGCGATGGGCAGCGACGGAAATTTTGTTATCCGGTCCCGCGGAAACGTCGATCGTTCCGAAATCAACATCGACGATCAGCTTGCCGCCAGGCGCGCCGTCGAGTGATTGATTAAAATTTTCTTCCGAGAGAGCGGAGGCGGTCGCGACCGCGATAGCGAGGAGAAAAAGAATGCGAAGGATCATAGCTTGAGATGGGTTGAGTTAAAAAATCGCGCGCAAATGCATTTGAGAACGACTCCAGAGGGAACCCCTTTGCATGGGTTATGCCACGCTCGAAAGCGATTGCTTTTCGGTTGATTCACAACGGTTTACGCGTGGCAGGGTCAATCACGGACGAGTTCCCTTTTCCCGTCGTCGGGATTTCACCGTCCCATTTTCGAAACCCGGCTGCGCACGGTCACGAGACCATCTGCATACGCGCCGGGCGACGTTCGCCGTTCCTTATGAACTGAGTCGGCTAAGTTGCCCTTTTCGGAGCGCTCAAGCTTTTACTGTAGAACCCGGAGCGGTCGAAGCAGCACACGCGTCGCTTTCCGGCGGCGAGCATCGAACAGGCATTTTTGATCCGGCGCGTGCGCGTCTCTGGTTGCTTGGCGGAGGTGATCCAGTGGATCCAATCTCGGCGCGCGATGGGCGTAATGTTCGACCACAGCGCCCGCGCCTTCGGGGCAGCCGTAGCGAGAGCTTTTCGCAGATCGGCCGGCACCGTGGGTTCCGGTTCCTCTTCCGCCGGCGCGATCTCGAGGGTGACAATGTCGCCAGCATCTGCGCCCGCAGCTTCGCGGATCTTCGGGTCCACTTTGAGCCAGTGGCTCTTTTGGCCGTCTGGCTCGAGCGTGGCTTGAAAAGGGAAATCATTGATGGTGCCTTCGATCGCTGTCATGCCCCGGGAGGGGAGCTTGGCACTGGCGTTCTTTGGCAGGGTGAGAAAGGTCCAGGCGTCGGCTTTCGCGCGCTCCGCCGGCCGGAAGAGTTTCGCTTTGAAACGGATCTTGGAAGCGGTCTTCGTCATTTGCCTGGCATCACTGATATTCCAGTTTGGCGGCATTGATGTGCTGGTCAACAATGCGGCCAGCTTTTATGCCGGGCACTTCGAGGAACTCGCGCCCGCGCAGTTCGACCGGCATTTGGCGGTGAGGCCACGCTCACCTGTCCTACCAAACAAAAAATCCGCGCCATCCGCGGTTAATTAGATTGCGATGGCTGGGGCAATGATCCGCAAATTGACTGCGCTGCGAGCCGGTGATCGTTGGCAACCTGGCCGCGGGAAAGAAATTCGAACGCGCCAGCCCGGGTTTCCGCGCGAATACGACGGCGGCAAAACTGCGCCAGCTCCTCGGCATTGTTGAAGGCAAGTAACA
Source organism: Verrucomicrobiota bacterium (assembly GCA_041167545.1). Classification (GTDB taxonomy): domain Bacteria; phylum Verrucomicrobiota; class Verrucomicrobiia; order Chthoniobacterales; family UBA10450; genus AV80. The sequence continues at coordinate 8,347 of JBEEHT010000003.1, forward strand.
GAATGGAAAACGTTATCGTCGTCATCGGCCCTGGTCAGATCGGTCAAGCGATCGCGCGCCGGGTTGGGATTGGGAAGCATGTCCTGCTGGCCGATATGCGCCGCGAGAATGCCGACGCCGCGGCGGCAGTGATGGCGAACGCAGGATACGACGTGAGCGTCGCGACCGTCGACGTCTCCTCGCGCGAGGCAGTGCACGCGCTTGTAGAAACAGCTACCGGTCTGGGCGAAGTCACCGGGCTGATCCATGCAGCGGGTGTCTCGCCGAGCCAGGCTTCGCCGGCCACGATCCTCAAAGTCGATCTCTGTGGCACGGCGCTCGTATTGGAAGAGTTCGGCAATGTGATTGCCCGCGGCGGAGCTGGCGTCGTGATCGCGTCGCAGTCCGGGCATCGTTTGCCGCCGCTCACAGTCGAACAGAACAAGGCCTTGGCCACGACACCTGTGGAAGAGCTGCTAGGTCTCCCTTTTCTTCAGCCCGACAAAGTGACGGATCCTCTTCACGCCTACCAAATCTCTAAACGCGGCAACTCGCTCCGCGTGATGGCTGAAGCAGTCCGCTGGGGCAAGCGTGGCGCACGGATCAACACGATCAGCCCCGGCATCATTATGACGCCGCTAGCGAACGACGAACTCACCGGCCCGCGCGGCGCCGGCTACCGGCGCATGATTGAGTTGTCTGCCGCCGGACGCCCCGGCACCCCAGACGAGGTGGCAACCGTCGCCGCATTGCTCATGGGCTCGGACGGTGGGTTTATTACCGGCAGCGACTTCCTCATGGACGGCGGAGTGACCGCCGTCTATTGGTTCGGCGAACTCGCGGCTCGATGAACGGTGCCTAGCGCGAGCATTGCCGCGATTCTAAGACTGACGCTATCTTGTCCCCCTTAACGCTCTCCTCGTTTGCACGATTGACCGGACGTCCGCCTTGAGGTTCGATCGATGTGCGACGATGTAGATTGCCATGGCGCATAGCTTTAATCTAGAGCTGCCGGCAACCGCGGCACATCCGGAGGGCCAGAACTCCGTGACAAGCAACGGAGTCGTCGTCGTTGTTGGCGGAAACGGAACCGGTAAGACACGTCTCGGGTCTTGGATTGAGTTCAGGCCAACCAACGTCGAACTCACGCACCGGGTCGCGGCGCAAAAATCACTTACATTTCCATCAGGCATCGGTCCGATTTCAGTCGACAAAGCGAAGGCAGAATTGCTTTACGGCTATGAAACGCCAGCCCAGGACTTCACGGGCTATAAGACGGGTCACCGTTGGGCGGGTAAGCCACACACGATTCTCCTAAACGACTTCGAGCGTCTCGTTGTTTACCTCTTCTCGGAAGAAGCGGAGAGTAACGCGCAATATAAGCAACAGCAAAAAGCGTCGGGCATTCGGGTCGAGCCGCCGCTTTCGAAATTGGATCGGCTGAAGGCAATATGGGAGCGAACACTACCTCAGCGCGAGCTTGTCATCGGCGGTGCGAAGATTGAAACCCGTACGAAAGCGGGAGGTGCAACGTACAAAGCTGAAGACATGAGCGATGGCGAGCGGGTGATTTTTTACCTGATTGGACAGGTCCTATCTGCTCCGACGGACGGAATCGTGATTGTTGATGAACCTGAGCTACATCTACATCGCTCAATTCAGGCGAGGCTTTGGGACGAGCTTGAAGCTGCACGCGCTGATTGCTTGTTCGTGTATCTGACTCACGACCTCGACTTCGCGGCTACCCGCGTGGACGCAATCAAAGTGCGGCTCAAGGAGTTCGACGGGACGAGTTGGCAATGGGACGTGCTTCCTACTGTAGACCCGGCAATCCCGGAGGATCTGTTCCTGGAAATCATCGGCAGCAGAAAGCCGATTCTTTTTATCGAGGGAGAGCGGTCGAGCATCGACTACTTGGCTTTCGGGCACATCTATAAGGACTGGAGTGTCACTCCGCTCGGTGGATGTGGACGTATCCTCAACGCCACGCAGACCTTCGAATCGCTGAAGCATCTCCACGGGCTCGAGTGCAGAGGCATCGTTGATCGCGACGCGCGGTCGGAGGACGAGGCGAAATATTTGGAAGGCAAGAACGTTGCGGTGCTCGACTTCTCCGAAGTGGAAAACCTGTTTCTGATCGAAGAGGTTTTGAGAATTGCGGCCAACGAACTGGTGCTGGGTGATGTTGATGGCACTATCGCGAAGGCCAAAGCACTGGTCGTATCGGAACTGAAGAAAGATCGTGATCTTGTAATCTCGCGGATGGTCGCTCGCACGATTGAGCAGAGGCTAACAAAGTTTGACGCGAAAGCTGTGGGTGAGAAACCGCTTATTGATAACCTCGCGAAGCTCATCGCAGACATCGATGTGCCGGTGATGTACGCGGAGGTGGCTAAAGATGTCGACCGCGCGATTGGCTCCGACGATTATGATGCAGCGCTCCGACTTTATGCAAACAAGGGACTGGGGGCACGCATTGGTGCGTTCTTTGGGCAGAAAGACTTCCCTGATTTCATGCGGAGGTTGCTCGTCAGCCCGAAAGGCGAAGAGATGACTGCTGCGATCCGTAAACGACTTCCAAAGTTCTGACAGTGACAACAACAGTCTAACTCACTGAAGTTCTCCAATCAGAAAGACCTAACGAATCCGTACCCGACTTTCAGTCCTCACGGCGCGTTCACCATCGTCCCACGCTCTCAACAGATGCTGCGCAACGGTCGCATGAGCGGTGAGAACCGCGATTGATCATGCTGAAGCGCGATTTGTGAGCTGGGGCCGCGCTCGACCGGTCGGCGGCATTGATGTGCCGGGTCAACAATGCGGCCAGCTTTTATGCCGGTTATTTCGAGGAGCTCACGCCCGAGCAATTCGAGCGGCAGTTGGCGGTAGCCTGATCGGTGGCGACCCCGATCGGCGGCGCGACAGAGTCTCGCCTACAAATAAAAAATCCGCGCCATCCGCGTTATCCGCGGTTAATTAATTCCGATGGCCAACACGATGATCCGCAAATTGACGGCGCGCGACGCGCGGCTCAGCAGCTTTCGTTACTACGATTTGCTCGTCCACTTCTTCGTCGTCGTTCTCCTGATCTCGAATCTGGTCGGCCAGAAAATCTGCGCGATCCCGCTGTTCAATTTTCATGGCGAGCCGTGGGTCGCGAACGTCAGCGGCGCGCAATTGCTTTTCCCGATCACCTACATTTTCGGCGACATCTTCACGGAAGTTTACGGTTACGGTGCGTCACGCCGCGCGATCTGGCTCGGATTCTTCGCCTGCGCGATCCTCTCTTTGATGGGGCTGTTCGTAGTCTGGATTCCCGCGGCGCCCGGATGGCCGAACCAGGCGGCATTCGAAGCGGTTTTCTACACCGTGCCGCGTTTTATCGTCGCCAGTCTCGTCGCGTTTTGGCTCGGAGAATTTACGAACTCCTACACGCTCGCGAAGATGAAACTCTGGACCGATGGCAAATGGCTTTGGACGCGCACCGTCGGCTCGACCGTGACCGGACAACTGGTCGACACGACCATCCTCATCCTGATCGCCTTTGGCGGCCGAACATCGTGGTCGACGATGTTGAATCTGATTCTTTCCGGTTATTTCGCCAAGGTCCTTTACGAAGCGCTGGCGACGCCGCTCACTTATCTGGTGGTGAACAAACTCAAGCGCGCTGAAGGCGTGGATGTTTACGATCGGGACACGAATTTCAATCCCTTCGCCAGCAATCGAGTCGATAATTAGTCGGCCAACCGCGGCAAATGCTCCGCCAAAACCTGCCGATCTTTGACCTCGAGAAGCCGATCGTAGCCGAACTGCGCGAGCATGCCCGCCTCATTATCCAGGCGCCGACCGGCTCAGGAAAATCAACCCAGGTTCCGCAAATCCTCCTCGACCATTGCTCGCTCGGCGCCGGTCAGGTCGTGATCCTGCAACCGCGCCGGCTCGCCACTCGCCTCCTCGCAACGCGCGTCGCGTCCGAGCGGAAGGTTCGGCTCGGCGATGAAGTCGGCTACCAGATCCGTTTCGAAAACATCACATCGGATCGCACCCGCATCCGCTTCGTCACCGAAGGAATTCTCCTTCGGCAGCTCATTCAAGATCCGCAGCTCCGAGGAATCTCCGCGATTCTCTTCGATGAGTTTCACGAGCGTCATCTCTATGGCGACATCACGCTCGCCCGCGCTCTCCAACTCCAGGCGACTTCCCGCCCTGATCTGAAACTCGCCGTCATGTCTGCGACTTTGGACACGGGCCTTCTCCAAAAATACTTGGAACCGTGCGCCGTCTTGAGTTCCAGCGGCCGCGCCTTCCCCGTCGAAATCGAGTACCTGCCGAAACCAGTCGGAGGCGACGATTATCCGATCTGGGACCTCGCCGCCGATGAACTCGAGCGCATCGCGGCAAAAACCGAAGGCGACGCCCTTATCTTCATGCCGGGAAAATATGAAATCGGCCGCACCATCTCCGCCATCCGCGCTTCACGCGTGAGCGATCGCTTTATCGTCCTTCCGCTTCATGGCGAATTGCCGCCCGCGGAACAGGACGCCGCGCTCGCGCATTACGAAAAGCGGCGGGCCATTGTCTCGACGAACGTGGCGGAAACTTCGCTCACGATCGATGGCGTGCAGCTCGTGATCGATAGCGGTCTCGCGCGCATCGCACGGTTCGACGCTCGCCGCGGCATCAACACGCTGCTCGTCGAAAAGATCAGCCGTGCTTCCGCGGATCAACGCGCCGGTCGCGCCGGCCGGACCGCGCCGGGCCATTGCCTCCGGCTTTGGACCGAACGGGAACATCTCGATCGGCCGGCGCAGGAGTTACCCGAAGTGAAACGGCTCGATCTTGCTGAAGTGGTTCTCACGTTGAAGGCAAGTGGTGTCGAAGAAGTCGGCCGTTTTCGCTGGCTGGACCCACCCGACCCGCAAGCACTCGCCCGCGCCGAACAATTGCTCGGGGATCTCGGCGCTCTGGCTTCCGGCGGAATTACGACGCTCGGGCGCCGCATGCTGGCGTTCCCGGTCCATCCGCGCTATGCGCGCATGCTTCTGGCCGCACAGCAATATCGCTGCGTGCCCGCCGTCGCGCTGATCGCCGCGATCACTCAGGGCCGCAATCTTCTGCGGCGGCTCGAGAGCAAACAAGCACGCGAAGATCGCGAAGACGTTCTCGGCAGCGACGCCGAATCGGACCTTTTCGTTTTAATGCGCGCTTATCGCTACGCGGAAAAGAGCGGCTTCGATTCGCAGCGTTGCTCACGGCTTGGCATCAACGCCGGAGCGGCACGCGAGGCCGCGCAGTTGACCGAGCAGTTTCTCGCCATCGCCCGAAGCGAAGGACTCGATTTGCAGGCCGGCGAGATCAAGCCTGGATCGATCGAGCGATGCGTTCTGGCGGGTTTCCCCGACCAAGTCGCGGTGCGACTGGATGCGGGAACGCTGCATTGCGCGCTGGTGCATGGGCGTCGCGGCGTGCTCGCGCGCGAAAGCGCCGTGCACGGGGCGCGCTTGCTCGTCGCCTCCGAAGTTCGCGAGATTGAAAGCAGCGAGAAAGAGCGGCAGGTTTTGCTCACGCTCGCCACCAGGATCGAGGAAGAGTGGCTGCGCGAGTTATTTCCTGAATCGTTCCGGGAAGCAACGCGCGTCGAGTTCGATCCCGCCTTGCGCCGCGTCACCGGCCATCGGCAGACGCTTTTTCACGATCTGGTTTTGCGGAGCGAGGAATTTTCTCCGCAGGCCGACCCGGCAGCGGCGCAGATTCTCGCGCGCGAAGTCCTGGCTGGAAATTGTCCGCTCAAACATTGGAACAACGCCGTCGAGCAATGGATCGAACGCGTAAATTTCGTGGCGACCGAGTTCCAGGAACTCGAGTTTCCCGCGATCGACGAGGCCGCGAAGCGGTTGCTCCTCGAACAAATTTGTCACGGCGCGGCGACGTATAAAGAGATCAAGGAGCGGCCGGTCTGGCCCGCCGTGAAGTCGTGACTGGGCACCGCGCAGCAAAAGACGCTCGATGAGCTGGCGCCGGAGCGGATCAAATTATCCAGTGGGCGTGCCGCCAAAATCACCTATGGCCCGGGCGCGCCGCCCACGATCGCCGCCCGTATCCAGGATTTGTATGACACTCCACGCGGGCCCGCGGTCGGGCGCGGACGCACCCCGTTGCGGATCCAGGTTCTCGCGCCGAACCACCGCCCGATCCAAATCACGAGCGATCTGGAATCCTTCTGGCGTGAGGGCTATCCGAAAATCAAGAAGGAGCTCCAGCGCAAGTATCCCAAGCACGAATGGCGGTAGCCCGCTCTCCTGGTCGAGAAGAAGAATGAACGGAGAGACGCAAAGCCCGGTCCATTTACGAAATAACTATATGATCAATCCAAACGGTGACGAATTTATGGAGGACGATCCGCTGGCGGCCTCGAACAGGTCGAGCGACGAACCAATTTCCGGGGAAAACCCAGGGCGGTTTCGCCAGGCAGCGGACAAGGTTTCGATAGCGGCGGGCGAAGCGTGGGAGCAAACCAAGGAAAGAGCCGGCACCGCCCGCGAGCGTACGGAGTTTTTCCTGCGCGAGAATCCGGTTCCGACCGTGATCGGCGCGCTCGCGCTCGGCGTCGCGATCGGGCTGGCGATCCGCTACTCCTCGAGTTCGGCGGAGAAAGATGTCGAAGCCAAATCACCGTTGGGAAACGTCGATCTGAGTGTTCTCTCGCTTCCGTTTCTGTGGCCGCTCTTCAAATCGATGCGGCGGAAATACGAAGACTCGGCGGAGGTGGTTAAAGACGGCGTGGATCGCCTGAAGAAGGTGGACGTGGATCGTTACGTCAAGCCGTTGCGCAAGAAGTGGAAAGCCTGGGCGAACTGACGTTCCGCTAACCGGCCAACGGCACGAGGGCGTGCCGTCTCCAGGCGCTATTGGAGCCGGCCTGCCCTCAGGCCGGTGAGAGCGAGGCACCTTTGCAGTCGCGTTTTCCAAAATGCAGGTGCTAAGCTTTTCGCGTGTTGCTGAAAGCTGCGCGCATCTGTTTTATTCTCGCGGCCGGCGCGGTTGGCGTTTCCGCAAAAGAACCGCGCCAAATCCGCGAAAGCGGCGGCGCGTTTGTCGGATCGATCGGCTGCAAATCATCGAGCTGCCACGGCGGCGCGGGGCCGAAGCGCAGCCAATACATCACTTGGAGCCGGCAGGATTTTCACACGAAGGCCTATGCGGTCCTGCTCAATTCGCGTTCGGAACGGATTGCAGAAGGTCTCGGCATTTCCGCAGCGCCTACGAGCGCGCGTTGCACCGTTTGCCATTCGCCTTTGCAATCTGTCGCGCCGAGCCGGCTGACCGCCACGGCTCATCCCGATGAAGGTGTTTCGTGCGAGGCCTGTCACGGCGCCGCCGGTGGTTGGTTGCGCGGGCACACGCGCACCGATTGGACTTACAGCACTCGCGTCGCCGCCGGCATGCGCGATCTCCGCAGCCTTTATGTGCGCGCCGCCGCCTGCGTCGCCTGCCATCAAAATCTCGCGCCCGAGTTGTTGAGAGCTGGCCATCCCGATTTGTTTTTCGAGCTCGCCGGCCAGTCGGTGGGCGAGCCGAAACATTGGAAGGATGACGGACCGTGGAGCGGTTTGCGTGAATGGCTCACCGGACAGGCGGTGGCTTTGCGCGAGATGAGCTGGGCGCTCGCGAGCGATCCGCAAGCCGACGAAGCGTCCAATGCGCGCTGGAATGGTCTCGCCTGGCTCTGCGCCACAACAACTTCCGCCGCCAGCATCCCATCGCCGGTGAGTCAGCCCTCGAGCACACCCGGCCGCTCGGATTTTACCAGCATGCAAGCGCAAGCCGATGCGCTCGCCCGTCGCGCCTCGGTCTCGAACTGGAGCGACGGCTCCGCGCGATCTTTGCTCGCCGCGCTGGCGTCGCTCGATGCGGAATTCACCGCGAAAGGAACGGCGAACCAATTGCTCGGCCAACGCGCGAAACGTCTCGTGCTCGCGCTCGACCGGCTGACCTACGCGCTGAAGAAAAACGCCGGCCCGCCTTTGAAAATCGACGCCGAGCTCAATCAGCTTTTTCAGGATGTGAAGTCTCTCGATGCATTCGACGCCGGCGCATTCGCCGTCCATCTGCAAGCCTTCCGCGCTGCGCTTGAACAAAACAGGTAGGGAACCGTTCCCGCGCGGGCGGCAACCAAGGAGCGGCGGTTTACAAACCGCCGTCGCTTTGTCGGCGGACTGGAGACCGCCGCTCCTTGAAGCACGACGTGAAGACCGAACTCTCGCGTTGAACGCGCGCTACTTCTCGCGGAAAATACCCGCCCATCGACATGGCCACGGCTTCCACCACTTCGCGCCCGAGTTGGCAACGCAACCGGTTGTTCCGCTTCTTCGCGTCGCTCAAGCTCGCCGTCGTTCTCTTATCCGTCCTGATCATCGGCGCGATCGCCGGCACGCTCTACGAGTCCAGCTTCGATGCGAAAGTCGCGCGCGCCTACGTTTACGGCGCCCCCTGGTTCAACCTCTGGCTCCTTTTTCTCGCGGCGAATCTCACCGTCTCCGCCCTCTCGCGTTGGCCGTGGAAAAAACATCACGTCGCGTTTCTCGTCACCCACCTTGGCATCATCACGCTCCTGACCGGTTCGCTGATCGGGCGCATTTGGGGTGTGGAAGGCACCATCACTCTCTTCAAAGGAGAGCCGCCCACGAATCGGTTGCTGGTCGATCAACATCAGCTCCGCGTCCGCGACACGGACGGGATCGTGAAAGGTTATCCGGCCGAATTCATTCATCGCCCGCCGACGCCGCAGAAACCATGGGACCTCGGCCTGCTTGCCGGAGGAGCGCGGTTGAGCATTGTCGATTACGCGCCCGCGATTGAAGGCAAGTTGAACCCGAAACCGCTCGACGATGGCGGCGCGCCGGCGCTGCATTTCACGATCGCGACCGCGCTGATGGGTCAGCGTCTGGAAAACTGGCTCATGGCCGACGATCACCAGCACAGCTCCTTCAACATGGGCCTCGCTACGATCGAACTGAAACGCGGCGTTGCCCCAAGCAGCGCCGATGCACCAGCTCCTCCATCGAGCGCCGCCGGTGGCGAAGTTGAAATCGAAGAGACGATTTTTGCTTTCGCCAAAGCGCCCGAGGAACAGATCGCGAAGGTGATCAAAGGCGGCAATACCGGCGCCAAGGCGCAACTGACCCAGCCGTCCCGCGACGGCGGGGGAAACAAGGGAAGCGTGGTCGTTAACCTCGCCGGAAAAACCTGGACGTTCGACGTCGCCCAGAATTTGGGTAAAGACGCGGCGATGGACGGGAGCGGGTTCACGTTGCGGATCGATAATTACTGGGCCGATTTTCGTATCGATAACGGCAAGCCGACTTCGGTGAGCGATCAGCCGAACAATCCGGCCGTCGTCCTGACGTTGCGCGGCAAGGGAATTCCAGTCACAGCGGCGCCTAATGCGCACGGTGATGATAAACCCGGCGTCGCGCCCGAGATGCCGGCCGATGGAACGAGCGCGTTAAATCATCTCACGCTCTTCATCGGGCCAGACGGTAGCGTGACCTATGATCTCGCCTCCCGAAAACTCGGCCATTCCACCGGCAAACTGGACCTCAACAAGCCCCTCACCACCGGCTGGGCCGACTGGCAATTCACTCTCGATCGCATCATGCCGCACGCCCAGGAATGGATGGACTTTAGTCCCGTGACCGCGGCGCCTGCCGGCCCGGAATTGCCGGACGGTGTCCGCGTTCGCCTCCAACAAGGAGAACAGATTTCCGAGCAATGGATTCCCGCCGGTTGGCAAATCAGCGTGCCGGTCTCGGCCGGGGATGTGCAGGTCGCGTATGGATGGCAGCAAATCCCGTTACCGATCGCGCTGGAGTTGATGGAGTTCGAAGTCCAACGCAACGAAGGCAGCGAGAGCCCCGCCGGATTCAAAAGCACGGTGCGCGTGACGAGTGCGGAAGGTCACACCGCGATGGGCCAATGCTGGATGAACAATCCGTTTAGTTACCCCGGCGAATCGTGGCGCACCTGGACCGGCCTCACCTACAAAATGTCGCAGGCCTCATGGAACCCGGACAATCTCGGGCAAAGCACGATCCAGATTTTGCGCGATCCGGGTTGGCTTCTGAAATGGGTCGGATCGCTTCTTGTCGTCTCCGGCATCTTCATGCTCTTTTATCTCAAAGGTTTTCGGCGCCCCTCCGCACCGGTCTCTTCTACCGCGACCGCGCCGCCGCGCGCGAAACGGGAGAAGGCGCTCGTGTCCACGGCGAGTTAGTTCGAAGTCATGCGCTTCTTCGTTCTAATTCTTGCTTTGCTGCTCGCGGGTTGCAGCATGTTCGGAAAAAGGAACAGAACCGATAACCTGAATCCCGCCGGACCGTGGGGCTATTACAGCGGAACGATCGACACCCGCTGGGACGCGGACGGGCGAACGATGACGCTCCTGAATGAACTTCGTTACACCGATCCCAAAGGCGTCGTCTGGATTGCGCCGGCCGGGTCGCGCATTGATGGCGCATCCATTCCGCGCGCCTTGTGGTCGTTCATGGGCGGGCCGTTCGAAGGAAAATATCGAAACGGCTCCGTGCTTCACGACGTCGGTTACGATCAAAAAAATCGGCCGCCAGCGGAAGTCGACCGGATGTTTTACAACGCGATGCGTTGCAGCGGCGTGAGCGCGCTGGAAGCCAAGACGATGTATTACTCGCTCCTGCGGTTCGGGCGGCACTGGAAGTTTCTGACCAAGAAAGCGAAACCGGTGCTGCCGGATTCATCCCAGGACGTCGTGAATCCGGAGGCACCGAGAAGCACCACGTTGGATCCGAATGAAGTGGGAGCGATCCAGCAATGGATCAAGCAAAACGACCCGAGCCTTGATCAGATCGAATCGCAAGTGGACGCGAAAGGTCGGTAGGGTGGATCGCGCGCTCCGTCGCGCGATGCGATGGCGGCTAAGCCGGTAAGACACCCATCGAGCGGCGGAGCGCTCGATCCACCTAAGGCAACTTGCCCGGCCCCCACAACGCTTTGCCCGGCTTCGCGCCGGTGTGTTCGCCATCCTTGAGCACCTGCGTGCCATTCACGAAAACGTGTTTCATCCCGACGGCATATCGATGCGGCTTCTCAAATGTCGCGCGATCGCCAATCGTCGCCGGATCGAAGACCACCACGTCTGCGAACATTCCTTCCCGCACGAACCCGCGATGATCCAAGCCGAGATTCGTCGCGGGCAGACTGCTGAGCTTCCGGATCGCGTCCGCGAGCGTGAGCACTTTCTCCTCGCGCACATATTTGCCGAGCACCCGCGCGAAGTTGCCGTAAGCGCGCGGATGACAGTTCGACTTGATGAAATTTCCCTCCGGCGCCTGCGACGCTTCATCCGATCCAAACGAAACCCACGGCTTCGCGATTTCTTTCTTCACGTTCTCTTCCGACATAAGGAAGTAGATCGTGTCGATTCGCGATTCGTCCTCGCTGATCAAATCCATGATTGTCTCGATCGGATCTTTGCCGCGCATCTTCGCGACTTCCGCGAGCGATTTGCCGGTAAGCGGCTTTAGTTTATCCGACTTGAATCCCGAGAGCAGAATCTTTTCCGGCGAGCCGGCAGCGAGATAAAGATTTTCCCATTTGTCGCTCGGCGTCCGCACTTCGGCCGCGATTTTTTCCCGCGTGGCCGGATCTCGCAACCGTTTGAACAGGGCCGGATAACCACCATCCTGCGTCCAGGGCGGCAGACAGGCATCGAGGCCGGTCCCGGCGGCCGTGTAGGTATACATGTCCGCCGTGATCTTCAGCCCGGATTTGCGCGCCTCCTCGATTTTCGCGAGCATCGCGTCGGCTTTCTTCCAGTTCTGCTGGCCCGCGGCTTTGATGTGATAAATCTCGGCTGGGATCCCGGCCTCCTTGCTGATGCGCAGTAGTTCGTCGATCGCTTCGAGTAACCGATTTCCTTCGCTGCGCATGTGCGAAATGTATTTGCCCTGATATTTCGCGGCGACTTTGCAGAGCTCGATCAGCTCCTCGGTCTTCGCGTAAAACGCCGGCGGATAAATGAGCGACGTGCCGATGCCGAGCGCGCCCGCTTCCATTTCCTGGCGGACGAGCTGGCGCATTTGCTCCATCTGCTCGGCCGTCGGCGCTTTGTCCTCAAGGCCGATGACGTGATCGCGAATCGTGGTCGCGCCCACGAAGGAAGCGACGTTACAGGAAACGCCGCGCTGTTCCAGATAGCGCAGGTATTCCGCGAGCGTGGTCCATTTGATTTCGAATTTGATATCTTTCTGCTCGGAAATCATCCGCTCTTTCATGCCGTCATTGAGCGGCCCCATCGACCAGCCTTCGCCCATGATCTCGGTCGTGACGCCTTCACGGATTTCACCCTGCGAACGGCCGTCTTCGATCAGCGATTCGGTCGACCACGAGAGCATGTTAATGAAGCCGGGCGCGACCGCCATTCCCTTCGCGTCGACCACGGTGCTCGCCTGTTCGGCCGAAAAATTGCCGACGCCGGCGATACGATCACCGCGGATACCGACATCAATCACGCGTGGTGTTTCGCCCGAGCCGTCGTAAAGGGTGCCGCCTTTGATAACGACATCGAACTTCGGCGATTCAGCGCCGATGAAGATCTGCGGAAGTGCGAAAAAAGAAACAAACGCGACGAGGACGCGGCAAGAACGGGTTCGATCATTCATAGCTGATGTTTATTATCTCCAGCGTCTCTTCACCGGAAGGAAATTTGAAGCGGATCCGTTCTCCGCGCTTTCCGTTCAGAAGCGCTTTCGCGATTGGCGACATCCAGCTCACCCAATTGCGATCGATGTCCGTCTCATCCACGCCGACGATGCGATAGATTGTTTCGGTTCCGTCGCTTTCACGCACCGTCACGCTCGCGCCGAAGCGGACGACATCCGCCGGCCCGCTCGGAGCTGAGACGATTTCGGCCGACTGCAAACTTTCCTCGAGTTGCATGATGCGCTGGTCGAGCCTGGCCAATTGCCGTTTGGAATCCGGATCATCCTGCGCCTCCGCCAGCGCCGGCCGCGAGATCTCGATCAGGCGCTGGAGTTCATCGCGCAATTTCTGCGCGCCGGCCGGCGTGATGTAATTCTTCGCGCCCGGCGCGAGCGCCGAAGTCAATGGCGGCAGATCGGGAAGTTCAGGAGCGCTATCGTCTTCGCGCGTGAAAGCTTTGCTCATATCGACGTTAACATGCAGCAAATGTAGAGGTGCTTGTGCCAAGCACCTGCCCAAAATGCTAGGCGCTTGGCACAAGCGCCTCTACATCTAATGCGGCGATGGTGTCGGCGTCGCCAGCGGAAACGCGAATGTGGATGCCGGTGAAGCTCCGGGCGAAGTAGTGGGCGCTGCCGATACAGAAGGCGAGGCGGAAGGTGTTGGGCTCGGGGTTGGCGTCGGCGTCGGGCTCGGCAACGGCGGGATGATATTTTCCCAATGATGCAACGGCACGCCGGCCCCGCCGATTTCCTTCACGAGCGCTTCACAACGTGCCTGCAACTTCTCGAGATCAGGCGGACCCCACGGCTTTTCGCCAGTGTCCGGGAAAATCAGGTAAGTCACTTTCAGATCGCTCACCGGCCGGTTATTCGGCGTGGCGATCGCATTGATTTCCTTCGCGATCCGCAACGACGCTTCACCCGCTTTGTCCGATGGACCGATGTCGCCGACGATCGCCGGGAAGATGCGATCGCCAAAAATAACCAGCGCATAGTCGCCCACTTTGCCGCCGTCCGCTTTGCCGAGTCCCAGCGGCAACACGATGTAGGGATCGGTCGCGCCGATCAGGAAACTGTACTTCTTCAGCGTCTCGATCTCGTCGCGCACCGACGCGATCCCGCTCTTCAATTCCCGTTTGCGCTCGGGTGACGTTCCTTTGTTGGCTAATTCACCCTCGTAGCGCTTCAGCCGTTCTTCCGCCGGCGGCAAATACGAATTCGGGATCTGGCTTTTCTTCGGCCAGCGATAACTCGTCACTGGTTTGAAGTTCGCCGATAAACCGGAGCCGGCCGGCAACCGGTCCGAGTCCGAACCATCGGCGTCGACATCCATGTCGGCTTGCAACAGGACCGCGCGCCGCTTGCTCTCGGGATGGCGCAACTGCAGTACCGTCTGGCAATCGTAAAAGTTGTGGCGCGAGAGAAGTTGATCGAGCCGGACCAAATTTTCGCGGAGATTCCGCAGCTTCGTGTCGTAGAGCTCTTTGAAAAATGGCGAGACGGATTCCGGCGTGACCATCGCGCCGAGGCCCAGAAGCAATCTCGGCAATTCGGGACTCACCTTCGCCAGTTCTTCGATGCTCTTGTTCGGCGCCGGCACGCGCGCGTGCAATTTCAGTTCGAGAACGTAGCTCTGCGGGTCCGCGCGTTCGTCGGAAGCCGCGCCGCCCGGGATCGGATCGACCTCCGCGTGAACGGTGATCCCGCTGAAGAGACGCGCGGTGTCGAGCTTGCCCGTAATGACAGGCGGCTTGGGCGATTGACCGGGCGTGGGCGTTTTTTCCGGGATCTCGATTTCGATCGGGGTCGTCGGCTCGACTTGCGTTCGGTGCCATTGCTCGAGCGAGATCCAGCGGAGGACGATCGCCGTCAGCACAGCCAGCAACAAAAGGAGCGCGAAAAAACGCAGCGTCCTCAGACGAAATCTTCGCACCAGCGGTTACTTCTTGATCCAGGCGACGATCGCCAGGATGAGGCCGATCACGCTGAGGAGAGACATCAAACCGGCCGGCATCACCTGCCCCGTTTTCAGGAATGCGGGAATGAATTTGCCCGCGAGCAAAATGGAGACAAGGCCCGCGATCGCCAGCCCGAGCACGAGATTTCCCGGCAGCACAAACGCCGCGACGATGAGGGCAATGCCGGAGATCGATCCCGCGATGATCGAAGCGGTGCTTCCGGCCTTTACGAAACCGATCACGCCGCCCACGATCGTGAGCAGGCCGAAAACGATGAAATAGATTTTAGCCGGTCCGAGCATCGCGTTGCGTACACTAACACCGCAGCCCTGTCCAGCGGGTGTCCCGCGCTGAGCGTGCTCAGAATCTCACCGCGAAGCTCGCGCGCAGCCGGTAGTCGGGCACGACCTGAAGCGCGGTATTCTCGATCGAGACCGGGAATTCGGCGGTCAGTTCGCCGCTGAGCTTTCCGTAGGACGCGACGACGCGCGGCCCGAGGAAGACAGAGGTAATGCCGGTGTCTTCCGCCGCTGCTCCGCGAAACCGATCGACGTTCTTGTGTTCGCCGGAACAGGCGCATTGCAGGCCGACGATCGTTTGGCGATTGCGCACGAAGTAATAACCGGGGCCGCCGCTCCAGGAGAGATCGTTCGCGAAGTGGTATTGGTGCGCGCCGTCGCCGCGCAGGGTGAACTGCGCATCAGCCTGGAAGTAGAATGATTTGTAACGCAGTGAGGTTTGTCCGCCGATGATCCCATCATAAGAGCCGGTGCCGAGCGTGAGGTCGTGGCCATGAATGCCGCTCGGCGGCGCGCCCGCCACTTCGGTTTCGTTGAATTCTTCTTTGAGGCGGCGGCTATCGCCGGTCGGGAATTTCACGCCACCGATCAAGAGCGCCGAGATGGTGAAATCCGGCTCGTGCATTTGCATGCGCGGATTTTTCGAGTCATCGAATTTCAGCTCGTGACTGCCGCCGGATTGGTGGTGCAGCAAAACAAATTTTCCCAGGAGCGAAAGGTCGCCAAGACCTGACTCCGTCCCGCGATCGATCGCGAAACCTTCCGGCCGCTCGAAGGAGCGATAGATGAGCGGCAGGTTTATTTGCAATGCGAAGCGCGGGGTGAAGCTGTAGCCGGCGACGAGTTGCGTGATCGAGCTGTCGAGATATTGGCCGGTCGGGTTCGCCACCTCGCGACCGTCGATCTGCACGGTTCCGAAGTGGGTGAATTGTTCGGCTACCGCGAAGTAAGCCCGCTTGAGCCAGCTGCTCTGCTCATCGGCGGGAAAAGGTCCCAAGGAGGATTCGTTCGCAGCCTGCGACATCGCTTCCATTTGCGGCGTGTAGCAGCCGCACAGATCGCACGCGGTGGCATTGCGCTGGAGAAAGATGAACAGAAGAGCAGCCAGCGCGCAGCGCGTTTTCATAATGGCAAATTCGTATGGCAGGCGAGGCCCGCTCGCCTTGTTGATGAGCGCCTTTCAGCTAACATCCTCCGTTGTTGCCGATCGAAGCAAAACTTTTCTGAGTGAGCACAAGATCCCAGCGCGCCCCAAGTTTCGCCGAAGCATTTCGCTTCTGGCTCAAGCTCGGGTTCATTTCGTTCGGGGGACCGGCCGGCCAGATCGCGGTCATGCAGACGGAGCTGGTCGAGCGGCGGCGCTGGATTAGCCAGGCCCGCTTTTTGCATGCACTCAATTTTTGCATGCTCCTCCCTGGCCCGGAAGCACAGCAGCTCGCGATTTATATCGGCTGGCTTCTCCACAAGACGTGGGGCGGCATCGTGGCCGGCGCGCTCTTTGTCATTCCTTCGATGTTCGTTTTGTGGGGATTGAGCTTTGTCTATGCGGCCTATGGCAACGTCCCGTGGATCGCGGCGATTTTTTATGGACTCAAACCCGCGGTCTTCGCCATCGTCGCGTTCGCCGTGCTTCGGATCGGCCGTAAGGCGTTGCGCAATCCAATCATGTGGGGCATCGCGGCTGCGGCGTTCATTGGCATCTTTTATTTTCACGTGCCGTTTCCGATCATCATTCTCGGGGCCGGCATCGTCGGTTTTATCGGCGGCAAACTTTCGGCCGCTATGTTCTCCGGCGCGGCTGCTCATGGCGCGACTGAAGGCAAAAGGGAATCGAGCGTCCTGGACGATGAGGGCGAGTCGCCGGAACACGCGAAACCATCGTTAGGCCGCGCGCTCCGGGTCTGTGTGATTTGGGGATTACTCTGGTGGGCGCCGATTATCGCGCTGGGTTTCTGGCGCGGCTGGGACCACACCCTGTTTCAAGAGGGCGTCTTCTTCAGCAAGGCGGCCATGGTCACCTTTGGAGGCGCGTATGCCGTGCTCCCGTACGTCGCGCAGCAAGCGGTCGAACATTATCACTGGCTCGCGCCCGGCCAGATGATGGAGGGATTGGGCCTGGCGGAAACGACTCCCGGCCCGCTGATCATGGTTCTGCAATTCGTCGGATTCATGGGCGGCTGGAGCCGGCCGATGGGCATGTCTCCGCTGCTCGCCGCGACGCTCGGCGCGTTCATCACCACGTGGGCGACGTTCGTGCCTTGTTTCCTCTGGATTTTTCTCGGCGGCCCGCACATCGAACAATTGCGCGGCAACACCTCGATCACCTCCGCGCTTTCCACGGTCACGGCGGCAGTCGTCGGCGTGGTTTTGAATCTCGCGGTCTGGTTTGGCCTTCATGTTCTTTTTCCCGAAGGCCGAGGGATCGATTGGTTTGCGCTCGTGGTAGGTCTGGTCGCGTTCCTCGGAATGCTGAAACTCAAATGGAATGTGATCCCGGTCGTCCTCGGCAGCGCCGCCGCCGGTTTGGTTTACCAACTTATCGTGCGCTGACGGCGTGCCTCTTCTGTAGCGCCGCCTGTCGCCTCTTCTGTAGCCGCCGCCCTGTGGGCGGCGTGAGAGTTGGCGACGCTCGTACCCACGCTTCGCATAGCGAAGCGGCTCCAGAAGCGAGCTAATCTGAGTTCCTGCTTGCGATCCCACGTTGCAGGAAGCAGACTCGCCCGCAATGAAGCGGCATTTCAGCGATGGCAGGTCGATCGCGATCATGGCCGCTGGATTCATCAGCCTGTTTCTTTTCACGCTGGTTCTCTCCGCCATTCCGCAACTGCACGAGCGGATCCATTCCTCCAGCGGCGCCACCAATCACGAATGCGCGGTGACCCTGCTGACCTCGGGCAACTACCAGCACTCCGGGAGCGATACGATCGCGATTGCTCCGCCGCCGGCCACGGCCTTCGCTCACGTTTCCTCCCGCTTTGAACTCGTTAGGCCGCGTCTCGAATTTTCCCTGCTCGAGCACGCCCCGCCCGCCATCTCCTGACCATTGGTGTTCCGCTTTTCGCGGACAGTGGCTCATCGCGCGTTCCGCCGGCCACTGATCCAATGCGCGCCGAACGCAGACCGACGTTCAGAATCGTGTCCTGCAACGCGGGACCAAATCAGGAGATTAATGAGAAAATTTATTTTTGTGGCGCTCGCCTGCTGGGCAATGGCGGCGCGCGCCGCGGAGCCCGCAGCCGAAGTGCCGCCCGCCTCGGCCGCCGACGTCGAAGCGTTGCGTCAACAAGTCCAGTCGCTCACCGAACTGGTGAAAACGCTGCAGCAGCAGGTGAAAGACCAACAGGCGGCGAAGGAGAAAAATGAGTCTGCCGCGCCTTCGCTTCCGCAGAATCCGGAGCCGCAGACCGCCGACACTTCCAGTTCGCCGGCGCCCTCGGCCAGCGCGCCTCCACTCTTTCCGACAACCGACAATGCGGTCGTGACCGCGGCTCCGCCGGTGAACGCAAACGGCACCTTGTTCGCGACGACCGACGAGTCGGTCACCACTGCGCCTGCGACCGTCTCGAGTTCCGGCACCGGCTCTTCGTTGACCCAACCGATCCCGATCACCGGCGGCGGCAGCAAGAATTTCATGAACATTTCGTTCGACGGAATGTTCGCGCTGGCCGCGTCGAGCGAGCGGCATCTGGATCGCCTCGAAGTGGGCGACCACGATCCGCAGCAGCGTGGCTTTAACGCGCGCAACGCCGAGATCGCGCTCGATGGCGCGGTCGATCCCTACTTCGAAGGCTTTGCGAACATCGTCCTCAAACTCGACAACAATAACGCGACCGAGATCGAGCTCGAAGAAGCCTTTCTCCAGACGACGAGCTTGCCCTACAGCCTGCAGATCAAGGCGGGACAATTCTTCAACGCCTTTGGCCGGATCAATCCCACCCATCCCCACACCTGGGAGTTTGCCGACTCGCCGCTCGTCAATGGCCGGCTGCTCGGTCCCGATGGACTCCGCGGAGTCGGCGCTCAGATTGCCTGGACGGTTCCGGTGCCGTGGTATTCGCAGGTCATCTTCGCCGTCAATAACGGACGCGGCGGCACCGCTTATTCCTTTCGCAACCCCGGCGACAATGGCGTTTTCTACGGGCGCATGACAATCGACCGCGACGCGAGCGCGCTGCACGATTTTGTTTTCGTCCCGCGCTTCGAAAATTCCTTTAACCCGAGCGAAACGCAGACTGTTCTCTTCGGGGCTTCCGGAGCGTTCGGCGCCAACGACACCGGCCCGAATGCGCACACTCAGATTTACGGCGCCGATCTTCTCTACAAATGGAAGAGCGCTCGCGCCGAAGGCGGCTTCCCGTTCGTAAAATGGCAAACCGAAGCGATGTATCGCCGCTTCGAGGCGGGACGCGGCCTGGATGATTTGTTTCCAGCGAATGAAACGTTTCGCGACTGGGGCATGTATTCGCAGGTGCTCTGGGGCTTCAAGAAAGGATGGGTCGCCGGTCTGCGCGGAGATTATTTGCACATGCAGAAGTCGCTCATAACGGATGACGAAATGCGGCAAGCGCGTTCCCGCATCTCCGCGAATCTCACTTGGTACCCAACGGAGTTCTCCAAGATCCGTCTGCAATACAATCACGATTTCCTCGAGGAGAACGCGTTCCTCGCCAGCCGCGACGTCGATTCCATTTTCCTCCAGTTCGAATTCATTCTCGGCGCGCACGGCGCCCACAAATTCTAAAACTCCATGAAAAAAATCCTGTTAATCCTGTCCACCATTCTTAGCTGCGTAATCGCGAGCGAAGCCAAACTCAAGGTTGTCGCCACGCTGCCCGATCTCGCTTCGCTCGCCCGCGATATCGGCGGCGACAACGTCGAAGTCAGCGCGATGGCGAAACCGACCGAGGATTCCCACTTCGTCGATGCGCGTCCGAGCTTCGTGGTGCAACTGCGAAGCGCCGATGTTTTGATCGATGGCGGCGCCGAGCTCGAGCTCGGCTGGTTGCCGCCGCTTTTGCAGAACGCGCGCAATCCGAAAATCGAAGTCGGCAAACCGGGACGCGTCCAGGCATCACAAGGCGTTCGCCTGATGAACGTGCCAGCGAACGTCACCCGCGCCGCGGGCGACGTCCACGCGCTCGGGAACCCACACTTCATGACCGATCCTATTATCGCGAAAACGGTCGCGCTTCACATCGCGCAATCTTTCAGCGCGGTCGATCCGCCGAACGCCGCAACCTACGACGCGAACTACAAAAAATTCGAAGCGACTATCAACGCAAAGCTCCAGGAATGGGGTACTGCGATGCTGCCGTTCAAGGGACAAAGCGTCGTCGCTTATCACGATTCCTGGGTTTACTTCGCACACCGGTTCGGACTGAACATCGACATTTTTCTCGAGCCGAAACCGGGCATTCCGCCATCGCCATCGCACCTGGCGGAAGTGATCGACAAGATGAAAGCGCAGAAGATCAAGGCGATCATCGTCGAGCCGTTTCACGATCGAAAGATCGCGGAGAAAGTGGCGAGCTCTACCGGCGCCAAGGTGGTCGATTTCGCCCAATATCCCGGGGCGCTGTCGAACACGGACAACTATGTGAAGCTGATCGACGCCTTGGTCGCGCGGTTGAGCGCGGCGATGAAATAATATGTGGGACGTTATGTTCTGGCCCATCGTGGCCTGCGTGCTCTTGCCGTGGCTGCTCGTGTATCTCGGCCTTCACGTCGTCCAGCGCGGCATCATTTTCATCGACATTGCCATGGCGCAAATGGCGTCGCTCGGCATCTGCATCGCGGTCTTGTTTCATTTGGATCTGCAAAGCTGGGGAACGTTCGCGATCGCCCTTGGCCTAACCTTTGTCGGCGCGGCCGTCTTCTCCATCACGGGAAAACGGACGAGCCAGATTCCGCAGGAAGCCGTCATCGGCATCGCGTATGTGGTAGCCGCCGCCGCCGCGGTTTTGCTGCTCAGCCGCGCGGCCGAAGGCGACGAGCAAATCAAACAGATGCTGGTTGGAAACATCCTGCTGGTCACTCCGCTCGAAGTTTGGAAATGCTTTGGCCTTTTCGCCATCGTTGGCGTTCTGCATTTCGTTCTGCGGCGAAATTTCATCCTCGTCTCCTACGATCGCGACGGCGCGTGGAAGAAAGGTCTGCGCGTGCGCTGGTGGGATTTTCTTTTTTATGCGGCCTTCGGTCTGGTGGTCACCAGCTTTGTCCGGATCGCGGGCGTGCTTCTGGTCTTCAGCTATCTCATCGTGCCCGCGGTTTGCGGGATCAATCTGGCCGGTTCTTTGAGCCGGCGGCTGCTGATCGGCTGGCTCATCGCCTTGATCGGCGGAGTCGGCGGCCTCTTCTTTTCCTTCTGGTGGGATCTGCCTTCCGGCGCCGCGATCGTTTGCACCTTTGGCGCGCTGCTTATTCTGGTGTCGTTAGGCGCGCTTCTGCGTAGGAAGCGCCCTCCCAACTCGATGTAGAGGCGTTTGTGCCAAACGCCTGTTCAATTGGTTAGGCGCTTGGCACAAGCGCCTCTACATTTTTTATCGTGCATTCGTTTCATTACCGCGAGGGTGACCTTTATTGCGAAGAAGTCGCGCTCTCGCACGTCGCGGAGAAATACGGCACCCCGCTCTACGTCTACAGCGCGAGCACGATCCTCGATCATTACCGCCGGCTCGATGCCGCCCTGGCGCCGCTCAATCATCTCATCTGCTACGCCGTCAAGGCGAACTCGAACGGCGCGATCCTAAAGCTGCTATCCGAACAAGGATCCGGTTTCGATATCGTTTCCGGCGGCGAACTTTTTCGCGTCCTCGCCGCGGGCGGGGATCCGCAGCGCTGCACCTTCGCCGGTGTCGGTAAGTCACAGGACGAAATCGAATATGCGCTGGATCAGCGTGTCCTCAGTTTCAACGTCGAGAGCGAAGCGGAGCTCGCTTACATCGACCGCATCGCCCGCGGCAAAAATCTCCGCGCGCCGATCGCGCTGCGGGTGAATCCCGATGTCGATGCGGGGACGCACCGTTATGTCTCGACCGGACGCAGCGAAAATAAATTCGGTATCGCCCTGGATCGGGTCGCCGCGGTCTACGAAGAGGCGGCCCAGATGCCGAACATCGTGATCCGCGGCGTGCAAATGCACATCGGCTCGCAGATCACCGACGCGACGCCGTTCGCGGAAGCGATCGCGAAAGTCGCGCCACTGATCCACGAGTTGAGACAACGGCATGCCCTCGAGTTTTTCAGCGTCGGGGGCGGGATGGGAATTATTTACAAGCGTGCGCTCGAAAGCGGCTCCGGCAAATGGTGGCACGAGCACGACGGCGAAGCGTCCGCCTTTAGTGTGGCCGATTACGCGGCCGCCATTGTCCCGCCTCTGCGCGAACTCAACTTGCGTATCTTGCTCGAACCCGGTCGGTTTCTCGTCGGAAATGGCGGCGTCCTGCTCACTCGCGTTCGTTACCTGAAGCAAACCGAGCACAAAAAATTCGTCATCGTCGATGCCGGGATGAACGACCTGATCCGGCCGGCGCTTTACCAAAGTTACCACGAGATCGTGCCGGTTCGGGAGCCGTCGGATTCAAAGCGCGAGATCGTGGACGTGGTCGGGCCGGTCTGTGAGAGCGGCGATTTCTTTGCGCAGGACCGCGAGATGCCGGCGATGAAAGAAGGCGACGTGGCCGCGATCATGAGCGCGGGCGCGTATGGTTTCGTCATGGCTTCGAATTACAACTCGCGGCCCCTCCCCGCCGAGGTCCTGGTTCACGGGCGGGATTTCAGTCTGGTCCGGAAGCGCCAAACTTTGGCCGACCTGATGCAGGGGGAAGTCTAAGGCGGGTCGTTAAGGCCAAGAAGTTCGGTGAGCCGGCGGAGCGATGGCGCCGCGGCATCGTATTGGGCTCGATTCACGCCGCGGCAGTCAGCCCAATCGGCGAAGCGACAAGGCTCGGTCAATTTCAACTCGTCGCGCAACAACGGTTCGAACAACCGCAGGTCCCAATCATAAAATTCCTGGATTAACCGGCCCATTGGAACGTTCGGGATGGGAATGCCGGCGGCTTCGCATTCGCGCGCCACGGCCACGATCGACTGCCATGTCTTTTCGTGGTCGATCATGTTCAAGGGATAGATGGCTGGGTAAACCTGCCTGGCATGCTGGCGATTCGCCGCCAGCGCGGCGCAGGAAAGGCAGACAAAAAAGATCGCGGCCATAACTCCTCCTCGCCGCGCGAGCGCGACCGCGAGCACAACCGCGCTTCCAAGAAGCGTGAAAGTGATCGGCACCAGATAGCGAGAGCCGATCAACAGCGCGCGAAAATCCGATCCCGGCTCGATGACGCGGCGCGCGAGCATGAGAAAAACGAAACCGGCAAAGGACGTGATCGAAAACGCCTGGAGAACAAAGCGTGTCCGCGCCGCCGGGGTTGCATCACGCAGCGCCGAACGCGCGAGCAAACATAACACCGCTGCGAGAATGAGGATCGCCAAGAGCCCATACGGCCAGGCGGCCGCGATCAAATTCATATCGGGCTCGGGCAGGAACTGGGGTCCAACAAGAGTCCGCACCGACGCGAACAAAGAGTAGATCCAAAACCCCAGGCTGAGGGCGAGTCCCGGAGCGCTCGCCGGTTCCTTTGATGCGCCGAACGAATGAATCATCGCCAGGCCCTGCAGCGCGGCCAGCCCGAGTAATATCGCGACGGCGATCCACAGGGGCCGCCGGTGTCGGGCAAGATCGGGGAAACGACCCCGGCGAATGCCGCCGAGGAAAAAATAAAAAATGAAAAGCGTGGCGGCGGCCGTGATCGCGCCGAGCCCGGTCCAATGCATGGAGGCATAGGCAAAAGCGGCGCCGAACCAAATCCAACGACGTTCTTCCGGATGCGCCGCGAATTGGACCAGCGCCAGCAACGTGAGGGTTGCGCAGATCATCCATCCCAGTTGCATCACCATGAAAGGCCACGCGACCAGTTCGCGCATGAGCGGTTGCAGCACGAAGAGCGCGGTCACGGCCGAGGCCGCGGCGAGCGTGACCGGTTTGGAAAGTCGATGCGGCCTGGCCGCGGCGCAGACGAGGAGGAAGATGGCGCTGGCCAGGATCGAGAGCACGAGCAATTGCCGCCACTTCCAAAAATTCGCATGCGGCCCGGCCAGCCGCGTCAACGCGAACTCCGCCGCAAAGGCGACAGGCGTGTAATGGCCGTGGTAGCTATGCGTGAAAAAGAACGCGAGGTAAGTTCGCTGCACTTCGGGTTGCTCGTGCGAGAGAAATTGATACCAGCCGCTCTCCGCGCGGAAAAAGGTGATGTTCGTTCGGTGATAGGCGACGGCCGTTACGATGAAACAGCCCAAAAAAAGCGCGAAGAGCCGCGCCGCAGTCCGCGCCCGTTTGGAATTGGCCGAAGCGCTGATGGGGTTGGTCGCCGCGCGCTCAGTCAAGGCGCCAGTATGCCGGTCGAGCGCGCGCCGCACAATAGCGGACGCCGGCATCGATGCGCACTTGCGCGGCTTACCCGATGAGCATAAATACTGCTCCCAGCCATTCCATGAAACGACTGCTTCCGATCCTGTTTCTTTTCAGCCTGCTGCTCGCGCAACCCGCGCCGGCCGCTCCTCCCGTCAACGGCGAATACGTCATGCTCGTGGGCGGGCCTTCCCTGATGCGGTGGGAGAAATACAAAGGCCCGCAGGCGCACGATCATTGGTGGGCGAATTTTGTTCGCGCCGCCCGTATCCGGACCGACCAGATTCGCGCCCAGTCCCCCGACGCGAAGATCACGTGGCTGGTTTACAAACAGGGTTACATCGATCGCGCGGAACAGGACAAACAGGATTTGATCGCGCTCATCGGAACGGTGCGGGACAAGCTCGATCTCAAGCTGGTTTATTTCCAGAACGGCGACGACGTCATCAATTACCTGAACAACGGCCAGCCGCGCGACACGTTCAAGGTCGTGGACTTCGAGTACTTCGGCCATTCGAACCACAAGTGCTTCATGTTCGATTACAGCAGCAACATCGAGAGCGCCTGCAAATCGTGGCTGCATGAGAACGACGCGAAGAAAATCAACCGGCGCGTGTTTGCCCGCGGCGCATTCGTCAAGAGCTGGGGCTGTCATACCGGCGAAAGCATGTCGCAGAAATGGTACGCGGCGACCGGCGTCCCGATGTGGGGCGTGGTCGGCAAGACCCAATACATGATGGACGAGCTGCCGGTGATCGTCGGCAAAGGTGCCAGGTGGGTGACGCGCTAACGCGCGGAGGTCGGAGATCAGAAGTCAGCGGTCAGATTCTGCTTTCTCCGCTGACCTCTGACTTCCGACTTCCGACCTTCGTTTCGCATTGACCGCTGCCGCCGCCATTCGATAGCCTTCGAATTGTGAAAGCGCTCTTCGGTTCTCTCCTCTGCCTCGTACTCGCGAGTTCGCAATCTTTTGCGCTTAAGGGCGGGCCGCCGTATCCGGTGGGCACAAACATCGTCGGAACCTATGCCGGAGTTCTGCAAGGGGAATTCGATCCAACCAATCCGAGATCATCAAATACCTTGGGGATATTTTCGCTTGGAATTCCTCAAACTGGCCTGTCGAGCGGGAGCGTGGCTCTCTTCACAGGAGAGCGAACTTTTGTAGGAACCATTCAGGGCATCGGAGATCCTAACAAGGCCACCTTACGCGCGACGTTGCAGGCAGTGCCGGTCGTGACTGGAGGAGGTCAGACGATTACGACCTTGAATTTTCACGCGGACGGAACCTTGAATGCCAATATCAAAACCGTGCGCAGCGCCTTCGTCACTGTCGCGAACACTCGTATCGAAGGTACGTCAACGATTACGACAACGAACAGGAACACATCCCCTCCGACCGTCAGTATTGCGAGTTTCCTGGTCGATGGCTTCAAGCAATCCAACGCCGCGCCGACCGGTACTGCGGCGGGCGGTTAATCTTAGGATACGATCCCGCCCGGGCCACCTCGGTACGTGAAGCGAGGCCAGCACTCATACACGCTGCTGGAAGTGCTTACCGTTATCATCGTCATTGCCATCCTAGCGGGACTGACAATTCCTGTTATCTCCATGTTGCGGGCGCGGGCTCAACGCTTCCAGTGCTCCGCCAATCTTCACAGCCTTTACGTGGGCACAAACTTGTTCCTTCAGGAAAATGGAAGCTGGCCGCAAATTCCGAGAAGCAGTTCCGAAACTGGAGCGGAGGAATATGCCAAGGCGTGGATTGGTGCCCTTGCGCCATTTGGGGTCGACGCGAAGGCATGGATTTGTCCGACGATTCAAGGACTGCTTCAGAACCCAGATTATTCGAATGCCACAGATGCCCGCATCGACTACATCCCGATGCCGTTCGATGATAAGCCGACGACACCCCATGAATGGCCGCGAGCGCCGTGGTTCGTTGAACGAGGAGATGTTCACGGCAATGGCAATCTAATTATCTTTACCGATGGAAGTATCAGCGACTTGAAGACGGAGGCCGCAAAAGGAGGGGCGGGTCCGTAGTTGGGACGCTAAAAACGGAAAAGACTTATGCTTGCAGATACCGCATCCCTTTGCGAAGCTGCGCGCCCCACGGAACCGGGCGAAATCGCCCGCCGGTTCGTGGCCTTCCCAATGCGCTTCACCAGGTTTTTACCGCGACTCGTTTTCGCTGCTTTCGTGGCCCTCGCCGCCGCAATGAATTGTAACGCGAGTGTGCTGAGCTTTTCGCAAACGGATTACGGCGTGAACGAAGGTGCCGGTAACGCCGTTATCACGGTCACACTCAACCGGAGTGATGATCCTGATCCCGGCGCGACGGTGATGGTCGAGTACAAAACTCTCTCCGGGTCGGCGACTGGCGGAGTCGCGGGTGATCCCAACCGGGATTATACGACGCAAGAAGGGACGCTAACGTTCGCCGCCGGGGAAACGGCAAAGCAAATCCTGGTGCCGATCAACGACGACATGTTGATCGAACCGACGGAGAACTTCTCGATCATTCTCTTCAATCCGACCGCGAGCCCCACGCCACGCTACAAGACTCCCACCTTCGCGAATAGCTCCGCGACCGTCAGCATTTTCGACAACGATCAGGGGAACACGATTCAATTCAATCCGTCGGTTTATACCGCGAATGAAGCGGGCCCGGGCGGGCAGCCAGGCCAGGCGGTTCTGACGGTGACGGCCAACCGATCCGGAGATCCCAATGTCGTGCTCATGGTAAATTATGCGACGCAAGACGGCAGCGCTGTCGCCGGCCAGGATTACCAATTCCAGTCAGGCACGATTACTTTTAACGCGGGCGAAACGCAGAAGCAGATCGTTGTTCCACTGATCAACGACAATCTCATCGAGCAGGGAGAAAACTTTTTTGTAAATCTCTCGATGCCCACTAACGCCACCTTTTCAGCCGCGGGCGCAACCACGGCGACCGTAAACGTAGTGGATGACGATGGCGGAACGAGCACGATCCAGTTCAGCTCTTCGACCTATTCCGTCAATGAAGGTGGCGGGTCCGCCGTCCTGACCGTGGTCCGCTCGGGTGGGATTGGCTTCGCGGTTTCGGCCAATTACAGCACTTCCGACGGAACAGCGAAGGCTGGGAGCGATTACGCCGGGACTTCCTCAACTGTGACGTTCGCGCCCGGCCAATACAGCAAGGACATCACCGTTCCGATCGTGCAAGATGCTGTCTCGGAGGGAACGGAAACTTTCACCGTTTCACTGTCGAGTCCGAGTGCGAATGCAGCCTTGGGATCGCCTGCCGTCGCGACCGTGAGCATCATCGACGACGACGCAGGAAATACGATTCAGTTCAGCCCCGCGATTTACACAGCGAATGAAGCAGGCCCGAATGGACAACCGGGCCAGGCCATCCTGACGGTAACGGCCAATCGCACCGGCGATCCCAGTACGGTGCTGGCAGTCGATTACGCCACGCGCGACGGGAGTGCGGCAGCCGGCCAGGATTACGGCTTTACGTCCGGGACAGTCATTTTCAATGCGGGCGAGACCCAGAAGCAGATCACGGTGCCGCTGGTGAACGACACCCTGATCGAGCCGACGGAAAATTTCTTCGTTGATCTCACCAACCCACAGAATGCCAGCTTCCAGGGATCCGGCGCGCCCACGGCGACCGTGAACATCGTGGACGACGACGGCGGAACGAGCACGATCCAGTTTAGCTCAGCGCAATATTCAGTGAGCGAAGCGAGCGGTTCGGCGGTGCTCACGGTGGTGAGGATGGGAGGGATCGGGTTCGCGGTCTCCGCGAACTACTCCACCGCGGACGGCACGGCCATGGCCGGCGCTGATTACACGAGCACCAATTCCACGGTGACGTTCGCTCCCGGCGAATACAGCAAGAACATCGCGATTCCGATCCTGAACGATTCGGTTTCGGAACAGACTGAAAGTTTTTCCGTCTCCCTCTCGAATCCGAGCAGCAATGCAGCCCTCGGCGCGCAGGCCACCACGACCGTGGCGATTAGTGATGACGACGCCGGCGGCAACACCCTTCAATTCAGTCCCGCGGTTTACACCGTGAGCGAAGCAAGCGGCGGTGGGCAACCTGGACAGGCTGTGCTGACAGTGACCGCCAATCGCACCGGAAATCCGAACACGATACTGACGGTAGATTATGTGACGCGAAATGGCAGCGCCACGGCTGGTCAGGATTACAACTTCGCCTCCGGAACCATCGTCTTTAACGCGGGAGAAACGCAGAAGCAGATCAGCGTGCAATTGATCAATGACAACCTCATTGAATCGACTGAGAACTTCTTCGTTGATCTGACAAATCCCGCGAACGCCAGTCTGTCGGGAGCGAGCACTGCGACCGTCAACATCGCCGATGACGACGGTGGGACGAGCACAATCCAGTTCAGCGCTTCGGACTATTCAGTGAGTGAAGGCGACGGCTCGGTGCTGCTGACTGTCATCAGATCAGGCGGGGCGGGCTTTGCCGTCTCCGCGAATTACGCCACTGCAAACGGAACGGCCACCGCCGGCAGCGACTATACCGCCACGGCCTCGACCGTTACGTTTGCGCCGGGCGAGTACAGCAAAACTATCTCCATCCCCATCACTCAAGACGGCGCCTCAGAGCCGACTGAGAATTTCTCCGTTGCACTTTCCAATCCCAGTGCGAACGCGGCTCTCGGTTCTCCATCGACCGCGACCGTCAACATCTTCGATGACGAAGCAGCACCGGTCATCACCAGTCCTACGACGGCGACCGGTCAGCGTGACCAGCCGTTCAGCTATCAGATCACGGCCACAAACGATCCAAAAAGTTTCGGGGCCAGCGGACTCCCCCAGGGACTCACCATCAACACGAACACCGGTCTCATTTCCGGCACACCAACATCTTCTGGAAAGTTTTTTGTGGGCATCAGCGCGACGAATTTCGCGGGAACCGGCAATGCCGTCCTGACTTTGACGATCAATCCGCCGCCGCCCGTCATTACCAGCCCGACCTCGGCGAGCGGGCAGCAAAATGTTTTCTTCAGTTACCAGATCACAGCGACGAATAATCCCACGAGCTACGGTGCCAGCGGATTGCCACAGGGATTGTCGGTAAACACTTCGTCCGGCTTGATCTCGGGAACACCGACCGTTTCTGGGACGTTCAATGTCACAATCTCTGCAACGAACGATGGCGGAACGGGGACCGCTATCCTAACGATTACGCTCGCGCCCGCGGGGACAACCCTCGTGCAATTCCACCAGGACACCTATACGGCAAACTCGTCGCAAGGCAGCATCACGCTCACCGTCGACCTTTCGCGGGCCGTGGGAGATAACGGATCGTTCTCGGTCGATTACGCGACCAACGACGGCTCCGCGGTCGCCGGTCGCGACTACGAGCCGAAGTCCGGCACTTTGGTTTTCGCGAGTGGACAGACGCAACAGACCATTACGATCAGCTTGATCGCGCAGGGCACCCCGGGACCGAATCGCAGCTTTACCGTTTCGCTTTTCAATCCCTCGCGCGGCACGATCGGCCGAGGCACGGCGACGGTCATCATCTCCACGCCCGATAATTCGACCAAGCTGCTCAACATTTCCACCCGCGGGCCCGTGAAATCCGGAGAGGAAGTGATGATCGCGGGATTCATCCTCCAGGGAAATGCGTCCAAGCAGATTGTTTTGCGCGGAATCGGACCGTCGCTGACTGCGCGCGGTGTCGCGAGCGCTATCGGCGATCCAACCCTGACCCTGGTGGATTCGAACGGCGCGCAGATTGCCTATAACGATGATTACACATCCGCTTCCGCTTCCGATCGGCAGGTGCTGGCCGATAATGGATTGACTCCCGAAGACCCGCGCGAATCGGCTATCGTCGTCACGATTCCACCTTCCAATTACACAGCGATTCTACGCGGCAAAACCAACGGAGTTGGTTTGGTCGAAGCGTACGATATCAGCGGGACTGCGAGCAGCCGTTTCGCTAATATTTCGACGCGCGGCAAAGTCGAGGTCGGAGACAACGGGGCGATGATCGCCGGATTTATCGTGGCCTCGCCCCAAAACCAGCCGGGCACCGCGCAACAGGTGGTGATTCGCGCGATCGGTCCGACCTTGAAGAACTTCGGGATCAACGGCGCGCTGGCTGATCCGACGCTCGATATTTATCGCGGGTCGCAGCTGATTCTTTCGAACGACAATTGGAAGACCAACACGCAACAGGACCAGCAAGCTCTTCAAGCAACCGGGTTCGCGCCGTCGAATGAGAAGGAAGCGGCCATCATCACAAATCTCGATCCGGGGAGCTACTCGGCGGTGGTTCGTGGAAAAGGGAACACGACCGGCGTCGCGTTGGTCGAGGTCTACAATCTGACTCAGTGATTTAGAGACCACGCGCGATCTCTCGCAGCAATCCGGGGCCTCGATAGACGTAGCCGGTGTAGACTTGGAGAAGTTGCGCGCCGGCTTCGAGTTTTTCTCGGGCGCTCTCAGCGTCAAAAATTCCGCCGGAGGCGATGACGGGCAAGCGCGAGCGCGAAGCGATGGCGCGGACGAACTCGGTGGATTTTTCACGGAGCGGGCGGCCGCTCAAACCGCCGGTTTGATCGCGAGCGGGAGGGATCGCGGAGTGATCCAGGGTTGTGTTCGTCGCGATGATTCCGGCGACGCCGTTTTGTTCGCAGCTCGCGATGATCTGTTCGAGCTCGGCCAGAGAAAGATCGGGCGCGATCTTTATCAGCACTGGCTTGCCGCTGGTTTCGTTCTCCTGGCGAATGGCGCGGAGCAATTCTTCGAGCGCCCCGTGACTTTGTAGCGAGCGGAGCTCCGGCGTATTCGGCGAACTGATGTTCAGGACGACGTAGTCGGCGAACGGGCGCAGCAGTCGGAATGAGTAGAGATAGTCGCCAGTCGCTTCTTCGATCGGCGTGGTTTTCGATTTTCCGATGTTGATGCCGACGGGAATCGCTGGCCAATGGCCGCCGACGCGCAATTTCTTCAGTCGCGCGGCAATAGCGTTCGCGCCGTCGTTGTTGAAGCCGAGGCGGTTGATCAGTGCGCCTTGCTCGGGATAACGAAAGATGCGCGGTTTCGGATTACCGGGCTGAGGTTTGGCGGTGACGGTGCCGATCTCGGCGAAGCCAAATCCCAACGCCGCCCACGCTGGAAGGGCGACGCCATTCTTGTCGAAGCCGGCAGCGAGCCCAACCGGGTTCGGGAACGTTTGGCCAAAAACTGTTTTCGGTTTATCCGGTGGCTTGAAACGTTGGAGCGCGCGAAGCACGGCGGGCAGAGAGGAGGCCGCACGCAAATGGCCGATCGCCAGATCATGCGCAGTCTCGGCAGAGAGAGAAAAGAGAATTGGCCTGACGAAACGTTCGTAGGCTTCGTCGGCGTTCATTTGCCGATGCAAAACTGCGCGAAAACGGAATCGAGAATCTCTTCGACGTTATCCGCACCGGTAATTTCGCCGACGGCGCGCAAAGCCGCTCGCAGATCGACTGCCGAATATTCAGGCGCCAACCCAGCCTCCATCGTGCCGGCGACCAAGTCGCAGGAGGCGAGCGCGCGAGCGAGACAATCGCGATGTCGTGCGTTGATGGCGACCGCGTTTTCCGGGCGCAAATGTTTTCGCGAGATTTGGTCGAAGATCGCTTCTTCCAACCCGCGCAAACCGTTTTCTTCCAGGCACGAGATCCGCAAGCCATCGTAATCCTGCCAATCCGGATGTTCGGGCAGATCGCTTTTGTTCAGCAGCACGATGCGGATCTGCTCGGTCGGATTGTCCTCGAATGCCGCAGGCTTGGGCGCATTGCGATCGAGAACTTGAAGAAGGAGGTCGGCGCCGGCCAGTGACTTCTCGGTGCGCGCGATTCCCGCACGCTCGAGTTCATCCGCCGCGTCGCGCAGGCCCGCAGTGTCGAGTAATCGAATCGGGATGCCGCGCAGATTGATCACTTCCTCGATGGTATCGCGCGTCGTGCCCGGCGTTTCGCTGACGATCGCGCGATCGTAGCCGAGCAGCCGATTCAACAGACTCGATTTGCCGGCATTGGTCGGGCCGTAGATGACCGCGCGGATTCCCTCCCGCAAAATCCGTCCCTGGCCGGCGGTGGCGAGGAGGTCGCGCATTTTTTCGCGAACGGCCTCGAGACGCTCACGGAGCTTTGTCCCTTCATCAGGCGCGAGGCCTTCATCGGGAAAATCAATCGCGGCCTCGACGTGCGCGATCATTTCGATCAGTTGCGCTCGAAGCTCTCTGATCTCGGCGCCGAGGCGGCCTTCCAATTGTTCGTTGGCCGAACGCAGCGCAAGATCGGTCTGCGCCCGGATCAAATCCATGACGGCCTCGGCCTGGGTCATGTCCATCTTCCCATTCAGGAAAGCGCGTTCCGTGAATTCGCCTGGACGCGCCGGACGCGCACCGGCTTTCAGACAAGTTTCCAAAACCCGCGCGGTGACGAGAACGCCGCCGTGGCAACTGATCTCGACCAAATCTTCGCCGGTGTAACTGGCGGGCGCTCGATGGACGGCCAGCATGACCTGATCGATCACGCGATCGTCTTCGACGATTCCTCCGAGGCGCTGCGTGTGTGAAGGAAACGCGGATGGTTTATCCTGGCCCCGGTAAATACGATCGGCGACGCCGACTGCATTCTCGCCAGAGACGCGGACGACCGCGATGGCGCCTTCGCCTACTGGAGTTGAGATAGCAGCAATCGTGTCTCCCGGCTCCACGTGCGGCGCAGGCGCACTCACGCCGGCGGGCTGGGCAACACTTCCCGCAACGCGGCGACGCATCGTCGATTCTGCTCCATCGTGCCGACTGAAATTCGAACCCATTCCGGCAGATTGTAACCCTTCAGGGCGCGAACGATAATGTGCCGATCGAGAAGGGCCCGAAAAATTCTTGCGCCGTCTCCGACGTTCACGAGAACAAAGTTCGCCGCGCTGGGAATGAAGCGAAGATTCATGGCCGCGAATTCCTCTTGCAGCCAGGCCCGGCCTTCGTCCGTGACGCGCTTGGTGGCCTGCCGATGTTCGTCGTCGTCGAGGCTGGCGAGCGCGGCGGCCTGGCCGATGCCGTTCACATTGAAAGGCTGCCGGGCTTTTTGCAGAACCTGGATCAACTCCGGCCGCGCCATTCCATAACCGACGCGTAAACTCGCGAGCCCTTGAATTTTTGAAAAGGTGCGCAGGACCGCGACGTTGCGGCCGGCGCGGACAAACCGCAGCGTGTCGGGCGGATCGTCGAGATATTCGAAATAGGCTTCATCGAAAACGACGACGATGTGCTGCGGCACTCGCTCGATGAAGCGGTCGATTTGTTCCTGATGCGCGAGCGTGCCGGTGGGGTTATTGGGATTCGCGATAAAGATGAGGCGGGTCTTTGGCGTGATGGCGGCGATCATCGCTTCGAGATCGTGGCGCAGGTCCGGGCTCGGCACTTCGATGGTGCGGGCGCCGAAGACGGCGGCGACCAATTTGTAGGCGATGAAGGCGTGCTCGGAGGTGATGACGTCGTCGCCACGATTGAGGAAAGCGTGTCCGAGGAATTCGATGATCTCGTTCGAGCCGCTGCCGAGAATGAGCTGATCCCGGCTCAGACCTAGTTTTGCCGCGAGCGCCTCGCGGAGGTAAAAGCCGCCACCATCGGGATAGAGATGGGCGGATTCGAGCGCGGCGCGCATCGCGACCAAAGCTTTCGGCGAGGGGCCGAGCGGATTTTCATTCGATGCGAGCTTGATGATTTTGGCGGCATCGGCGCCGAGCTCGCGCGCAGTTTCTTCGATTGGCTTTCCCGGTTCGTAAACGGCGAGGTCGCGCAATTGCTCGTTCGCGATATCCCAGATAGACGGCATGCGGGTGGAACCTTAGATGGAATTCAAAGGCGGAGCCACACCGATCACAAGCCGACTACGAATTCAGTTTTAGCTGGAAGTGGTGCGAAGTGATATCCATCCCGCGATTCAAATAGAAGCGGTGGGCGGCGAACCGTTGCACACCGGAATCGAGGGTGAGGTGCTCGCAGCCCTGTTCCTTCGCGTGCTCGATCAGCCAATCGAAAAGAGCGGCCCCGAATCCGCGCGAGCGATCGGAATCGTGCGTGACCAGATCGTCGATGTAGAGAGTGCGGCCCGAAAAGAGCAGATTGAAGATGCGGAAGCCCGCGACGGAGCGAACTACTCGATCCAGTTCGAGATAAGCGAGCTGATATCCCTCTTTCTGTTGTTGGAGGACGCGCGCGGCGAAATCGATGGCTTTGACGTGCGGGCGCAGCTCGCGCATGACCGAGGAGCAGTGTCCGATCTGCTCCGGCGTCGTCGCGAGCGCGATTCTCCACAAAGGCGGTTTGGTTTGAGGCATGAGATTTCTTCGCCAGCAGCGCGCCGAGATCAAGCGCGGGATTAAGAAGGAAAGCCGGCGGTTTGTAAACCGCCGCTCCTTGGCGCAACCTTGCCTCTTATGAACAGCTTCCAGTTTCTGGCCGAGACGCATGTGTTCGGGATCCTGATCCACCCGTGGAAAATCGTGGGCCTGGCAGGCAGCCTGGTTTTCGGACTCCGCTTTCTCATTCAATGGATCGCCTCAGAACGCGCCCGCAAAAGCGTGATTCCATTTGGCTTTTGGGAATGCAGCGCGATCGGGAGCCTGCTCATGCTCAGTTATTTTGCGATTTACCAGCGTGATTCGGTCGGCGTCTTGAGCACGGCGATGCCGTTGCCGATTTACCTGCGCAATCTCTATTTTCGTTACACGCATCGCGCGCCGCAACATCCGGGAAATGCCCCAAGACCTCCGGAGTAGTCCCGAGAGCGCGCTTTACGCCGGGAACGCGGTTACCTAAACTCGATGCTCCATGATCTCGAAAGAGCAGATCGTTTATCTCGATAACAACGCGACCACGCAGCTCGATCCTGCCGTGCTCGAGGAGATGCTGCCGTTTCTGACGCAGTACTACGGCAATCCCTCGAGCGGTTACGGGTTCGGCGCGCAGGTGCGGCGTGCGATCAATCTGGCGCGGGAACGCGTGGCCGCGCTGCTCGGGTGCGAACCGGCGGAAATTGTTTTCACCAGTTGCGGCACGGAATCGAACAACGCCGCGGTCAATTCCGCGCTGCAACTTGATCCGGCTCGACAGCACGTCGTTACCACCGCCGTGGAGCACAGCGCCACGTGGCGGCATTGCGAAGCGCTCTCGAAGAAAGGTTGCTCGCTTACGGTGATCGGCGTCGATGGCGAGGGAAATCTCGATCTGGAAGAACTGGAAAACGCGATCACGCCGCAGACCGCGATCGTCTCAGTGATGTGGGCGAACAACGAAACCGGCGTCCTCTTTCCGGTGGAGAAAATCGCGGAGATCGCCCGAAGAAAACGCGTCCTGTTTCATACCGATGCGATCCAGACCGTGGGAAAAATTCCGATTCGAGTGGCGGATTCGACGATCAATTCTCTCTCACTTTCCGCCCACAAGCTGCATGGACCGAAAGGCGTCGGCGCGCTTTACGTCAACAAGCGCTCGGCGTTCAAGCCCTCTCTGATTGGCGGCAGCCAGGAAAATAATCGGCGCGCCGGGACGGAAAACGCGGCTTCCATTGTCGCGCTGGGGAAGGCAGCGGAATGCGCCGCCGCGGCTCTCGCGGAAGAAGGGACGCGCGTCCGTGCTTTGCGCGATCGCTTTGAAAAGGCGATTCTCGAGAGGGTGCCGGAGACATTTGTAAATGGCGATCCAAAGGCGCGCCTGCCGAATACGTCAAACCTTTCATTTTCCGGCATCGATTCCGGCGCCGCCCTGATGATGCTGGACCGCCAGCAACTTTGTTGCTCGGCTGGCTCGGCTTGTCGCACAGGCGCAGTCGAATCTTCCCACGTGCTGCGCGCAATGAAAGTGAGTGACGATCTCGCGCGCGGCAGCATGCGTTTCTCCTTCGGGCGTTTCAATACCGAGGGAGACGTAGAGCGGGCGTTGGAAATTGTGCCTGCCGTCATCGCGCGGTTGCGCGAACTTTCGCCGGCCAAAGGGGTGCGCGAAACCGTGGTAGCCTAACGAGTGCTCCGCCGCATCCGGGCGCGGCGCTGCACGAAAACCGTGAGTCCAATCGCGAGAACGCAGCTGATTGAAGCGGAGATGGCCGGGTTAATCTCGGGAACCGGCGTAAAGGAGACGTCGCCGATGGCGATGTCCTGGTAAAAGGGAGCCCCGGCATTGTTGCCGAAGGTGAAAAACACGTCGGTAATGATGGTAGCACCAAAGCCGATCGTGGCGTTGCCGTTGGAGGAATTGTTGGGCGAAGCCGCATTTCCGGTCAGCACCTGATTCAACATAGTGCCCGACGGAGTGATATTGGAGCCGATATTGGTGATGGTCGCGGCGACCTTACTTCCATCTAGTGCGACACCATAAATGCTGCTAATAATGTCGCTGTTGGTAGTGACGTCGATATCGAAGATCGTGAAGGAAACATTGGTCGCGCCGTAGTTCACGCCGGTAAAACTGAGATGAAGCGTGACCCTGCTGTTGGTGTGCAGGTCCGCCGCGAGCATCAATGATTTCCCGGAGACGCCTCCCGTGATCGATTGGTTGACCGCAGGAGTCTGCGTGCCTGTGACGGGATCGGGATCCCAAACGCCGGGATTCTGACTGGTCAGCGCAACGGTAACATCATTGATGTTGTCGCCATTGAGATCGTAGGAATTATTCAGCGAACCAGGGTTCCAAGTGACGGTATCCCAATCCAAGACCACGGCCTGCGCCGGGGCGATCGACCCCGCCAGCAGCAGGCCGAGAAAAACTACCTGGACTAAGGCTCGGGAAATACGCATTATAATTTCCATAAAGCTACTTCCGGGCCAACTGAGAAAAATGGGCGGTCATCCCCCTGGTTTCAATCGCTTATACGCGTTCAGAACAATTAGGGGCCGGCTAGAGAAACGACGTCGCCGGAGTTCCGAGCGTGCGGAACGGATGCCATCAAGAGCCGGGCGGCGATTCAGCTCAAAGCAGCTTTGAGTTCGCTGATCGCGCCCATCAACTCCCCGCTTTGGCCGGGCTTGTCGATGACTCGATCGACGCGCAACTCGGTATAACGCTTCCGATCCTCAGGACTGAGAGAGTTTGCGAAGACGATGATTTTGCCCTGAAACCCGGCCGACCGGGCTTCCCGGACGAGACCAAACCCATCCAGTCGAGGCATCCGTGTGTCGGTCACGATCAACTGAAAAAAGTTTGGATCTTCGGCGACCCTCGACGCCGCGGCGCGTCCGTCTGTAGCTACTTCCACGTGGTGACCCGCCGATTGCAGGGTCTTAGAAAGCATATCCAGGACAAGAACGTTGTCGTCCGCGCAGAGAACGCGGAGCGGTTGCGGGGGGGCGATCATGGGTCGGTACGCTTCATTCGGCGAATGGAACGTTACTCTACGAGCGTTCTGCTTCCAAGGCGGGAATGTTTCAATGAGAAATCCGGGGAGAACAAAGGCGGGTCCCGGCCGTGAGAGACCGTGCCCGTGACAGCCGAGAGAAACGGTCGCGCAAGCAGGTTGCCTCTGTTACATTCAATTTTCGGACTGAAAGGGCCCGGCATGGAACGCACAAAAGCTCGCATTCTCCACGTAGACGATCATCAGGACACAAGGCTGATGATGGCCGCATTGCTCCAAGATTGCGGTTACGGAGTCCTCACCGCCGGCAGCGTGGCGGAAGGACTCGAACTCGCAAAAGAGATTCGCTTCGATCTCTACATCCTGGATGTGCGTCTCCCCGATGGCACCGGTGTTGAGCTCTGCCAGAAGCTAAGAGAACTGCATCCCACCACGCCGATTCTCTATTATTCGGCGTACGGCGATGAAGCCGATCACCAGAGCGCACTGAACGCTTGCGGTGATGCCTACCTCAAAAAGCCGGTTTGCATCGCGGATATTCAGGACTCCATCGCCAGACTGTTGGCGGAGCGGAATACCACGGACTAATTCGAAGCGGTTACGGGTCCGGCCCCCGTTGGGGGCGACGGCTCGATCCATTGCCAGGAAGCAACGCTACGACGGAACGCGGTGTTGAATTGAGCGAAATCTTCTCTCGGCGAGGTGAACCGGAAAATCAGCCGGTCTTGCGGGGTGTTTACCAGAAGCGCGCTCCGCTGGAATGTCTTGCCCCATAGCTGGTAGGCAACCATCACCTCGAAAGTGAAGTTTCCGCCGGGCATGATCGTGTTTTGCGCCTCGAAAACAGTTGTGACCGCAGTGCTGCCCCCGGGCAGCGTTGCCAGGATCTTTTCTTTGAATGCCACCATGGCCGCTTCATCCAGAGGTTTTGGAGCCGGCATCGGAGTTGCCTCCACGACTGCTTCCACCAGATTCTTCTCCGGATTTAGTTGAAGACGATTCCCTTGGCCGCGCATAGTCCAGCCTGGCGGCGGAAAAAACGTGACGCTGCCATCGCCATTTTTAAAATTCACCTGCCGATAGGTCACCCCCTCTTCGACATACTCTTTTGAGCGCGGCGTCAAATCCAGCCCGCCATAAGCCTGGCTAAGAAAGAGGAAGAACAGAAATGGAAGAATCGCTTTAGGAGACATGGTCGCGAGAAGCAGACTTAATACACCTGATACCAGCGCTGTTGCTGGAGGTAGGCGGCGATGAGGAGATTGCCAGGAGGCGCGCCGTCGCTAAAGGTTGCGTAATCGTAAAACCAACGGTTCGCGTTCGGGCTTTTAAACCAATTGCCGGCGGCCGCGCCGCCCGTGTTCCCCTGGGCGCTCTTAAAGAGCTGACTCATCGACCCGTAATAGACAAAATTCTGTGTGCGCCAGTCCTCCTGCATTCGGATGAAGCCTTCACCGCCACCACTGTAGTTCCCATTTCCGCTCGGCACGATTCCGCTTACCAACGCCGTGTTGATCGTGGTGTTGATCGCGGAGCGGGGATTGGCGACGTTATAACCGCCGTTGGTAATCGACGAAGTGGAGTTGGCATCGGTCCAGTTGCCGGAGAGAACGTTGATCGCATCGGCCACCACCGCGGAAGGCAACCGCACGTAGCTACCGGCAACGGGAGCGCTCGTTACGGTTACGTTGGAAGGCGGCGTGGGCGCCGGGGAAGCTGCCGCGGCCGTATTATAGTTGCCTTTAATATAGACAGGATTGATCGACACCACGGTCAATCCGCCAACATTCAAGTCTTGCGCATTAGCAAGGGGCAGCGACCACCCATTAACCAGCCGGATGGCGCGCTCACTCGTGCTCACGAGGGTACCGCCGGTGGTGCCATCCGTGCTGCCAAGGCGCGCCTGCGGGCTGCTCACCACCTGGCGGAGCGGAGGGGTGCTGTTATCGTAGGCCGGCGTCATATCCGAAATGTAAATCACTCCGTTAAAGCCGCTGATTTTACCCGAGCCGCCGTGCGTGCAGGCCGCTGCGATCTTGCTGACATCGAGCTCACTGATTCGAACGTTAACAACCTCTCTGGCATCATACAGGGCAAGGTTCGTCTTCACTGCGCTGATGATGAGGTCATAGATGTTTTTGTCATTGCCAGAAGACCCCGAGGTGCACTCCACGATTTTCGAAGCGTCGAGAGGATAAGTGGCATCCGGGCGGAACACTCTGATCGTGTTGGTGGCAGCGCCCGTCGTAGCCGCGGTCGAATTGATTATCACCTTGATGCCGGCTTGATTGTAGTAACGAATATTCGCCAGGGGGTCGACATCGGTGGAGGGCGGGATCGGGTAGTTCTTCGGCGGCTCGATTATCTCGCGGTACCCATCATTATTGGCGCTCACATCGCCCGAGTTGAGCGTGAGATTCCATCCGAAGGGCAGGTAGGGTGAGACCTGCGATGGGGGACAATCCGATAGCGTGAGGGTGGAATCACTTTTTGCAAATGATGGTGTGGTGAAACCTGATCCCGGGTATCGAGGATCCTTTGGATGATAGCCGTTCACATAATCTCCTCCATACTCGATTCTCCCGGAGGTCGGGTTCGGAGTGGGGGCGGCGTAAGTGGGAGAGGCGATCGTGAAGTTATTGCTCCCAATATAGAGACTGCCGTTGGTGTGGATCGGGCCCGTTACGGTAAAGGTAGAGCTAGGCTGGAATTCGAGGTCATCCACAAAAAACAGCGCGTAGGTCCAGGGAAGATCGAATTTTTTCTCGAACACCCGTCGTACCTTGGCGGTAACAGTGCCGGTTGTCGTGGGCACGGTCACGTCGGCTGACGCCAGGTAATAATAGCTGTATGGGTAGTAGTAGCTGTAAGGTCCCAAGTTTGGCCCGTAGGCCCCGGGCGGTTGTACATTAGGAGCCATCGCGACGAGATTGCCGCCACCCTTCGAGCCGCTTTCCACCATCGCGTTCCCGCTGGCATCGAGGTTAATCATCGGATCTACCGCCTGGATACGATATTGGGTAACCTGGTAGTTAGCGTCGGTGCCGAAGTTCGAAGGAGAGGGTGTCGGGATGACCGGAGGGGTCGTCGCCGGGTTCATCCCCGGGAGCGGGGTGGCGAGTACACTTGGCGTGGCAGCCGTAGTGGCGAAAAAGTTTGTGCCGCAGACCGAGTAGTCACTGCCGCCTGTATTCAAGCCATATGTCACCCAGGTGCTGCGATAAATATTTCGCCAGTTCGTGTAGAGCGATTCCAGGTGCCCATCTGCAATCTCCATCGCCAGAGCGGTCTTCCGGTTGCGCTGGGTATTGCGCGATACCTGAGTGCTGTAATCTACGGCCACGCCGAGTAACACCAGCAGCGTAGCAACCACGATGATGGTGACGACGAGGGTGCTGCCCTT
The DNA here is from genome assembly GCA_041167545.1 of Verrucomicrobiota bacterium. Taxonomy (GTDB): domain Bacteria; phylum Verrucomicrobiota; class Verrucomicrobiia; order Chthoniobacterales; family UBA10450; genus AV80. The sequence goes on from JBEEHT010000003.1 coordinate 49,556, forward strand.
TTCGTTTGAGGTTTGTCGTTTCATTGGAAAATGGTCAGGCGTGACCGGTAGTCGATCTTAGTGTCGAGGAGTGATGCGGTCGCGATGTAGCCACGATTGGTCGACTTCGGATCTCGCGCGCTGAGCTGGACCTGAATATACTTATTGTCGGGTCCTCCATAGCGATTCAATGGAACCGAAAACGGTTTCGGACTACTCAGATAGCGTGCTACCGTGGCAGTGTCCTTCCAGTAAAGCGTGCCGGCGACGGATGGGTTACCGGAAGTAGAGCGTTGCTGGTAATAGTGGAGTTCGCCACCTTCATAATGGTATTGTCCCGTGCCGGGAGTCACCTGGGTGTAAACACCGCCGGAAAGGGTCAAGTCTCCTTTCGAGTCGGCTACGTATTGCCCATTTTGAACCATATACATGACCCGATTCGTGTAGTAGGTGATGGCGTAGCTTGTGCCGCCGAAAGTCTTTGGGTTTTTCATGTTTGTCTCCAAAGCGTGGACGGTGAAGACGTTCGAGTGAGTAGCGCTGCCAGCGGCTGATACTCTCTGAATGTCGTCCTCGATACCCCAGGCCGGGATGACCAGTCGCATGCCCGGGCTCGGTGCCCCGGCGCCGTCCTTAATCATAATCAGAGTCGCATTACCAGGATCCTGCCACACATAGTCTGGACAACCCGGAACGACATTCTGGAATGAAATACCGGCAGCGGTAGGCGGCGTTGCGCTCGGGGATGCGCTTGGACTGAGCGTCGAATCGATTACGTTATAGCTTGTATCCCGCAACTGGGGAACCGACACCGAGGCGTGAATATCGCGCGTTAATCTCAAAACCCCCTGGCGAGCCTCTTCGTGCGCAGCGTTTACCGCCGTATTCTTAGCCGATAGGGTAAGTCCCGACTGGAGAACCTGGAAAAACACGAGGCCGAGAAGTCCAAGCACGCCCACGGCAACACCCATTTCGGCAAAAGTAAAGCCAGCCTTGGAATCGGTAGAGGAGCGGTTGAATTTCATTGGTCTGCTGTCCGGAGCGTATTCATGGCCACGCTGTAGTCTCTTCCCCGAAAGTTATAGGTCACTGAAACGTTCGCCTTGCGGGTGTTGAGCGGACTCGCCGTTGCCCCTGGCGACGGGTCGGCGAAAGGCGCCATTGTCGCTCCCGTATCGATCACCGTGGAGGTAAGGGTGCCGGTCACCAGGATTGTGCCTGTCACGGCATCGCGATAGATGAACGCCTCCCTTTGGAGAGGCTGGCCGCCGGCTGTTCTGTAGTAGGGGTAATAAGGATAATAAGCGTCGGTTTTGGCCGGAGTGGCCGTCGGCGCTTGAGTGGGAAACGTCACACCACAAGTAGCACTCGCCGCCAAGGCGTCGAGCTCACTTGTCGTCATGAGTTCGGCCGGTACTTTGCTCAAGCAAGGATCGAAAGTTCCTGAGATTTTTGCTGCGGCGATGTCGAACGGCTCTTTCGAAAGGACCAGGTCGATTTGATTCTGCGCCGCAGTTTGAGCCTCGCTGTAGAGCCGTGAACTAACGGCATAAGTGTTAATGGAGTTGAATCCCAAATAAACCCCGGCGGCCATTACTCCGAGCACGGCCAGAGCAATCACGATCTCGATGAGGGTGAAGGCCCTCCGCAAAGGCATTTGCAACGAGGCAGAACGATCCGGCCTGAACTGGCGCTTGAGCGGCAACATTATGGTTTCTATGAGCAGGACGCATGCCCATGGGGAACACGCGCGAGCAGACCCGGCACCCATTCTGCTCAACCCGACACCATGATTCTGATGCACTCCCGGCCGAAGGAGCAGCGCGAAGCCGTCCGCAATTTGATGCACTCAGTCCTGACCCGCGACATGGGCACCTTCAATCCGGAGCGCTTCAAGGATTGGGTCAAAGATATCGACGCGCGATTTCGGAAGGTGGGCCTAACGCTCGGTTTCACCATCCGGACCCGCTCCGTGTTCTTCACTATCAAAGAGGTGCGTTCCGGCCGAACCGCTTTCAAGTTTGCCGCGTCCACTCACGTTCCTTTCGAAGATCGCGATGTGGTGATGACGCTCGAAGGGGCCGGGCAGGCGCGCTAGAAGGCAGCGTCCGGGCGCGGGGGCCGCTACGATTCAGTGTCATCCCCGCATCATGGCCAAAAAACGCGCGCGCACCTCACATTGGCTCAATCAACGCTGGTGGAAGCTCGCGATCGCGGAGTGGATCGGGCTCTGCCTCTTCTTTATCACGCTCGTCCTGATCTTTTGCCTCTTCTTCATCCGCCGCACATCGCTCGAGTATAAACTCGAGCACACTTTTTCCGTCAGCTCCCCGGAGTTTTTCGGATCCGCCCTTGCCCTGACCAATCCAGTCCCGCAGCCGGGAAACAAAATCGAGCTGCTCCAAAACGGGGATCAATTCTTTCCGGCCATGCTCGAGGCGATTCGTTCCGCGAAAAAAACCGTAAACTTTGCCGCATATATTTTTAAATCTGACGGGACCGGCCGCCAATTTCGTGACGCGCTCTGCGAACGCGCTCGCGCGGGAGTGGAAGTGCGTCTCCTGCTCGATGGGATCGGGTCAGGCTGGGATCTCGATAACTCGGACGTGCGCCTGATGACCGACGCGGGCTGCAAGTTTGCCTATTATCATCCGGTTCAATCGTGGCGGATGGATCGCGCGAATCGCCGCTCACATCGCAGGATGCTCATCATTGACGGAAAGGTCGGGTTCACGGGTAGCGCAGCGTTTTCGGATAAATGGAGCGGCCATGCGCAGGACAAATACCATTGGCGCGATCTGCATGCTCGGTTGGAAGGTCCCATCGTGGCCGAACTGCAGGCCGCTTTTCAGAGCCACTGGGTGAAGACATTCGGGGAAGCCCTGACCGGCGCCGGACAATTCCCCACTCTGTCTCCCGCCGGCGAACTGAAGGCCCAGATAGTGGAGTCGCATTCCTTCTCGGCCGCGGCCCCGGTTCCGATGGTGCAAGCGGTCGCCTTTGCTGCGGCCGAGAAACGGATTTGGATCACTAATCCGTACTGCACACCTTCTGACGATCAGGTCGATCTTCTCGTTAAGGCAGTGCAAAGAAAAGTCGACGTCCGTTTTCTCCTGCCGGGACCTTACAACGACCAGCCCATGACCGAATCAGCGGGGCGGACAGCTTACGGCCGGCTCCTGGAAGGCGGGGTGAAGATTTTTGAGTATCAGCCGACGATGATCCACGCCAAGACCATGGTAGTGGATGGATTCTTCTCCGTGTTCGGATCGTCAAATCTCGATCCCAGATCTTCCGAGATCAACGAAGAGATCGATGTCGTTGTCTACGACGAAAGGTTTAGCCACATGATGGAGGAGACCTTTGAGAAGGACCTGGCGCAATCGCGTGAGTATACCCTGCGGCAATTCAAGGATCGTTCGCTCTGGGAGCGGACGACGGAGTGGCTGATGATTCCATTCCGCTCGCAACTGTAACGCCAGCCCCACTTGAAATATCTTAGCCGCTTCCTTCCGCGCGTTGTTTGATGGCTCGTAACCACATCCGGCGGATGATGTCGCTTCCCGGATGGATGACTCGCCAGTAGATAACGAAGCGACGCAGCGCGGATTCGCTGTTGGCGTAAATGCGCGTCTCGGTGGAAATGGCCGATCCTCCGCGATCATCCGGCAGGACAAGGAAATTCATGGTCGCTAGCGCGACGCCAGGCGGCAGTTTTCGCCGGAACAGTTGGGGCGTAAGCCCACTCGCTGATGCCCGTGTCCCACGAGGAGCGGCGGCGACCGTGCCGATCACAATTTCCCGCAGCGGCTCCTCTGCCAGGAGGACGAACGTCGTTTGCGTGGCGACATCGAGCAGCGGTTTTTCCTCCGGCGGGTTCATGATGCTTTCCGGTCCGTTCTGGCCGCATCGGCGAAGAGCGACCAGGGTTCGAAAAAGAAAGATCTCGTCCGCGCGCACCGCGTGGATTGCAGCGAAGGCAGTTTCCGGCTTGGCGGCGATATGAATTGTGTGCTGCTCGGCGATCTGGAAACGCGGCATCCATTCATCGAGCCTGGTCCCACGAGTGGACACTTTCTCGGTTCCCGCCGGCAGGAAGAGCGCGGCGATCACAAGAAGGAGTCCTCCTGCCAAAACCATTGCCGCCACTTGCCGGCTTTGGATGTAGAGAAACCGAATCGGCCGGATGAGCGACACCATTGCTGCGATCGCGATGAACAGGCCGAGGTAAAGGAGGAAGGAGTCCAGCATGTTCCCCGCGGCAAATTCGAGGAACACTCCGGCGACGACAGCCATGGCCCCCTTTCGTCGCGTGCCGAGACCAAGCCATCGCATGGGCATGATCATCGAGATCAAACCGACCGCGATTATCGCGAACCCTAGATCGACAAGAAGCGATTCCAGCATATCGGGTGTTGTAGCAACTCCGAAAGCTTTCGGGGTTTCACTGCACGCCCTGCAAGGGGCGTGCTACCACCTATTTCAGGTTGTAGATTTCGACGAGGCCGATGCCGATGCCGCCGTTCTTGCCCGAGAGGATGGCGGTGAATTGTCCTGGCGGCGTCAGCGAGATGAAGATGCCTGACTCTTTCGGATCCGATAGCCCAAGGCCGTTCGCCGTGAGATTCGCGGCCGAGACAGGATCGTCCTGCCAGTCATCGTTGGTGACCATGATGGTTCCGTTCTCGTTCCGCAACTCCAGCACCGGATTCGCCAGGAGTGGGCTCAAATTAAACTGGCTCAACGATGGCCCGCGGCCGCGCACTGCGATGCGGGTGGCGTTGTTCGGTCCGCCCAGGGTGAAGCCGCCGATCATGACCTTGTCGTCGGTCCTGACCATGCCGCGCGTGCTGATGTTACCCAGCTCGGAGGCGGCGGCTGGATTGGTATCGTAGATTTCCACCAGACCTATGCCTTCGGTGTTGTCCTTGCCGGTCAGGAGCGCGGTGTAGGCCCCGGCGTTAAGCGTGATCACGATCACCGACTCCCGGTCGTCCTTCGGCTGGAAGTTGGTTCCTTCGATGAGTGGCCGCTGGTCGTCTTTCCAGTTCTTGTTCTTGAAGATCAGGTTGTTGCTAGGTCCGCGCAGTTCGAGCTCCGGATCGAGCAGCAGGTCGTTCAGGTTGAAGCTGGAGAGCGATGGCCCGATTCCGCGCAGGACCAATGATTTGGACGCGTTGCCGGTAATGATGAAGCCGCCGATCATGGCCTTGTCGCCCTGCTCTGTCCGCATCCGGGTGGAGATGTTCAAGGCCTGGGCCGGGGTCGCGGTAGGTGTCGGCGTCGGCGAAGGCGGTGGGCCGTTGACTGTAAAGGTCTGGCTCGCGACGCCGCAAACCGTCGCGATGGAGTTATTGTTGCCATCGCCGCTGTAAGTCGCCAGGAACTTATAGGTGCCGGGCTGGGTCGCGGTAAAGGCGTCCGAGGTATAGTTGGCATTGCCGGCCACAGTCCTGGTCGAGGTAAAGATGGCCGTAGCGCAATTATCGGTGTTAGGTCCGTGGACGGTGAAGGTGATCGTGCCGGTAGGACTGCTTCCACCTGAAAGCGTCGCGGTATCGGTGAAGGACGTTCCGATATTGCCAGTAGCTGGTGCTGCCGTGCCGCTGATCGCGGGATTTCCCTTGTTCACGACCACCGATTCGTTCGCGTCATTGCACGTTCCGGCTACCGCATTGTTGTTGGTGTCGCCGCTGTAGCTCGCGATCCAGCGATAGGTGCCGGCTGTGGCAGGCGTAAAGTTGCCGGAGCTATACGTCGCGTTCCCGCTCACCGGGATTGCGGCGGAGGTAAAGACGGCCGCGTTGCCGCAGGTGCCATCGTTCGGTCCGTAGAGCTTGAAGGTGATTGAACCGGTCGGGCTGAATCCGCTCGCCAGCGCCGCGGAATCGGAGACGTTTCCACCAAGGTTGATTGTGCCGGACGCGGTCGTGCTGATTGTCGGAGTTACCTTACCCGCCAGGATCGTGTTGCTCGTTCCGGTAATGGAAGCGTTAACTGTATCCTTGGCGGTGATGGTCTGCGGACCAGGAGTCTTGAGAGTGGCGCTGAAGGTGCCGGCGCCGTTAGTCAGCGTGCTATCGGCTGGCAGGACGGCCGCTCCATCGGTGGTGGTGAAGTGAACCGTGCCGGCATACGCGGTCGCCGTGTTATTGAACGAGTCGAGCGCGGTCACGGTGAAGTTGAACGCGCTGTTGAGCGGCACGTTGGCCGGAGCAGTGACGGTGAAGTGAGTGGCCGTTCCCGCGCTGACCGTGATAGTGTTGCTCGTGCCATTGGTTGAAGCCGTGACTGTGTCGGTCGCCGTGATGGTCTGGGCGCCCGCGGTCTTAAGGTTGGCGCTGAACGTGCCGGTGCCGCTGGCCAGCGTGCTGTTCGCCGGCAAGGTCGCGGCGCTGTCGGTGCTGCTGAAGTGGACGGTCCCGGCATAACTCGTCGCCGTGTTATTGAACTGATCGAGTGCGGTGACGGTAAAGTTAAAGGCAGTTCCCGCGGTAGCGGAGGCCGGGGCGCTGACAGCAAAGTGGGTCGCGGCCCCGCCATTGACCGTGATTGTGCTGCTTGTCCCGGCGATTGACGCGCTAACTGTGTCTTTCGCGGTGATTGTCTGGCCGCCCGCTGTCTTCAGGTTGGCACTGAAGGTTCCGGCGCCATTGGTCAGCGTGCTGTTGGCGGGCAAGACTGCGCTGCCGTCGGTGCTGGTGAAGTTAACCGTGCCGGCATAGCCCGTCGCGGTGTTATTAAACTGATCCAGCGCCGTTACCGTGAAGCTGAAGGCGCTTCCCGCCGTCGCGCTCGCCGGCGCGCTGACCGAGAAGTGCGTCGCGTTCGCCGGACTCACCGCCACGTTATTGCTGGTGCCAGTCACTGCACCCTGGGTCGCGGTTACCGTTTGATTGCCCACCGTCACAAAGGTCGCCCCGTTGGTAAAGCTGTGCGCTCCGTTGTCGCCAGCCACAAAGGTATAGTCAGCCGGCACAGCCGAGCCTGAACCAGAGTCGCTCTTGGTGAAGTGCACTGTGCCTGTGTAGGCCGTGTTCGTGTTATTGAACTGATCCAGCGCCGTGACCGAGAAGGTGAAGGCGCTGCCCGCCATTGCGCTTCCCGGCGCCACCACGGAGAAATGGTTCGCGGCCGCCGCACTTACCGCCACGTTATTGCTCGTTCCAGTGACTGCGCCCTCGGTCGCGGTGATGGTCTGATTGCCGGCAGTGACAAAGATCGCTCCATTGGTGAAGGTGTGCGATCCGTTATCGCCGGCCACAAAGGTATAGTCAGCCGGAACCGCCGAGCCCGCGGCCGAGTCGCTCTTTGTGAAGTGCACGGTGCCGGTGTAGCCGGTTGCTGTGTTATTGAATTGATCCAGCGCCGTGACCGAGAAGGTAAAGGCGCTGCCCGCGGTGGCGCTTGCCGGCGTGACCAAGGCGAAGTGGGTCGCGCTCCCGGCTCCCACCGTAACGGTGTTACTCGTTCCGGTGACCGCACCCTGGGTCGCAGTGATGGTCTGGTTGCCGGTTGTATTTAACTTGGCACTGAAGGTGTGCGCGCCGCTGTCGCCGCCAATAAATGTGTAGTCGGCCGGCAGGTTCGCGGCCCCATCGCTGCTGGTGAAATGGACCGTGCCGGTATAGCCGGTGTCTGTGTTATTGAATTGATCCAGCGCCGTAACCGAGAAATTGAACGAAGTCCCCGCGCTCGCGCTTCCGGGTGCAACGACTGAGAAGTGGTTCGCGGCCGCCGCACTTACCGCCACGTTAGTGCTCGTCCCGGTGACTGCACCCTGAGTCGCGGTGATGGTCTGATTACCGACCGTCACAAACTTCCCGCCGTTAGTAAAGCTGTGCGCACCGTTATCGCCGGCGAGGAAGGTATAGTCAGCGGGAACCGCTGAGCCTGCGCCTGAGTCGCTCTTGGTAAAGTGCACTGTGCCGGTGTAGCCCGTTGCGGTGTTATTGAACTGATCCCGCGCCGTGACGGCGAAAGTAAAGGCGCTGCCTGCCGTGGCGCTTCCGGGCGCCACCACCGAGAAGTGGTCCGCGGTCGCTGCACCTACCGCCACGTTATTACTCGTCCCAGTGACACCGCCCTGGGTTGCCGTGATCGTCTGGTTGCCCGCGGTGACAAAGGTCGCCCCGTTGGTAAAGGTGTGGGCGCCATTGTCACCGCCGACAAAGGTGTAGTCAGCTGGAACTGCCGAGCCCGCGCCCGAGTCGCTCTTAGTAAAGTGGACGGTGCCGGTATAACCGGTCGCAACATTATTGGATCCATCCAGCGCTGTGACCGAGAAGGTGAAGGCGGTCCCCGCCGTCGCGCTTGCCGGAGCTGTGACTGAGAAATGGGTCGCGCTTCCGGCTCCCACGGCGATGGTGTTGCTTGTTCCGGTGACCGCGCCCTGAGTCGCGGTGATCGTCTGGTTACCTGCGGTATTAAGGATAGCGCTGAAGATGTGCGCTCCATTATCGCCGCCCACAAAAGTGTAATCGGCCGGCAGACTTGCCGCGCCGTCGCTGCTGGTGAAGTGGACCGTCCCGCCATAGCTAGTGGCTGTATTATTAAACTGATCCACCGCGGTAACGCTGAAGTTAAACGAAGCGCCGGCGGTTGCGCCTCCAGGTGCAACCACCGAGAAATGATCCGCCCCAGCCGCACCCACCAACACGTTATTGCTCGTCCCGGTCTTTGCACCGTCGGTCGCAGTCACCGTCTGATTGCCCGCGGTCACAAACGTCACCCCATTGGTAAAGGTGTGCACGCCGTTGTCACCCGCCACAAAAGTGTAGTTACCTGGGGCAGCCGAGCCCGCGGCGTTGTCGCTCCTGGTAAAGGTAACCGTGCCCGTATAGTTGACGTCGGTGTTACCGGAGCCATCCTGCGCCGTCACTGTGATACTGAACGCCGTCCCTGCCGTCGCATTCGCAGGGGCTGTTACCAGGAACTGCGTTGCCGGGCCCCCCGTGTTAGTCAGCGCAAAGGTCGCAGAGCCCGGGATGTTGGCGCCGGCCGCCGCGACATTGTAGCTGCCAGCGGTGCCGTTTGCGGTAAACGGATCAGCAGTCGCAACCCCCGATGCGTTAGTGGTGGCCGTATTGCCTGGACTAAAGGTGCCGCTCGCGCCTGCTCCTGGCGGGGTGAAAGTCACTACCACGCCGCTTACCGGCACCGTCGATTCGGTTACAGTAGCTTGCAGATTGGTGGTGAACTGGCTTCCTACAGTGGCCGATTGTCCCGAGCCTGCGGTAGCGGTGATAACGTAGTTAGCTTCGATCGCGCCCATATCGATCGTCGCTACCGTACCGACGTCCCCGGAATCCACGACTCGAGGATAGGCGCGCTGGTCAAAGGCTGAAGTCACGCCTGCTCCACTGGAATGCGCCGCAGGCGTAGTCGCGTTCGTGCCGCGCGTGACCGTGAGAGTGTTGGTCACCTTGGCGGTAATCGTCATCTGCTCGGTGTCAATCAGGATCACAGAACCGATGGCAAGAGCGCTGGGATCATTAACGTCAACGTTCGTCTGCGAGTTCGTGATGCCCGTCGTCAGCGTCGTCCAAGAGGTGCCCGCATCGAGCGCCGTCGAGTCCGGAAGCAAGACATGGGTAGAGGTGGGCCCGCCATTGTTCGCGAGCGGACCTAGCTTGGGATCGCCATTAAGATTGTTCGCGCCCGCGATCGTCGCTCCGGTCGTATTGCCGATGAAACTGTAATCCGCGTTGACCGAGCCGTTGATGTCGTCCGCCGTCGTGCTCGGGCTGCCGTCATTAAAATTACCCGCGACGATGGTGTTCTTGAGCGTAACCGTTCCGTCAACTGCGCGGATGCCACCTCCTGCGCCACCGCCCGCGCCAGGACTGCTGGTATCATTGTCAGCGCGATTGTTGGTGACCGTGACGTTTATCAGAGTCGTGCTCGCCGTCGCGGGCGAGGCATTATTCGTGTTGTTTATTCCGCCGCCGTCTGTGTTGCTCCTGTTCCCACTGATGGTCGAATTGACGATTCTTAAGGTCGCGTTGCCTGAAGCACCCGAGCCATAGTTATCGAGGGCCCCGCCCACGGCGGAGGCGGCATTGTTACTAAACGTGCTTTCGAGAACAGTCATCGTGGCCGTGCCGCCATCGCCGTAGTTGTAGATGGCGCCGCCATTAACCGCGCTGTTCCCACTGAAGGTGCAGCCCTTGATCGTCGTCGTGACGCTGCCACTTGGATAGCCAAAGTTGAAGAGAGCGCCGCCGCTGTCGGCAGCAACGTTCCCGCTCAACACGCAATTCGTGAGCGTCAGGGTTCCGTGATCGTTGAGGATGCCGCCGCCTTCGCTTCCGGGTAACACCCCGCCGGTGGCGCTGCCGTTGGCAATCGTTAGGCCAGAGATGGTCACGATCTTTCCGGACGTAATCTCAAAGACGCGGCTGGTATTATTGCCACTGACAGTGAGCAGAGCCGCGTTCGGCCCGTTGATCGTGACGTTCTTGTTGATCAGAAGCTCGCCGGTGGTGAGCAGGATCGTCTGCCCATTAAGTCCCGCAGCGAAGTTGATCGTGCCGCCATCGCAGACATCGACAAGCGCCTGACGTAACGAGCCCGCGCCACTGTCGGCGTTTGTAGCGACGGTAACTGGATTGCCACAGAGAAGAGTGATGGTCGGGTCGGTGGCGCCGCCGACATTCGGATCGTCGGTAAGCTTGCTGGCGAAGTTAGCTCCACTGACGGTGCCCTGATTGGAGATCTGGGTTGTGTTTGCCGGCACCAGCGGGTTCTCGACCTGAACCGAGAAGGTAACAACGACCGTTTTTCCGGGCGGGATATCACCAATGTTCACGGCCGAACCTGAGTTGAGGTATTGAGGCCCTGCGTGCACGTTCGGCCTGGCGCCCAGCGCATCACCCATCGCGGGAACGCGGCGCTCGCCGTTGGTCAGGAAGCCATACATCACCTTGTCGCGATCCTTCGCGTCGTAACTGTCTGGCAGACCAAGGGCATGACCCATCTCGTGCATGATGGTGGTAAGAAGGTCAACGCGGCCAGCCGGCGCACTCATGGCCTCGGTATAGCTGCGAGTAGCTGAGATAGACTTAGTAAACTGCTTGTCGTCCTGGGCGGAACTGATGAACCAGCCATTTCCGCCGGCGTTCCTACTGACGCGAATGCGATCGCCGTTTGCTTCGCCGAGCTTGAGGCTGGGCAGGTCGGCTACTTCAAACTTCAAGCTGCGCAAAATCGCAACCTGCTCTTTGCTCAAACCGGAGGCTGTCCACCGCCGGAGGGCAACGGTCACCGTTTTTTCAAGAGCCGCCTGGCTGAGCAATGCCTCGTTAGGTGTCGACGTGACGGCTTGCACGCCACCGGGCATTAAGAGCAGCGGCGCTGCTGAACAATTGGTGAATCCACTCGTGGCGCTGATGAGAATGACGCCGTTCGTGCCTCCCCCTCCGGCCGTACCGTTCGCGCTCGTGTTCAGGCCGCCGACGTAGTTTTCGACGCCCGGGCTGGAGGTCGCGGCCATCCCTTCAATACCGAAGGCATTGACGGTGGTGCTCGTCCCCTGCTTGCGCAACGCGATCCCGGGCGCAGTGTCGAAACCGTCGCTGCTGCCGGCAGTGGTGTTACCGGTTATCTGCGCGCAGATATCGTTGTCGGTGCCAGCGGTCGCAGAGCCGGCATCGAGGCGGATGCCCTGGCGAAGGGCAGTGGCTACCGGCGCGGCGACGGTGTTGTTACTGATCCTAACGTTCATCGTGCCTTGGGCTTCACCACCGAGAACTTTGATTCCATTTCCGTCGGTGCCGCTCACGTTGTTGCTGTCGACGATCAGCGTTAGCGAGGGGGTATCGGCGGTGGTGAAGGTTTCGCCGACACCGGTGCTGATGCCGATGGGGCCACCGAAATTAGGAGTGTGATTCGCGACGATGCGGTTGCTGGAAATGTTCACCGTGGCGGTGGAGTTACCGAGGACGGAGGTGGAGATAACGTTTCCAGCTATGTTGGTGATGGGGTTAGCAACCGTGCCGTTGTTGACCATTTCCCAATTTCCGCGCGCAATGCCATTAATGCCGACCTGAATGGCGTTCGTGTTCATCTTGTTGGCGGAGCTCGCCCCCGCAATGCGGTTGCCGGTGATCGAGAGAAGGTTGCTCGCATCGTTTGGAATGCCGAACGTCATCTGAGGCGAACCCACGGCCGCGTTTGACCCAATCATAAAGATGCCGCCCCCGAGCGGGAAGTTCGTGATGATGTTATTGCTGATCGTAGCGTCGTTGACGCTCGGCGTGACGGAAGCATTCCCGGTGGCGAGCACGCGAATGCCAGAGCCCTGTGAGCAAGTGG
>JBEEHT010000004.1:0-6975 GCA_041167545.1 Verrucomicrobiota bacterium
ACGGTTGTCTGACGGGCGCGTTTGGCGGCGGATTTTGTGTTAGCCATGAGGAAATTTTGTGAGCGTGGAGGGTCGCGTCGAGCCGCGATGGTGTCAAGACGCGATCGCGCCGGCGAGCAATCGAACCCGCGGGAATTACGCGCTGCGGCCGAAGTGCGGTCGCTCGTCCCCCTTGACGTTCTTGCGAACGGGCTCCGCTGGCTTTTCTGGCGCCGCCGGCTCTTCGACTTTTTCTACCACCGGCTTTGGCGCTTCGGTAGCAGTGAAGACTGTCCCGGGAGCCGCTTTCGGAATTTTTGGCAACCTGTCGGATACGATTTCTACGATGGCTCCGAGCGGCAGTTGAGCGTAGAGCGCAGCCACATCGCTCGACTTCATCCGGATACATCCGTAGCTGGCGGGCCGGCCAATCGTTTTTTCCTCGGGCGTTCCGTGAATGTAAATGCAGCGGCTGAAGGCGTGCGCGTTGGAAGCCTGGAGGCCGCGCAGCCAAATGATGCGCGTGATGACCGGATCGCGACCGGGAGCATTCGGCTTGATGATCTCGCCGGTAAAACGGCGGTTGCGGAAGACGGCGCCGACCGGCGCGTGATCGCCGATTTTCTCGGCGACTTGGAGGAAACCGAGCGGCGTAGTCATTCGTCCCCAACTATCGCCCAATCCGAATTTGGAAGTTGAAACGGGATAGGTCGCAAGCTTCGCTCCGTTCTCCATCAGCATGAGTTTCTGGTCCTTCACACTGATGATGACGCGGCTGGGACCGTCCGCGCGGAGGGCCGGGGCGAGCGAAAGCAACGCGACCAGAACCAACGAGAAGCGAAACATCACTCGGGCTCTTAGTCCAAAAGAGCCCGTTGTCACGCAGGAATTGTGATCTCGGCCGGACGTTGAGCGCCGACGCTCATCCTGGGAAACCACTGGCCGAGCGACGAAAGCGAAACGTAAAGGAACCCAATCTGGAACATGGCCAGGAACGGGACAGAGATGAACTGGCCGTGCTGAATCGCGAACCAAACGAAGTAAGTGAAATAAAGCGCGAAAGCCATTTCGGCGATCGGAAGCAGCGATTTGAGCGGCATGTATTTGCAGGTGCGCCACGGCTGCGATTTGCGCTCGATCCCGTATTTCGGCGTCCGGGCGAATTCCGATTTGTGATTGAAGACGGCCTCGAGGACCGCGCGCGCGTTATTGAGCGAAAGGCCGACGCCAAGCGCGAGGAGCGCGGGCAGCAGCAGGATTTCCTTCATCCAGGTGCGCGGATTCAGTTCGCGTTGCGCACATATATAGAAGACAGCGACGGAGACCGACGCGGTCAGAAAGATCGGCGCGTCGACGAGGAAGGTCCGAAGCCAGCCTGTTTGCGGCCCACCAGTTGAGGGATGGAGAAGCACGCACAAACAAGCTAGCAAAAGGTATGCGAAGTTTGAGGTTAAATGGGCGGTCGCCTCGATTTTTATCGTGAGCGGGAGTTCGCTGCGCCAGATGGTGGGAAGCAGTTTTTTGCAGGTTTGGACTGAACCCTTCGTCCAGCGATGTTGCTGGGACTTGAAGCCGTTCATATCTACGGGCAACTCCGCCGGCGTGATCACGTCCGGGAGAAAAATGAATTTCCAGCCGGCGAGCTGCGCCCGGTAACTCAAATCGAGATCTTCCGTCAGGGTATCGTGTTGCCAGCCACCCGCCTCGTCGATGCATGACCGGCGCCACAAACCGGCTGTCCCATTGAAATTAAAGAATCGCCCGCTCCGGCTGCGCGCCGTTTGCTCCAGGAGAAGATGACCGTCGAGGAACATCGCCTGCACGCGAGTGAGCAAGGAATAACCGCGGTTTAAATGGCCCCAGCGCGTCTGGATCATGCCGACCGTCGGGTCGGTGAAAAAATGAATCGTTTTTTGCAGGAGATCGGGATTCGGGACGAAATCGGCATCGAGAATGCAGACGAAATCGCTCTCGGCGGAAGCGAGGCCGGTCTCGAGCGCGCCCGCCTTGAAGCCGGTGCGATCGGTGCGGTGGATCAGCTCCACGTTGAACCCGCGCCCTTGCAATTCCCGCACGCAGCGGCCGGTCAATTCCCGCGTGTCATCGGTGGAATCATCGAGAACCTGGATCTGGAGGAGGTCCTTGGGGTAATCGATTTCGCTGACCGATTTCAGCAGCCGCTCGACGACATAGACTTCGTTGAAGATCGGCAACTGCATCGTCACCTTCGGCAATTCATCGAAGTGGCCCACCGGGACCACGCCCCGCTTCCGATGCTTCAGGAAGAGGTAAATGATCACATAACGGTGAATCCCGTAAGCGGAGAGGCCGACCAGAACGCTGGTGTAGCAAATGGTCCAGATGATAGAGGCAACACTTCCTTGCATAACGGGTTAGAGAAACTGCCGCCATTAGAAGGGCGGCAGGGCGACATGATGCCGCTTCCACTGCATCCGTCAAATCAAAAATGGGGGGTTTGCCCGTTCAAAGCGGACACATTTCGGCCGGAAAAATGACGACAAAACCAAACTGATTTGGCGCGGCGGAGCGGAGGCGGTGTGGAGAATGCAAGCGGCGGCGACTGATGGCTCGATTCACAAGGGGAATGAAAGCTCTCTCCTTCGCCCGGCTGAACCTGCCTCTATTATTAGTAGCGCTCATGGGCGCGCCGGCTCCGGCGTCTCTTTTCGCCCAGGAGCAAACTCCCAACGCAGCCGATTATCAGCGCGAGGAACTCGGAGTAAATCCCTACACAGCCCCCTCGGTGGCCGACATCTTTCAGCAGCTCGACGATCTCAAGCCGCTCCCCTTCGAGCAACTCAAGCGTGAATTCCCCCAGGCGACGCACTCCGGCCGCGAGCAAATGGGAATGGTCTTCGGCGGGTTGATCGCTGACGGCTTTCTAATCGTAGAATGCCAGAAGAAAAATCTGGTGGAAGATCTCGGCCGCGTCTTGCTCCGCCAGGCGCGGAGTCTCGGCGTGGGCGATCGCGTCATGCGTCATAGCGCGAGCCTGACGGAGCTGGGGAAGAAGGGCGACTGGGCAGCGGTGCGCCGCGAACTGATTTCCACGCAGAAGGATGTCGAGCAGGCAATGGGCGAGTTGCGCGATCAAAAAATGGCGCACCTCATCAGCCTCGGCGGCTGGTTGCGCGGTCTCGAAATCACTTCCGGCGCCGTCGAAGCCAACTACACGCCGCAACGCGCCGCCGTTCTTTGGCAGCGCGACCTCATCAATTATTTCGCCGAAGAAACAAAGACGCTTCCACCCGCCGTCGCGCATACGCCTCTCTTCGAAAAAATCCGCGCCGGCGTCGGCGAAATCCGGAAGCTCCTCAATCACGCCCCGCCGGATAAAATGAGCCTGGCCGAGGTGAAGGCGCTCCATGCTCAGGCGCGAGAACTCAATCTGGCCATCGCCGCCGCCGAGTAAACGCCGTTGAAAGCGAAAACATTTCGGGCCTTGCCGCAACGGTAGAGAGAGCCGAGTTTTTCCTGCGCGATGTCCTGGCTCACGGCGATTCCATTTTTGTCCCATCTCAAGCGGCGCGATCGCGACCGGCTGCAGCGCTACAACATCGTCATCGCGATCCTGCTCGCGGGCTGGTTCCCCTCGATCCTGATGCTGGTCGTTTCTTACACGGTCCTGACCAAAACGCTTGAATCAAAAATCCTCCACGATCGGCAGACCTTCGTGCAACTCGTGGCCCATCTGGTGGGCGACGACCTGAGCCGCACCGGCAGCGTGATCGAGTATTACCAAGCCCAGCCCGACGTCGCAAAGATGCTGGCAACGCCCAGTCCAGAGACCGCGGCGAAACAATGGCTGACGCAGACCTTTTATTCGCACCCGCGGATCGATGGCATGTTCCTCGCCGGCGCGGACGGCCGGCTCATCGCTTCGTTGCCGGAGATCCCGGCCGACGTCGCCCAGGAATTTTCGCCGGCCCTTTGGCGCGAGGGCGCGATGGGATCGCCGGACGTTTTTGTTTCGCCGGTCCACCCGCGCTTGCCGGATAGCCGCATGTCCACCGACATCGTCGGAGCGGTCCGGACATCCGAAGGAGCGATCGTGGGATACCTCGGCGTCTCGGTCCTGGTGGAGCGAATGGGGCGTCGCTTATCGTCGATCGATTTCGCGGATCAGGCGATCTGCCAGGTGGTCGATCAAACCGGCCGAGCGCTTTTCGGCCAGAACTTCGCGCCGAACACGGAGCCGGTCACACCGCAGTGGGCCAGCCGTATCGAAGAGATGCGAAAACTCAAGAGCGGCTCCATCGAACGGGATGGAATTCTCTATTCCTTCACGCCAGTGGAAAACACGGGCTGGATGACGGTGGTCGAACAACCGAAGGCCGTCGCTTACAAACCGGTCCGAGATCTTTTGGACCAGATCACCATTCCGGCCTTGTGGCTGATTGTGGTGACGGCGGTGGCGGCCTGGCTCGCCGGCAAGGTGGCGCGGCGCCAGGCTGAAGCAGCGCGGCGGATCGAGCGCGAAGTTATTTTCAACGAAAAGATCCTGGCGAACATGCCGAGCGGCATCGCCCTGGTGGACCCGGAGTCGCGGCATTTCCTTCAGGCCAACCAGGCCTTCAGCGACATGGCCAAGCGTTTCGGCGAGTTACCAGACGCTACCGACATCTACGATGCGGGCTACGAAGACGTGAAAATCGCGCCCGGCGACGCGATCGAACGGGTCCTGAGTTTTGGCGCGCCGTTTCAACTCGTGGAGCAGCCGTTCATCGATCGCGATGGAATGACGCGTTTTGTGAATGTGAATCTGCTGCGGCTCCAGGGTTCGGAGCAGACCATTCAGGGCGTGCTTTATCTGGTGGAAGACAAAACGCGCGACGTGACCCTGCGCCAGGAATTGATCGGCGCGAATGCGGCAAAGGACCAGTTCCTCGCGCTGCTCTCACATGAGTTGCGCAACCCGCTCTCGCCCGTCATCGCGATGGTCGGCGAGCTGGAGGCGAACGCGCCGGATACGCCCGAGATCCGCCGCGCCCTCGAAGTGATCCGGCGCAACGTGGAGCTCGAAGCGCGCTTGATCGACGACCTGCTCGATGTCACCCGCATTTCGAAAGGCAAGCTCCAGCTCAGCCTGGAAAGCGCGAGCGTGCACGAGATTCTCCATCGCTCTTACGAAATCTGCCGCGAAGACATTGCCGCGAAGGATTTGAAGATCGAGTTCCGCCTTCGCGCTGAGCACGCATTCGTCGAAGGCGATCCGGCGCGGTTGCAGCAGGTCTTTTGGAACCTGATCAAGAACAGCGTGAAATTTACTCCGGCCGAGGGACGGATCGTGATCGAGACGTTGAACCCTTCGCCGGACAAGATCGAGATTCGGACGACGGACACCGGCATCGGCATCGAACCGGACCAAATGGACAGAATCTTCAATGCGTTCGAGCAGGGCCAAAGCTCGATCACGCGTCGCTTCGGCGGGCTCGGACTCGGCCTGGCGATCTCAAAGGCGATGGTGAGCGCGCATGGCGGAACGATCAAAGCCGAGAGCCGCGGAAAGGATCGCGGCGCCACCTTCATCGTGACGCTGTCCGCGATCGCGACGCCCGCCGCAGTTCCGGTCGATGGCGGCAAGAAAGCGCCGAAAGGAGAACAAGCGCAGGAAGAACCGGCGAAGGGACCGGGCCCGCGTGTCCTGGTGGTGGACGATCACTTGGACACTTGTACCGGCATGAAGATGATGCTGGAACGGCGCGGCTATCGGGTGACCGTTGCCCACACTGCGGATCAGGCGGTCGCAAAGACGAAGCGCCAGGAATTCGATCTCGTGATCAGCGACATCGGTTTGCCGGATCGCTCGGGCTACGAGCTGATGCAGGAATTAAGCACGACGAAAGGTCTTCGCGGCATCGCGTTAAGCGGGTTCGGCATGGAGAACGACGTTAGCCGCGCGCGGGCGGCGGGTTTCTCCGAGCACCTGACCAAGCCGATCAACTTCGATCGGCTCGAGGAATCGATTCAAAGCCTCCTCTTGGAGCCCGAACCGGCGTCTCGATCTTAATTAGTTTGTGGGGCGCTCGCTGCGCTCGCCGCTTCCTTTTCTGCCGTCGCTTTTTCGGAAGCTTCCTTTAATTCGCGCGAAAGTTTTTCCACGCGCTGGCGCATGATCTTGCCGGCCTTGAATTTCACCGTGGCGCGAGACGGAATCACAAAACTGCTGCCCGGTTCGTTCGGGTTGCGACCCACGCGCGGTTTGGTCAGGCGCGGCTGGAACACTCCAAAATTACGCAGTTCGACCGCGACGTTGTTCGCCAAACTGTTCGTAATGTGGTCGAGCGTTCGCTGCACGACGTCGAATACGTCGTGCTGCACCATGCCGGTCTGATTGCTGATGGCCACAACGATGTCCCTCTTGGTGAGCTTTGGCATATCATAAGGGAATCGTGTCCCGGCATTAAGATGGAGGGACGTAATTGCAACAAATTTGTAATTGGAGCCGGTCTGCCCTCAGGCCGGGAGTCCGACATCGACGCGCTTCGTCATCGGCCTGAGGGCAGGCCGGCTCCAAACTAAGTGGTCGCGGGCCGGCTGAAGATGCGGCTTAGGTAATACGAGACCGCGTTCTGTTCGCCGAGCACTTTGCGCCGGGACTTTAATTGGCCCTGCACGACACCGAGCTTGGTGAAAACGCCGTTCCACTCCGACTCCAGACGCCGGACTTCTTCGTTCGTCAGTTCGCGGACACCGCGGACCGAGACGCAGCGCTGAAGGACATTCATCGCCCGGCCGGAAAGATCCGCCAATACGCCCAAGGCGCCAAAAACATGCTCGGTCTCCTGCAAAAGATTCGCCCGGATTTCCGTGAACTGGCGCTCCTGCTCCGCGGAAATAATCGGCCTGGCTTTGTCGAGACCGTACGTGATCAAGTCGTGCAGCTTTTTCCAATTATCGAGCTGCAAAGTCAGCAGGCGGAGTTGGGTTTCGACGGCTTTATATCTCATATGGGACCGGTTGCTGAAAGTTCCA
>JBEEHT010000005.1:0-29025 GCA_041167545.1 Verrucomicrobiota bacterium
AACAAAAACAATCGGAGAGCGTCAGCACCGTCATCGTGGAGAACGGTCCTGACGGTTTGAAACTGAGCTGGTCCCCCGACCAAATCCGGCAATCACGCAAAGCGGCCTGGAACGAAGTGGCGAACCCTGACGCGCCGCGATCCGATCTCGCCACGCTCAAAGCGCTCGAGCCGGCGCAAGCGCTCAATCTCCTCGACGCCGCCGATGGGCTTCGTCGCGCTCTGGAGAAATCCGAACTGCGCGAAGACAAACGCGAAAACTACCAGGGCAAACCAGCACGGGTCCTCGTCTTTCGCATCGAGCTTGGCCTCGACGAAGAAGAGCGCAAGGCGCTGAAAAGTTCCGAGACCTACCTAAAACTCTGGCTCGATGAGGACGGCGTGCCCCTGGCGATGGAGCGCGATGTCCAGGCGAAGTTCAGCAGATTCCTCATTGGGTTCCGCATCCACGAACACGACGCGCGCACCTACCAACGCGCTGGCGGCCGGCTCGTCGTCACCCGTGCCACTCACGACACCTCCGGCGCCGGCCTCGGCCACACCGAAGAAGCTCACAGCACCACAAACGTGACTCTGCTGCCATGAGTGCTAACCAAATACATCGGATGTTTACGCGTCTTCGCTCCAACACTGCCATAGTCGCCAGCGCCACCGCGATGGCGCTCGCCGTCTGCGCGCCTTCAACTAACGCAAGTTTTTGGGGAGGCGACGTGGTCCCCGCCACTTCCGAGCACGACCCGGCCTTGACGGCGGGCCTTGTTAAACTTTCCCCCAGTGTTAGTCCTGACGAAGCCCGGCGCGTCGCCTTCACCGCCTACACCACGGGCCGGCAGCTCGCCGAAGAGTGGCGGATGGTGCGGCCGGCGACCGTGCAGAGTTTTCTTATCAACATCGGAGCAAGAAAAGCCGGACACTGTTTTCAATACGCTAACGAGCTCTTACTTCGGTTGGATGCGCTGAAGCTGCGAACGCTCGAGTTACATTGGGCCGAATGTGCTCCGGGAGCTTTCGACGAGCACAACGTCATCGCGGTCACCGCCCGAGGGCAGCCTTTTGAGCAGGGCATCCTGCTGGATAACTGGCGAAACTCCGGACGTTTGGTCTGGGGGCCGGTCAAGGGTGACCCCCCTTTCCGGTGGGAGGAAAACCAAGCGGAACTCTACCGCCGATTGCAACATCCCCGTCACTACTCGCGAATCATACCGCGCCCCGAACCTGAGCGTCACCTGAGTCCAGCGAAGAAGGTCCAGCGCTGACCTCCGCCACAGCAATGAAATTCCCTCTGACCTTAGACCTCAGATCTCTGATCTCTGATCTCTGACTTCTGCCTTGTCTCCCGGTTTCGACAACAGCGAAGAAAGTCACACCACCATTGCTGTGACGTCGTTGTCGGATTAGTACGCCCGCTACCACTGGTGACTCTCGCGCGCCAAGGCTGGCGGTGGGACTTGCGGCCCAGGGACTGCTAAGTAATCTTGTAGCCACCCGTGGGGGACTTGAACCACCAACCACGCATCACTGCCTTGACGTCGGCTATGCGTTGCTCTTTCCGGTTGAGCTACACGGGTGAGATTTGGGGGCTGGAGCGAAAAGTCATTTCGCTCCAGCTCTTCTTTTTAAGTTTCATTCGGCACGCTGCGGAGACGGGTGATTCTTGATATCCTGAATTGCCTTGAGCATCCGAATGGTGGTATCGCCATCCATTTTTTCACCCGAGTAGGTCACGACAAATAGTCCTTGGAGATTCGATGGCAGCGTTACGCCTTCCTTAACCAAGAGAATAAACCGACGGTCATAGAGCGCCATGGCCGCGCCGATTTCGATTAGGACGTTCGAGTTTAACATGATTTGAACCGCGCCGTCTTGCCTCATTAACTTTTGCTCGGCGTCTACGTGAATGATAGCAGCGCTGCACTGACGCATATCTCCCATCACTTTGTCTGGAACCGGCTGCGAGACGGATTCGCGTTCCACTGAAACAACGGGCTCTAGTTCCCCAAAAACCAGCAAACTCTTGAGTGAATCGAGGAACGACTTGTCCTTGCCATGGGTAATGAAAACCTTTCGATTCTCCGCTGCGCTCGCCTTGGTGGCCGGCACCGGGAGATCAGTAGATCTAGGGATCGCCGCTTCCCGCATATCCGGCGCGCTCGGCTCTTCCGGTGCGGCAGGGGAACCGCTGCCCCCTAACGTGACGTACGTCGCCCCTTTGATCTCGCGGAAAAATCCAACCGCTTTCCCTGTCTCACGTATCAAGTCCAATGTCCGCTTGGCTGAGTCCCGCGGAACATCCATTCCTGTGAGGACATTCACCGCAATTTCATCACGCGGAAATTTGTTGCCGTCATAATGCGAAAGGAAGTCACGTAAAACACGCGGTCGCAGCGCTGCTTCTCGACGGGCGATAATGTCGTCACCATCGATCGTCGGCGCGACGATTCTGCGGCCAAGCGCGGTCACTTCGATTTGTGAAGAGTTGTACCCGCCGTCAGTCAACCCGTACGCGATAGATGCACCACACATCATACGAAACTGACTCGAAGCTGGCGATAGTGTGAGCGCAGCAGCCACGTCTAAAGGGGCCGTCGGCTTCGACGCGTAGTTTTCAGCAATCGCTTGGGCGATGCGCAGGGCCTGATCCAGCGAATACGCAGGTACGTCCGATTGCGATACGCGGCTCCGGCGAGACTGAGCATCATTGTCGCCGGAAGCGGAGCGTGGGGAGCGAGCTTTCATAATATTTCCTTGTGTTTAACGTTAAACTGATAGCAGCCTCGAATATTTGGTCAAGCACTAATCTGTCGGCGCTGTTTGGTATCATTTCCCCTAGGAACTCTTTGCTCGCTCTAGAGTGCTGTCGCCGTCTATTTGATTATTCATCAGCCGATAATCCAGAGATATTCGCCACATGCGCCGAGGAGCGTTCTGCCTTTGACCCATCTACGCCCATCTTGCCAGCACGCTCCGCAAGGATCGAGGTCCAATCCTGGTGTGCCGAACCCGGACTGAGCCCGCCGGTAAAATGCCTATTAATCACTCTTGCTCTTCCTCTAACTAATAGAGGGCGGTCGTTTGTATGCCGCTCACCGCGAATCGCAGCTCCGGCGACACTGAGCATCATTGTCGCCGGAAGCGGAACGTGGAGAACGAGCACGAGAGACAGCGCAGATCGAAGGAAGGCAAACACGTGTAGTATTACTATCCAGTAATAAACGGTAATGGTTCACACGATGTCTAAAAAGCGAGATATTACCAAGTGTAGTGTGTGGATAGTAACTAAACGTTCCTGAAAAGGATAGGGTTGATTAGGGTTATACTGCTCAAGCGTGCCGGTAAGCGTTCGCGGTTTGGCTGAAGCTAAGCCCGGCCCCCTAGCGCGGTTTAGAACGCTTGAACTTTCGATCGATGCTGGCGCGGGGTTTTCACCCGCCAACCGTCACGCCCACCGGTTTGCTCCACTGCCCGACGCGGGAGTCGCCGAAGCGGTAGATGGCTTGGTACGTCCATTTCACGGGCGCGGCGGGGAAGGGTGTCGTGTCGATGTAGCCGGGGGTGGCGTCGAAGGCGAGCGCGACGAAGCCTTTGTTGTCGCCGCGGTCGACCTGGATTTCGCGGATGTCGAGGAAGGCGCTGAAGCCGCCCCAATTCCAATCGATCGGAGCGATTTGGAAAACCGAATTCATCGACTAGGGCGATAGTGAATGGAGTGATATACTCGCCAATGCGTCCGGGAGAATCCGGGGGCAACGTTTGAGAACTTCCTCTTGGCCATTCAGCTTCCAACCATTCCAGTCTCCGCGCCCAAAACCGCGATGACGCCGTCACCAACAGTCGACCCCCAAGCTGCCATCGCTGATCGGCAGCGGCTCGAGGCGGTCTTGCAAACCGGGTTGCTCGATACGCTGCCGGAAGAAAGTTTTGATCGCTTGACCAGGCTGGCGGCGAAATTGATCGGGGTGCCGTCGACGTTCATCTCGCTGGTCGATCAGACGCGCGATTTCTACAAGAGTTGTTTCGGCTTCGGCGAGCCTCTAGCTTCCGAGCGACAACTCGAAGGGCGCACCTTTTGTCATCACGCGATCGTCTCGTCGGCGCCGCTCGTCATTGACGACACGATGGCGGACCCGGTCTTCCGCGAAATCCCGACGGTGCAATCGCTCGGGGTGCGCGCTTACGCGGGCATTCCGCTTATCACCGACGACGGCCAAGCAATCGGAAGTTTTTGCGCGATCGATTTCGCGCCGCGCGCCTGGTCGGCGCTCGATATCGAAATCCTGACGGAGCTGGCCGCTTCCGCGATGCGCGAAATCAAATTGCGTTCTGCGGTGCGCGTCGCGCAGGACGCAGTCCGTTCCCGCGAAGAAGTGCTGGCGGTGGTGGCGCACGATCTCCGGACGCCGTTGAACTTCATCAAGATGGGAGCGCAGTTGGTGGCGGAAGCCCCCGATGCGAAAGAGAACACGCACCTGCTCGAGCGGGTACAGGGCGCCGTCGACCTGATGGGCCTTCTTATCGACGACCTGCTCGAAGTGGCGAAGATCGAGGCCGGCAGGATGTCGGTTCATCCGAAACCGTTGAGCGCGCAAACCCTGGTCGACGACGCGATCCAAATGTCGGGGCCGCTGGCGTTGCGTCATCAGATTCGCTTAATCGCCGAATGCGAACCAGGCCTTTCGCCCGTGCTCGCCGATTACGAGCGCATCCTGCGCGTCTTTTCGAACCTCATCGTGAACGCGGTGAAATTCAGCGGCGCCAGCAGCGAGGTGCGCGTGACCGCGGTGCGCGGTGACGAAACGGTCCGCTTTTCCGTGATCGATTCCGGGCCCGGCATTTCCCCGGAAAATCTGGAACGGATTTTCGATCGTTTCTGGCAGGCCGATTCCGCCGATCGCCGCGGCGCGGGCCTCGGCCTGGCCATCGTCAAGGCGATCGTTACCGCCCATGGCGGAACCATCGGCGTCACCAGCACCGTCGGCGCGGGCAGCAATTTCTACTTCGACCTTCCCGTGTCTTCCGGCCTCGCTGGGAATCGGCTCGAGTAACCTTCGCGATGGCTGCTGTTTCGCGCGGCGCGCTCGCGCTGTTCTTCATCTTCGCCGGCATCGGTCATTTGGTCTCGCCTGCGCCCTACCTCGCGATCATGCCCTCCTATCTCCTCTGGCCCCGCCGCCATCGTGGCATTGAGCGGCGTCGCGGAAATCCTCGGCGGCCTCGGCGTTTGCTTTCGCGCCACCCGCCGCGCCGCAGGCTGGTGGCTGATTGCCTTACTGATCGCCGTCTTCCCCGCCAACATTCACGCCATCTCCACCGGCATGAACATCGGCGGACATGCCTTGCCGGTCTGGATGCTCTGGGCGCGACTCCCGTTCCAACTGCTCTTCATCGCCTGGGTCTACCGCGTTTGTTTGAGGAAGCGGAGTTTGCCGTGAGGTTGTGATGGACCTCACACAAAGGTCACGAAGGGACACAAAGAATAGAATCTGGAAGTCAGGAAGCCCGGAACAGACACACGGAATTCGATCCGATCTCTTGGATTCCTGGGTTCCAGATTATCCCATCCCACCGTCGTGATCCTTTGCGTCCTTTGTGTGAGATTTCCGCAAACATGAACATGACGCGGCCAACGATCCTCTTTCCACCAGACAAGAACGTACTCGCCACGTCGTATTTTGCCCGCGGATCAGAGCCTAAACGCTGTGGTCCGGCGGGTTGGAAGCGTGGCGGTGGAATAACCGTTCGGCCAGGCGTTCCAAGGGACGACCTAGAAGCAAGGTGACCGCAGTGAGAGCAAAGGTAATTCCCAGGACAAACCAGTAACCCAGTCCGCAGACGATCCCCAGCACGGCGCACATCCAAATCGTCGCGGCGGTGGTGAGACCGGTAACGTGGCCGGCGGGATCGCGCAAAATTACTCCGGCGCCCAGGAATCCGACGCCCGTCAGGATGCCCTGAACGACGCGGCCGATGGCGTTTTGGTCGGCAACGGTCAAAGAGGCCGCGGGCGACCTGAGCACGATAACCGTGGCGACAGCCGCGCCGAGACAGACGAGGGCATGGGTCCTCAGGCCGGCTGGTTTCCCGTGCAACTCGCGGTTCAACCCGAAAAGGGTTCCAATCAGGAGCGCGGCCCCGAGACGCAGAGCTGTCTCTTCATTTCCGCTTAACACAACGGAGAGATTGAGCAGGAATTACGGGACTGAACACAAGCCTTAAATCTGAGTTCAAGCCGAGGCGTGTTTGAGGCACGATATCGATGTTAGTGAAAGCCCCATTCCTTTCGATCGTTCTGCCGGTGCTGAATGAAGCGCCGCTGATTCGAAGTTTTCTTCTCCACCTCCGGGACGTCGCTCCTGATGCCGAGATCATTGTCGTGGATGGTGGAAGCCACGACGGGACGGCATCAATCGCCGAGCCGCTGGCCGACGTGGTTATCTCGGCGGCGCGTGGCCGTGCTTTGCAGATGAATGCCGGCGCGTCCGTTGCTCGCGGCAACGTGCTTTGGTTTCTGCATGCGGATCTCGAAGTGCCGCGCGACTCGCTCCGCGAAATCGAGCAGGCGCTGTCGGACTGGCGCACGGTCGGCGGCTGTTTCCGGCTGCGTTTTCCGGAGCGGCAACGCATTTATCGCATTAGCGATTCTGTCGGAAATATCGGCGTGGAAGTGTTTGGCTTTGCTCTGGGCGATCATGGCATTTTTTGCCGCCGCGAGACTTTCAATCAACTCGGCGGGTATCGCGATGTTCCGATTCTCGAAGACGCGGAAATCTATCGCGCGCTGCGAAGCCGCGGGCGGATGGTACAACTGCGCGACGAAATTCGGTGCAGCCCGCGCGCTTACCTGAAGCACGGGCCATATCGAACGACGGCGGTTTATTTCCTGATTCTCGTGTTTTACGTCGCGGGTGTTCCGATCAGCCCGCTGAACGGGATCTATCGCTGGTTCCGCGGCAGGGGAATGGGCATCGCGCGTGCGCGACAGTTTGCTCACGCGCACGCGGACTAAAGTTCGTTTCGGAGCGGAGGCCGAACCCAGCACGCGAGACGCATGCGCTACCCGGATTGGAATTTCCTGATTTCCTGGATTCCTGATTCATTCAAGATCCTTCGCACCAGCCGTGCGAACGCGTGACAAACGCGGGCGCGGACTGATACCGTGCGCGCAATGGAAGCCGGCGATTGGGCATTACTCAGCGACCAGGAATTGCTCGAACGCCGCATCTCCAAGCTCGGGCTTACGCTCGATGCCACCGCGCTCGAACCGCTTATCCGCCAGTTTTACGACGAGCTTTCCGCGAAGGGCCTCGCGTTCCATCCGCCCTGTCATATTGGCGATGAATGGTTCGTGCCCGTCGGCATCCCGGCGATCTTCGTTCCGTTTTTTCTCGTGCACGACCGACTGCGGGCGCTGGAAAAAACAATGATGCTCGAAGTGGAAGGCGGGACCCGCGATTGGTTCATGAGGCTCATTCGGCACGAAGCCGCGCACGCTTACAGCTATGCCTATTACCTTCCACGGAAAAAAAAGTGGCAGGAAACTTTCGGGCAGACTTCGCGCGATCAGACGCCGGATATTTATCATCCGCAACCCTTCAGCCGCAGTTACGTCGTCAATCTCGACGACTGGTATGCGCAAAGCCATCCAGACGAAGATTTCGCGGAGACGTTTGCGGTTTGGCTAACGCCCGAGGACGAATGGCGGAAGCGTTACGCTGGCTGGCGAGCGCTGCAAAAATTGGATTACGTCGATGAGCTGATGCGCTCGCTGGGGGGGAAGCTGCCGCTCCACGCGCCGGAGTATCGTGCCGCGGATTACGATTGTCTCAACCTCAAGCTCAAGACCTATTACGCCCGCAAACGCAAGCTCTACGAGGACACCTATCCCGATTTTTACGACGCCGATCTGCGGCAGCTTTTCTCCGCGCAGGCCGGTCCGGGACGGATCAAGGCAAGCTCCTACTTGCGGCTGCGGCGGCGGCGGTTGATGAACTCGGTTTGCGAATCGACGAATGAGAAAAAATATCGGGTGAACAAATTGCTGGCCCGGCTGATCGATCGCTGCGAAGAGCTTGATCTTCACGTGCTCAACGACGATCCGCAGCAGGATTTCCGAGTAAGTGCTTTCATCACCACGCTGGTGATGAATTATCTCTTCACCGGCAAATTCAAACGCACCAAATAGCCTTGAAAAAGAAACTCAAAGTCCTCGCCCTTTTCGACGCCGTCCGTCCCACCAAGATCGACCAGGATCTGAGCAAGGAGATGAAGACGGAGGATTGGAAAACCGAGAAGGACGTCTTCGCCGCGCTCGGCGAACTGGGCCACACGGCGGAGCATCTCGCAATCTTCGACGACCTCGATTTCGTGCGGCAAAAGCTGGAAAGTTTCGCGCCCGACGTTCTCTTCAACCTGGCCGATCAGTTCAAGAACAACCGCGGATTCGACCAGCATATCGTGTCCCTTCTCGAAATGCAGGGAGTGCCGTTCACCGGCTGCGGCGCGACCGGGCTCGTCCTTTGCAAGCACAAGGGGATTTCGAAGAAAATCCTCGGCTATCATCACATTCATGTGCCGAACTTCGTGGTCATCCCGCGCGGCCAGCGGATCGCCCGGCTGAAGCGGCCGAAGTTTCCGCTTCTGGTAAAACCGGTGAAAGAGGAGGCATCGTACGGCATCTCACAGGCCTCGTTCGTGACGACCGACGATCAGTTCCGCGAGCGGGTGGCTTTCATTCACGAGAAGCACGACAGCGACGTGATCGCAGAGGAATACATCGAGGGCCGTGAATTGTACGTGAGCGTCATGGGCAATGAGCGCCTGACGGTGTTTCCGATTCGCGAGATGGTCTTCCGCGACGTGCCGCCTAACGAGCCGAAGATTGCGACCTACCGGGCGAAATGGGACAACGAATATCGCAAGCGCTGGGGTTTGCGGAACCATTTCCCCGAGGACCTCGACCCGGCGCTCGTCGCGCAGATTGAGGAGACGTGCAAACGGATCTACCGATTGCTTACGATCGAGGGATACGCGCGGATCGACATGCGGCTCACTGCAAACAACGAAGTTTATTTCATCGAAGCGAACCCGAATCCGATCCTGGCGGCGGATGAAGACTTCGCGCAAGCGGCGAGCAAGGCAGGCTTGTCATATCCGCAGCTAATCGACCGGATCATTCGCCAGGGAATGAAGACGGTGCGTGGGTGAAGAAAACGCCGAACGCTTAACGCCGAGCGCCTGAGTGAAGCAGTCAGACCAATCGGTCCGGGGGATTCAACTTCCACAGACGATACCCCAAAAGACCTGCGTAGAAGAGATAGAGCACGTACGGGAGGAGACACCACGCGGCCATGCGATCGACTCGCAGGAGCAACAAGAGAAAAAGAGAAATCGCGATCGCACCGTAAGGAAAGCCGAGCAGATAAGCGTGTAAGAGATTGCCGGTGCGGAAGAAGAAATAATTCCAAAGCGCGTTGATGAACATGATGGCACCGAGCAAAGTGAAAGCGGCGCTTCGCGCAGGAGCGTGCGGCAGGAGAAAAAGCCGGTAAAGAATCGCGAAGCAGATCACATAATAGAGTGCGCCGATTATCATCCAGCCCCAGAACGGAACCGCATAAGACGGCGAGCGAACGGTTGCCAGGCGCTGCTTGATCCCACTTCCCGCGAAGAGACCTTCCAGCGCCGCTCCGAGCGCGCAGATCGCGAGAGAATAAATAATCGCGTGCATTGTCGTCACGTGCTGGGATTTTGTTTGTCAGGGTGTTCATCGCACACTGACCTTTTCCTGAGCAGATACCAGATCATCAGCCCGCCAATGGGAACACCGATCAAGGTTCGCAGGTCGTGGCGAACAATGGCGTTCAGTGTGTCGCCGATAAGATTAACGGTGAGCACGCCGATGGCGAGGCGGCGTCCCCACTCCGCGTTTCTCGCGAGACCGATGGCGGCCAGACCGCAGGCCGCGCCGACCACTGCCATTAGCGCCACAGACCAACTGCCTACTTGCTGAAATTCCACGCGCGCTTCCGGTTTCAATCGCCAGATCGGTTCGAGGAATCCTCCGGGAAATGCCAGCGCGAACATCGTGACGAAAGCGATCAGAGCGCCCGCGGCGAAAAAGATTACCAGCAAGGTCGTTCCGACAGTTCGACGCCGCCTTGCCCCGCCAGCTGGATAATCTCGCATCGCCTCCATTCTTGACGCGAACAACTGAAGAAGCCAATACTCGCGGCCTAACAAGGAGAAACCAATGCCACATCTCGATACTGGAAACACCGCCTTCATGCTCCTGTGCGCGAGCCTCGTGATGTTGATGACACCGGGGCTTGCGTTTTTTTATGGCGGACTCGTCGGGAGAAAGAACGTCCTCGCCATCATGATGCAGAGCTTCGTCTCGATGGGCTGGACCACGGTCTTGTGGTGGGCCTTTGGGTTCTCGCTCTGTTTTTCCGGCGACCAGAAGAGCGGCACGGACTATTTCGGAATTGTCGGCAACCTGCAGTGGGCCGGCCTGCGCGGCATCACCCTCTCGACCCCTTCGCCTAACGAGACCATCCCCATGCTCGTCTTCTGCGCCTACCAGATGATGTTCGCGATCATCACTCCGGCGCTGATCACGGGCGCCTTCACGAATCGGATCACCTTCAAGGCTTACATGCTGTTCCTGACGGCGTGGCTGATTCTCGTTTACTTCCCCTTCGTCCACATGGTTTGGGGCGGCGGCGTCCTGCAGCAGTGGGGCGTAAAGGATTTCGCCGGCGGAATCGTCGTCCACAACATCGCGGGAATCGCCGCGCTCGCCTCCATTCTCTATGTCGGCAAACGCAAGGTCGTGGATCGCGGTCCGCACAGCATTCCGCTGGTTGCGCTCGGCACCGGCTTGCTCTGGTTCGGTTGGTACGGCTTCAATGCCGGCTCCGAGTTCCGCGTCGATTCGATCACTGCCGTCGCGTTCATCAACACCGATATCTCCGCTTCGTTTGCGGCTATCGCGTGGTTGCTGGTCGATTGGCGAGTTTCAAGGAAACCGAAGTTCCTCGGTTTGCTTACGGGCGCGGTCGCGGGTCTGGCCACGATCACTCCGGCGGCGGGGTACGTGTCGCCTGCGACGGCAGCCATAATCGGGACCGTGGCGGGCGTCGTTTGTTTCTACGCGTGCGCTTTGAAGAACAAGCTCGGGTGGGATGACGCTCTCGATGTGTGGGGTGTGCACGGCGTGGGCGGCCTTCTTGGGATCGTTCTTCTCGGCGTGTTCGCCTCGACGGCCTGGAATCCGGCGGAAAACGGCGGCGTGAACGGATTGCTCGCCGGCGATTCGACCTTCTTTCTGAAACAACTCGCCGCCGGATTGTTTTCCTCCGTGTGGGCGTTCGGGTTCACGCTGGCGATGCTGTGGCTCATCGGCCGCATCACTCCGGTACGGGTGGAAGATGCGCACGAAGAACTCGGGCTCGACGAGGCGATCCACGGCGAGACGGCCTACGTAGAAGTGGATGAGGCTGTAATCCGGTCGGGCCAGCCGCTCTGAGTGTGGCTGGCCGCACTGCCTATTTTTGATGACCGTTCAGTTTCTCAGGACTAGATCCGCCTCCTTTTTCGCAGCCGTTTTCTTTTCGATTGCGGCAGGCCACGCCTGGGCGCAAACCCTCACTCCGGCGGAGGAAGACGCCGAGAAAAAATTCTCCGAGCAACAAGAAGCGAAGTCGCGCCTGGCCATTTACGGCTGGGTTGAAAGCGGCTTAACGGGAAACTTCGATGGCCCAGCCGATAATCAGAACTTCGGCCGGCTCTTCGACGACCGGAGCAACGAGTTCGTGATGAACCAGGCCGTGATCACAGCGGAACGCGCACTCGACCCAAAGGTCGGATTTGATTGGGGTTTCAAATTCCAACTCCTGTTCGGCACGGACGCGCGTTACATCCATTCGCTTGGATTGCTCGACCACGCGATGAGAAACAGCCTTTATCAGCCGGACATTCCCGAAGCCTATCTGAGTCTGCATTTACCGCTCCTCACCGAAGGCGGCATCGATGTGAAGCTCGGCAAGTTCGTGACCCTGGAAGGAGCGGAAACAATTGACCCGCGCACTAACTCCTTTTATTCGCACAGTTACATTTTTAATTTCGGCATCCCCTTCAACCACACCGGCGCGCTGTTTACTCTTTGCGCCACCAAGTGGTTGAATCTCGTCGCCGGCGTGACGCGCGGCGTGAACACGAGCATTGATGACAATAACGACGCGCTGGCATTCCATGGCGGGATTGGAGTGCATCTCAATGAAGAGAAGTTTGTCGTCTCCGCTGCGACCCACATTGGTCCCGAAACGCCAGGCAACGATCACGATCTCCGTTATCTGAACACGCTCACAACGACGTGGAAGATCACCGATAAACTGACCTCCATCACCGACCTCAACTACACCCACGATGACGCCGCAAATGCCAGCGCGTATGGCGTGGCGCAATACTTCACCTACACGATCAACGACAGGATCACGGCCAAAATCCGCGGCGAAATCTGGCGCGATGCCCAGGGCTTCTACGCCGCGCAATTTGCTGATCCGCACGATCCCGTGCGCGGGCTCGCCGGTGAGCCGGTCATCGACCCGCGCACGGTCGGCGGCGGCCGGACAACTTACGGCGCCCTAACCATCGGCCTCGACATCAAGCCGCCGATTCCGAAACCGCTCAGCGGCCTGACCATTCGCCCCGAGCTACGCGTCGACCATTCCTTCAGCAATACCCGGCCGTTCAACGACTCGAGCGACGACACAATGTTCACGGCGGCGATCGACGTCATCGTCACCTTTTAGTTCCGCGAGAGTTGGCCTTTAGACAGCGATGTCGTTGCTGTGAACGCGCCGGGGATTTTCGATAAACCAGGTCCAGAACGGCGGCGTCCAAGCATTGCCTCCCGCATTCGCTGGCGCTGCCAGGGCGCGCGTCTGCTGCAGGCTAAGCTGCCTTTCAGACGTCTCCGGTTTGCGCCTCAGGAAGAAGACAACCACGATCGCTTTCATACCCAAGCCTCATCTGCCGTCGGGCCCGACCGTTAATTAAAATGTGCCTCGCAAACGCTAAAAGATCATTAACGTCCGCGCAGTCCCGACGGATCAAAGACGGTCGGTCGATAACCGGTAGCCGATGCCGACCTCTGTTTTGATCAGCATGGGCGCGTCCCGCTCGATTTCGAGTTTCTTGCGCAGATGGGTGATGTAAACGCGAAGATACTGCGCCTGGCTTTCCGCTTTCTCGCCCCAAACCGTTCGCAGCAGTTGCCGGTGCGTGACGACTTTGCCGGCATTTTGGACAAGCACGCGCAGGAGCGAGTACTCCGTCGGCGTGAGTTTGATCTCGGCGCCGTTGAGCTTCACCTGGCGCGCCGAGAAATCGACACAGAGCGATCCGCTCTTGAAGACGGGATCTCCCGTTTCCGTTAACGAGCGGCGCTGCGCCGCGCGCACCCGCGCCAGAAGCTCGGCGGTATCGAACGGCTTCGTGACGTAATCGTCCGCTCCGGCGTCGAGCGCGGCCACTTTCTCATCCGCCTCGTCGCGGACGGAAAGAATCAGAACCGGCACATCCGACCACTCGCGCAGACGCCGCAAAACTTTCACGCCATCCATGTCGGGCAAACCGAGATCGAGCAGAACGATGTCGGGCTTGCGGTAAACAATTTCCTCGAGGCCGGCCTGTCCTGTTTCCGCTTCGAAAACCTGATGATCCGCTCCTTCGAGCGCGAGGCGAAGAAGGCGTCGGATCTGTTTCTCGTCGTCGATGATCAGCGCCGAACGGGTCGCTTTCATGACGTCGCTTCGAGCGCGTGCGCATCAGTGACGCGGACCGGCAGGCTAATGGCGAAACGTGCTCCGCCGCCGTCCCGATTTTCCGCCGTCAATTTCCCGCCGTGCGCTTCCACGAAGCCGCGCGCGATCGAGAGGCCCAGACCGAGGCCGCCGGCTTTGCGTCCATCGCCCCGGTAAAATTTTTCGAAGAGACGCCCGGCCAATTCTTCGGACAGACCGGGCCCGCGGTCGCTCACCGAAATAACGAGCTGCTCGTTCTCGTATTTCGCGTCAACTTCGATGGGCGATCGCGACGGAGTGTGACTCCCGGCGTTGGCGATGAGCTTGGCGACCGCCTGCTCGATAAGGGTGTGATCCAGCAGCGCCAGCGGAATGTTCTCCGGCACATCGAGCCGCACGTCCCGGCCATTGGTGGAATCGCGCTCAATTTCAATTGCGGACTGCAACAGCTCGCGCACGTCGCACCATTCCTGGGCGGGGCGCACCACTCCGCTTTCGAGCCGATTCATGTCGAGGAGATTGTTCACCACGCGGTTGAGACGGCTGGAGCCGTCACGAATTTCGGCGGCGAGCTGCTGGAGCATTTCGGGATTCGTGGTGTTTGGCACGAGGCGCATCAGTTCCTGGCTGGCCGCGCCGATCGCAGCGAGCGGCGTCTTCAGTTCGTGCGAAACGCAATCGAGCAGGGTCTTGCGCAGCCGCTCGGAATTTTCCGCGATCTGGACCTGAGCCGCGAGATGTTCGCGCGCCTTGAGCTGCGCGGTGAGGCTGCCGACCGCGATCGCGATGACGAAGTAGGCCGCAAACGTCAGGGCGTCTTCCACCTTCGCAATGTGCAGGGTGAAGAGCGGCGGGATGAAAAGGAAATTCCACGCCAGCGCGCTGAGCCCCGCGACGAGAAGGACGGGGCCGCGATTCAGAACCATCCCTGCCAGCAGCACTCCGAGAAGGTAGATGAGCGAAATGGCTGCGTAACCGGTAAGAGGCGTCAAGAGCCGGCAGGCGATGGTGAGCGCAGCCACACCTGCGACCGCGGTCGCGTATTCCTTCAGCGGCGCGAAAGAACGCGCTCGCGCGACATTGTCTGCGGACGGCAGCTCTTCGACCCGCGGCAACCTGGAGGTTCCCAGCACGTCGCCAATGTAGCTCATCCGAACGCGGGCGACACGAGCGGGGCGGAGTTTTAGTACCATTTTAATTAACCCCCCAACGGCCGCCCGCTTAAGCTGCATTAAGGAACGGTGAATTCTGGCCCAAAAACGTTAGTTCCCGCCCTTCCTGAAGCCGCACGGGAGGCACCCCATTTGCCCGAGGGCACCGGCGGCAGGAGCCGCCTCATCCTGCTCTGTCTGGCGAGCCTCGGGATTGTCTATGGCGACATTGGCACAAGTCCGCTCTATGCGTTGCGCGAATGCTTTTACGGCGAGCATGCGCTGCCTCCCAGCCCGGCCAACGTCCTCGGCGTTCTCTCGCTCATTCTCTGGTCACTCATCCTGATCATTTCGGTCAAATACCTGATCCTCATTCTGCGGGCTGATAATCGCGGCGAAGGCGGCATCCTCGCCCTCGCCACGTTGGTCACCGACGTTGTCGGCCGGCATGGGAAATTTCTCCTGCTTCTGGGATTGTTTGGCGCCGCCCTGCTCTACGCCGACGGGATGATCACGCCGGCGATCTCTGTCCTCAGCGCCGTGGAAGGATTGCACGTCGCCACGCCGCTCTTCGATCCTTATGTCGTGCCGGTTGCGATCGGGATTTTGATTGCGCTTTTCATCTTTCAATCCCGCGGCACGACCGGAATCGGTCGCGTCTTTGGCCCGGTCACGGTTCTGTGGTTCCTCGCGATTGCCGTTCTTGGCATTCATCAAATCGGCCGCGTGCCGGAAGTCCTGGGCGCAATCAATCCGCTGCAGGCGATTCAATTTTTTAGCCGGAACGGCGCGCAAGGATTCGTGGTTCTCGGCGCGGTTTTCCTCGCAGTCACCGGTGGCGAAGCGCTCTACGCCGACATCGGTCATTTCGGCACGGCTCCGATTCGGATCACCTGGTTCGCCGTCGTGCTGCCAGCGTTAACGCTGAATTATTTCGGACAAGGCGCGCTTCTTCTCAGGCACCCCGATGCAGCGGTGAATCCCTTCTTCAGAATGGCGCCTGCCTGGGCGCTCTACCCATTGGTGTTGCTCGCTACGGCCGCCGCAGTCATCGCGTCGCAAGCGATCATCAGCGGCGCGTTTTCTCTCACCATGCAAGCGATCCAGCTCGGCTACATGCCGCGGTTGCGGGTGAACTACACTTCCGAGCGGGTTATCGGCCAGATTTATGTGCCGGTGGTGAATTGGGCCCTGATGCTTTCGTCGATCGGCCTCGTTCTCGGATTCAGAACGTCGAGTCATCTGGCCGCGGCCTACGGCGTCGCGATCACCACGACGATGCTGATCACGACCATTTTGTTTTACGTCGTGGCCCGCCGGCGCTGGCATTGGCCGGCCGTTTTCGCCCTGCCCGTGGCTGCCTTCTTCATCAGCATCGATCTCGCATTTTTCGGAGCCAACATGATCAAGCTCGCGCATGGCGGCTGGTTTCCCCTGCTCGTTTCCACGTCGATTCTTTTCCTCATGCTCACCTGGCGAAAAGGCCGTCGCGTTTTGGGGCAGCGCCTGGGCGACATTTGCCTCCCGCTGGATGCGTTCCTGCCCAGCGTGAAAGACCAAAGCATCCGTCGTGTGCCCGGCGTCGCGGTTTACATGTCGGGCAATCGCTCGGGCACGCCGCTCGCGTTGCTGCACAATCTCAAGCACAACAAAGTAATCCACGAGCAAGTCGTCTTGCTCACCGTGCGCACCGCAGAAGTCCCTTTCCTCACCGACGCCAGAGATCGCGTGTCGGTGGAGAAGCTGGAGGAAGGTTTCTGGCGGGTTCAGGTTCATTTCGGTTTCATCGAGAAACCCGATGTCCCTTCCGCGCTCGAAGGCGTAAAGGAACCCGGCCTGCGTTTCAATCCGATGCGCACGACCTACTTCATCGGGCGCGAGACCATTCTCGCGACCCGCAAGCTCGGTCTCTCCGCCTGGCGCGGCTCGATCTTCGCCTGGATGACGCGTAACGCGGGCGACGTGACCTCCTATTTCTGTCTGCCACCGAACGGCGTCGTAGAACTGGGCGCGCGCGTGGAAGTTTGAGGCGGAAACGGCTCCCGGTTCAAGAAAGAGCTTGTCTGTGCGTAGGGTGGGCGGAGAATCCCGCGAACCGCGATGGCTACGCCGATTCTCGATCCCACCGCCGTTCATCGGCCACGCAATGTCGATTGGAAGCGCGCTGCCGCCCTGCTTTATGGCGATTGGGGGACGAGCAAGGCCTACGTCATCGGTCTGGCGTTCATCGCCGCGGGCTTCGCGTCGCTGCCGATTATTCTCGCGGTCTGCGTTCTCACCGCGGTCGTCGCCTATAACTACATTATTGTCTGCGCGCATTTCCCCGATGGCGGCGGAGTTTATTCCGCGGCGCGGCAACAGAGCCGCTTTCTTGCCTCCACCGGTGCGCTCCTCCTCGTCGCGAATTTCATTGTCACCGCCGCGTTGAGTGGATGGGCCGCGGTCAGTTATCTCGGCGTCCCGAGCAGATATGCTCCGATCGCCACGATGGGGCTGGTTCTCGCCGTCGGCGCGATCAATTATTTCGGGCCGAAACATAGCGGCAGCGTCTCGATCTGGCTGGCGATCCCAGCAGTGCTGATGGTGGCGGTGATCGTGGTCTTGAGCGCGCCGCATTTGAGCCTGGAGTATCTGGAGCCGCGCCACGAAAATCTCGGCCACACCTGGGTCGCTTTCGTGGGGGTGATTCTCGCGCTCAGCGGCGTCGAAGCGATCGCGAACATCACCGGCGTGATGAAGACGGATCCGGACTCGACGCCGGAGCGTCCGAAAGTAACGCGAACGGCGACGAAAGCGATCGTGCCGGTGGCAATTGAAGTG
The DNA here is from genome assembly GCA_041167545.1 of Verrucomicrobiota bacterium. Lineage (GTDB taxonomy): Bacteria > Verrucomicrobiota > Verrucomicrobiia > Chthoniobacterales > UBA10450 > AV80. Next base: position 17,773 of record JBEEHT010000005.1, read on the forward strand.
GTGGTGGGCACTGCGCTTCTCGGCTGGGCCATGCTCTCGCTGCCGAAAAATCTTCTGCCGCAATTGTCTTCGCACAAAGAAGACATGCTCCGCTTCCTCGCGGAGGTCTACGGGGCGATGGCGTTCAGTCCGGGAGTCGGTCAGGCCATGAGCCTCATCGTCGGCATCGTCTTCGGCCTTCTTCTTCTCAGCGCGGTCAATACCGCGATCGTCGCGCTGATCGGCGTCGTTTACATGATGGCGCAGGACGGCGAGATGCCGCGCCAGATGACCAGGCTCAATCCGCATGGCGTTCCGTTAATTCCGCTCATCGCCGCCGTTGCAATTCCCATCCTGGTTCTGGCGGCGACAAAAGATTTCGAGGCGTTGGCCGGCCTTTATGCGATCGGCGTGGTGGGCGCGATCGCCGTGAATCTGGGCTCATGCACTTTCAACAAACGGCTCGGGCTCCCGTGGTACCAGCGCTTCATCATGGGGCTCACCTTTTTCGTTCTCGCGGCTGTGGAATTGACGATCGCGAAAACGAAACCGGAAGCGCTCTTTTTCGCCATGTGCGTCCTGGGCGCCGGCTACGCTTTGCGCGCTTATTCTCACAAGGCTTCCGGCCTTCGGACGATGACGGTAACGCGTCAGGTGGCCGAGATGGTATCGCCCGATCTCGAGGCAATGATGCCGCGTTTGTCGGAAGGTCAGAAAATCATGGTGGCCGCGCGCGGCGTCACGCCTGCGCTGGCGTTCGCGCTGGAAGAGGCGCGGTTGCGCAAGGCGACTCTTTGCGTGCTCTACGTAAAGGAGATCTCGGTCTATTTCACGGGCGGTCCTACTAATGTTGGTCGCGCCAAATGGCAGGATGATCCCGAAGCGAACGCAATCATGACGCTCACCATGAGGCTCGGCGCGGAACACGACATTCCCGTACAACCTGTCTACGCGGTGAGCGAGGATGCTGCTTCGACCATCCTCGATCTCTCCGCGACCCTGGGTGTCGATTACCTCATCATCGGCGCGTCACAACGCACGGCGATGGCAAAGCTCCTCGGCGGCAGTGTCGTGACCAGCGTCGCGCAACAATTGCCGGACTCGATCCGGCTCGTGATTTTTGGTTAACCGAGCGGCCATGAGCGCGCAGAACCAGACCAGCGATTGCCTCGATCTGATGCAGAAGCTGATCGAGTATCGTTACCAAAAGGCGTTGCATCATCAGCTCATGAAGGCGGCCGATCATTCCATGCTCGCCATCGATGTCCTGGTTTTGATCTATCACTTTGCCAAAATAGCCGACGGCATCATTCTCGAGATCGGTTCGTTCGTTGGGGCTTCCACAATCGCCGCGGGCCTCGGGGCGCGCGATTCCGGCCGACGAAAGAAAATCATCAGCATCGAACCGGGCGGCCCGCTCAGGGACCATCGGCTTGCGACCAAAGACATTTTCAAAGACTTGAAAAAGAATTTGTCGCGCGCCGGATTGCTCGATGCGGTCACCTTGATAAACGGCTTGTCTTTCGAAGAGACAACGATCACCGCCGTCCGCGAAATGTCCGGGCCTAACGAGATCGGCCTCTTCATTTTCGATGCCGACGCGAATGTTCGCCGCGACATCGATTGTTATGGCGACAGATTCGCGCCCGGTTGCTGGGTCGTGATCGACGATTATATCAGCGCGACCGACAAGGGAGGACCGACTCGAATTCAAGTGGACGACCTGGTCGCGGCCGGGCGCCTGCAGCCGCTGGGATTCTATGGGTGGGGCACGTGGATCGGGCGCTGGCTCGGCGCCGCCTGAATTTTTTTCTCCCTGCAAACGTCGCCGGCAGAGCGAGTTATGAGCTGGGTCGAGACTGCTTTGATTGACATCGAATCCAATGATGGAATCGTTTGCTCGCGTTAAGATTGTTCAGGCCAGCTTTAAGAAGGCGCCTCGCACTCTTCCGCAGTTAAGAGCCTATCGTTTAGTTTCCAACTCAGAATAACTTTTCGGCATTCGCCGAACCCGGACGCTCTTCGAGGAGCTTCCTCAGTAAAATCCGCTGCCTGACATGGCATCCATGTTGCAGCTAATGAATTCGCAGGGCTCGAACTCTGCCTCCCAATATATGAAACCTAACTTCCAAATATCACGACAGCCTGCTCGCCACGACGGCGAACGCTCGGCGGTGCAACTCCATTCCAACCAGCCTCTGACCGATTGCCATTTCCACTCCAACGAAATGCCAACCGGCAGCAAAGACGGCAGACTTTCGCCGCCGGTCTTCGCTCCTGGTTTTCGCAGGCTCAGTAACGAATTTCTGGGCGCGGAGACGACCCGCAGCTACGTGGCTGAAGTCTTCTTCTTTGCGATCATCGTCGGAGTCTCGGTCTGGCCAATGGTGTCGATGGTACAGGCAATTGGCCAACTCCTGAAGTAACGACGCGGAGGGGGCGGTTTGAAACCGCCCCTTTTGCCGGCGTTTGAAAAACGCCGCTCCTGGTTCTTGACGAGCCTTCGGTTCGTAAAACGAACGCTTCCCAATCTGGTGCGCGCAAATTACTTTGCGCCCATGTCGGACAGTCTTACCTGAGTCGTGGCGATATAAATGAGCCGCTTTCTCATCACCTCAGCGCTGCCTTACATCAACGGCGTAAAGCATCTCGGCAATCTCGTCGGTTCGATGTTGCCGGCAGATGCCTACGCACGGTTTCAGCGCGCTCGAGGAAATGAGGTCCTCTTTATTTGCGCCACGGACGAACATGGCACCCCCGCCGAGTTAGCCGCGCATGAGGCAGGTCTCCCGATCGATGAATACTGTGCAAAGATGCATGACCTGCAGAAGGATCTCGGAGACCGCTTCGGATTGTCCTTTGATTTGTTCGGCCGTTCCCACTCGCCGCAGAACCACGAGATCACCCAGCATTTCTATCACCAGCTCGACAAGAATGGCTTCCTTGAAGAACGAGTGACCCGCCAGGTCTACTCGATAGATGACGGTCGCTTCCTCCCCGATCGCTATGTCGTCGGCACCTGCCCGCATTGTGGCTATGAGCGCGCGCGCGGCGATCAATGCGAGAACTGCACGCGCGTCCTCGACCCGGCTGATCTAATCAATCCACGTTCCGCGGTTTCGGGATCGACTAACATTGAGACTCGCGATTCAAAGCATCTCTTTCTTAAGCAATCGGAGATGGTCGCACGGTTAAGGGAGTGGATCGACTCTAAGAACGACTGGCCGGTCCTGGTTACCTCGATCGCCCGCAAATGGCTGGATGAAGGCCTGAAAGACCGCAGCATTACTCGCGATCTGACCTGGGGAATTCCGGTAGCGTACCAAGGCAAGGTCCGCCCCGGCTTTGAAAGCAAGGTCTTCTACGTCTGGTTCGATGCTCCCATCGAGTATGTCGGCGCCACCATGGAGTGGGCTGAGGCGACAAAGAATAATTGGAAACGCTGGTGGCGCGAGGATGAAGGCGCTGCAGATGTTCGTTACGTCCAGGTCATGGGCAAGGACAACGTCCCCTTTCATACAGTGGGCTTTCCCGTAACTCTCTTCGGGTCGCAAGAGCCTTGGAAGATCGTGGACTACATCAAAGGACTTAACTGGATGAACTACTACGGAGGAAAGTTTTCCACCTCCGGCAATCGCGGCATCTTTATGGATCAAGCGCTCGAGCTGCTTCCGGCGGATTACTGGCGCTGGTATCTCCTGGCTAATGCGCCCGAGTCGGACGATTCGAATTTCACCTGGGAACATTTCCAAGCTAGCGTGAATCACGAGCTCGCCGATGTCTTCGGTAATTTCGTCAACCGCATCGCAAAGTTCTGCACCGCACGTTTTGGCGGCGTTGTCCCAGACAAGGGCGAGTATGGACCCCTTGAAGCGGAAACGACGAAAGCCCTGGAACAGCGACTGGTTACTCTGACGCGACTGCTGGAAGCCTTGGAATTCCGCAAGGCCGCGATCGAGCTAAGGTCGATGTGGGTAATTGGAAATGAGTATCTGCAAAAAGCGGAACCGTGGATGCGGATCAAAACCGACCCGGTCTCCGCGGGAGTCTCCATTCGCTACGCGCTGAATCTTGCGATGTTCTTCGCCGCACTCGCCCAGCCGTTCATTCCGGAAACATCCGCGAAGATTACGCGAGCCTTCGCCGGTAACGAGCACTCGCTAACCTGGCCGATAGCAGTGTTAGACACGCTCGAGCCCGGCTCTAACGTCGGAGTGCCCGATGTGCTCTTTGCCAAGATCGAGGAGACCCAGGTAGCTGAGTGGAGTGAGCGCTTTGGCGGCGCCGATACATGAGTCGGTCTATCCGCTGGTTTTTGTTCGCTGTTTTCTTCGGGTCGGGCTGCTGCGCACTGATCTATCAGGTCGTCTGGACCCGGCTCGCTTTTGCTTCCTTTGGGATCATCGCTCCGGTCCTCTCGGTAGTCATTTCGGTTTTCATGCTGGGACTCTCCGGCGGCGCTTGGGCGGGAGGAAGGTGGATTGGGCCACTCGTAAGGAAAACCGGATGTTCTGCGCTCCTTTTCTATGCTTTAGCGGAACTCCTGATTGGCATAGGAGGCTTATTCGTTCCGAAACTATTTGCGACTGGCGAACAACTCTTGCTCTCGAGCGGCCAGATGGATTCCTTTCGTTACCTATCGCTTTCGGCCCTGGTCCTCGGCTTTTCCATTCTGCCATGGTGCTTCTTCATGGGAGCGACATTCCCGTTTATGATGGCTTATGTGCGGGAAGCGGACCCACGAAGCGCGGACAGCTTCAGTTACCTTTACCTGGCAAATGTGCTCGGGGCTATGACCGGCTGCTTACTTACCGCCATTCTGTTCGTGGAGATTCTCGGCTTCACCCACACCCTTTGGACCGCGGCGATAATAAATTTCGCGATCGCCGCAACCAGTGGATACGTTGCCTGGCGTCGGCCGCGTCGCGCAAACAAAGCTGATTCTCTAGCGAAATCCTCCAGTAAGCCTCGCCGGAAATCAGCTGCGTCTGGCACTCGCCGGCGCGTGATCAAATGGATTCTGTTTTCCACCGGTTTCAGCGCCATGGCGATGGAAGTGGTCTGGGCGCGTGCCTTCACACCGATAATGACCACCCAGGTCTATTCCTTTGCCTTGATCGTCTTCGCTTACCTCGGGGCCACCTTCTTCGGATCCTTTCTCTACCGGCGAGATCTTAGAAAGGGTTCGGTGCGGTCTACGGCCAGCCTCATCGCCATTCTCTCGATCACGTCGTTCCTTCCCATTGTCTGCAATGACGTCCGCTTTCTTACTAACACGGCAAATTTCGCCGGTTACCTGAGTGCTACCGTCCTACTGCTCAGCATCTGCCCGCTTTGTGCGGCCCTCGGCTATCTCACACCCAGCTTGATCGATGAATATTCGCTCGGCGATCCCGCCGCGGCCGGCCGGGCTTATGCCATAAATGTGACAGGCTGTATCCTGGGCCCTCTCGCTGCGTCCTACGTCTTGTTGCCGTGGTTGGGCGAACGCTACGGTCTCGTCCTCCTTGGCTTGCCCTTCCTCGCCTTTAGCCTTTTCGGGACGAACTCCCTTTCACTGTGGTATCGCTGGAGCTCCCGGCTAACTGCCAGCGCGGTTCTCATCTGGTCGCTCTTCTATTCGGTAGACCTGGCCGCCCTCGTTCCCAGGATGGCTAGCAAAGCGGAGATCCGGCGTGATTACGCGGCATCGGTGATCGCCGCCGGTGACGGCCTTTCCAAGGCATTACTAGTGAATGGCGTCGGCATGACCGGGTTGGTGCCGATCACAAAATTCATGGCTCATATGCCGATTGCCTATCACAGGGGAAAACCAGAATCGACGCTGGTTATTTGTTTCGGCATGGGCACGAGCTATCGCTCGGCCCTAAGTTGGGACATCGAAACGACCGTGGTGGAGTTAGTCCCGAGTGTGCGGGATTCCTTTACCTTCTTCCACGCGGATGCGCAGCAGGTCCTGGGTAATCTCAAAGGACGCATTGTCATTGATGATGGGAGGCGATACCTCAAACGCACTGCGGATAAGTTCGATGTCATTGTGATCGATCCGCCACCGCCGGTAGAGGCCGCCGGCTCCAGTTTGCTCTATTCCGAAGAGTTTTATGAACTGGCGAAAAGGCACTTGCGGCCAAACGGGATTCTCCAGACGTGGTACCCCGGCGGCGAGGCGAAGATCGGCCGGGCCGTCGTCCGCTCCCTCCAGCGTTCTTTTTCACACCTTCGATGTTTCAGGTCTCCCGGAGGAGCGGGGATGCTTATCCTGGCTTCGATGGAACCTATCGATCCTCTCACTCCTTCCCAAATCGCGAGGTCCATGCCGTCTGCCGCAGCAGATGACTTGTTGGAATGGCGGGATTTCGGGACTCTGCCCGAGTATCTCGCGGCGGTCGTTTCAGGCGAATTTGAGATGGAGCAAGAGCTCGATCCCGACCTTCGCGTCCGGATCACCGACGACCATCCCTACAACGAATATTTTTTGTTGCGCCGGTGGGGCCTGTTCTAGGCTCAATCGCCAGGCAAACGAGAAATTTGCCGTGATGGGTCGCAGTATCCCTCTCAGCGTGGCGGGCGAAATCCGAACTCCGCCTGCAGGTCTCCCCAGAGCCAATCAACAAACCAGTCCTTCTGGATTGATCCTGCTTGGGCAGTGGCGAGGGCTTCCGCCTTCTCGACGCTCCCATTCACACAGTAGAGATACGTGAGCAGGAAGAAGTCGTTGCTGTTCGAGAAACCGCGTTCCTTTTCGCCCTCGAGCAGTCGAATGGCGGCCTCAAAATCCCTGCGGGCCAGCGCCCCCGCCACGAGATCGTGCAATGCGTCAGGCGGTAAAGAATGCGACTCAGCGACAAATCGCTCAGCCAGGGCAAGGCGAAACTCGTCGCTGTTCTGGACGGCCAGAACTGGGGCTCGGAACGCCGAATGGCGCAAGTAAAGATCCAGCTCAGCTAACCAGTTACTTCCGGACATTTCCGAGCGGTATCGCGTTTCGCGAAGGAGAAAGAGCGGCTCCAGCGTCGCCTTTGATTCGTTAGGCCAGATATCACGGGTAAGGGAGGAAGCGAAAAACCGCTGCAGGGCGCCAGAGCTTTCGAGATAACTGTAACCCAGCTCGTATGCCGCTTTCAGATCGGGCTGCGCGTCAGTCAGGCGCTTGGGATAGAAATCATCGAGCGGTTCGACGCCTTGAGTCATCCGATCGATTTCTTCAGCGTCCATGACGAACAACGCGGCCATCTGCTCGGGGGCCTCGAGACCGATTCGGGCCAAATCGGATCTTGAACGGGCATCGGTCCAAAGCCGGCGCGCGTGTTCCTCGTCAGGCATTCTCAGAGACGATTTCATTCCGATCATGACCCATTCCAAATCGGAGGTTGCCCAGACAGAAGCGTTCGGGAAGACGTTATGGAACGCGCGAAGGATTGCTTTCGTTTCGTTGGTGGTAAGTTGGTAAACGGGCAACCAGAAGCTGGCGATACCCCCGTCCTTTAACCGCCCCATCATCAGCGAAAAGAATTGCTGGGTGTAAAGGTTAACCGTTCCTGCTGTCTTCAAGGGCGGCGGTTCACCGGTAATAATGTCGTAGCTTGCGGGACACGCTTGTAAAAAAAAGCGGCCATCTTGGATAAAAGTCGTGACGCGTGAATCGCGCAGCGGATTTGAGTAACCGGGGCCGGTATAGAAGTCGGCCAGGTCAAAGACCTCCTGAGAGATATCGGCGATGTCGAGATGTTTGAGATGCGCATCGCACATAAAGGCATCGGCAGTCACGCCGACACCGTAGCCAATCAAGAGGGCGTCTTCGCATTCCGGCCGAAGCACGAGCGGCAAGTAAGCGAACAGTCGCATGTAGCGCTGACTTCGCGGCAGCGTCCCCGACATCGAGTAAGAGTTAGTGACCAAGCGATAGTAGTAAGGTTTGCCGTAAAGATCGCGGCGGAGCAGTTGAAAGGTATCCGCGGTGCCTTCGATCTTTTTAAGCAGGACGGAACCGTCGACTTCATAAGGGTGGCGGGCATTTGCGAAATGGATCTCGTCGCGATGGTAGGGAAAGAGCCCAAGGACGAGGAGAAAGACCGCACTGAGCGAAACCATCGCGATCCCAGAGAGCCGCCGCAGGGACCAGCTCTGTTTTTGACTCGTTAGCAGAGCGAGCCCGGCATAAATGACCGCGCAAAAGATCAAGCTCGACTGGAATCCAAGCCGAGGCAGAAGAACGAAACCTGCGAGGAGCGGCCCGAAAGCGGCGCCAATGGTATTGAACAAGATGGTAAGACCCGTGCTGCTCATCCGGCCGGTCATCTCGGATTGAACACAGGTCACGATCGCTGGGAGCAGGGCTCCCGAGACAAAGGCGACAGGAAACATCAAGGCCAATGAAAGCAGCCCAACCTTCCGCGAGAACGCGTTGTCGATTGCAGGAAGATTCGGTGGCAGAACCGGCACGGGAAAGAGCAGATAAGAGAGAAGCGTTGCGCAGGCAGCGAGCAATAGAAGGACGGGCACAAGGTGTCGCCGCGGGATGATGCGGTCTGGAATTGCGCCCGAAACAAGGCTGCCGGCTCCGATGCCGGCCAGCACGACCGCGAGCATGACTGAGAAGGCGGTCGAAGTGGATGCGACATACAGCCGCAGGAAGCGGAACCAAATTACTTCGAGACTGAGAAGAACAGCACCGGCGCCGGCGCTCACAAAAAGCAGAGTCCATGGCGGCCCTGTTTCTAGCGAGAGCCGCAACCGAAATCGCGCTGGAGTCTGACCCACTGCTACCGGCTTTGCTCCCGCGAATATCAATCCAATCACGGCTGCTCCGCAGCAGACGCCGGCCGATGTTAGTGCCGTCCCGAAAAGTCCGCAGGCCCGGACCAGATAAGTCTCGCCAAGGAGCGCGCCGGCCATCGCACCCAGAGTGTTAGCTCCATAAAGAAGGCTGATGCTGCGGGTGAACTCCTGACGTTTCAGAAGCGGGTCTTCCAGCAAAATGGGAAGAGTTAATCCCATGGCCGTCGTCGGAATTAGCAGAATCGAAAAGGAGACCGCAACCCGGAGGACGTTGAGGAATTGCTGGTGACTCCAGAAAGCTTGAAAGACGGGACGCATCCACTCCCCGAGCAGCGGAAGTCCAAACACGAGCGTGCAACCAAAGATGGCGACAATCACTTCCAGCCCGGCGTAGACCCGTAGCGGTCGTAGCCGCGGGAGGGTCGTCGAAGCGGCGATGGCGCTTCCAAGAGCGAAGCCCCCCATAAAGCTCGAAAGAATCAAAGCCGCGGACCATACGGAATTTCCGAAAGCTAGGCCACTGAGCCGAAGCCAAAGAGTCTGGAAAAGAAGTGCGCTACATCCGGAAAGAAAGAGAATGACGGAGACAATCGCGACACGCACTTTGTCCAAACCTGGATGTTCGCCGCAGGCGCCGCAAGAAGGCGGCAGCGGCCCGTTGATAATTAAGTGCGGTAGGTGCTTAGAACTTCTTCGTCAGGCGCACGTAGTAGAAGCGTCCCGTCGCGTCGTAGGTGAAACCCGGGTAACCAGTCGCATTTCCACCAAAACCTGAGGCAAAGGGCGGATCTTTGTCGAAGAGGTTATTGCAGCCGATGGTAAAGGTGGTGCCCTTCAAAAGATAGTCGCAGAAGCTCATCTTGCTTGAAGCTTCGGTAGCAGGAGCCTTGGCGTCTTTGGAATAGTTAGGGCCAGTCTCCGCCGAGGTGGCAACAAGGGCGCCGAAATCGTAGGAGGCTTGGATATCGAACAGCCATCGCCTATCCACGTTACGAGTGTTCCCGTCGGCATCCAGCTCAATAAAGCCGCTATTCAAGCGAACCGTTCCGATGAGATCGAAGCCTTTCCAAGCCCAATCGAGGCGGCTATTGCCTCTCCACCTGTAATAACCTTCCTGGGACGCGCCAGGATCAGTCGTTACGCCAGCTAGCTGTTCGATTGGTCCGCCGGCGACGCGTTGGACCTCGAAAGAATTAAGATAAGTAACCTGCGTTATCGAGGTAAAGGTACCGAAGGACTCCGTGGGGTACTGGTATTGCAATCCGAAATCGACGCCGTTTGCTTTCTGCGACGCTTCGTTCCGATTGGACACGACGATGCGCGTAATGGTGCCGTCCGACAGGCGTTCCACCCGCTCGCCCGGCAACAATGTGCCAGCCACTTCACGCGCCAAAACCGCATCGAGAAAAGCGGATTGGACTACGCCCGTCCGGTCGATCTGCCAGATATCGGTCGAGATGGTCAGGCCAGGCATAAACTTCGGCGTCCAAACAAATCCACCGCTGAAGGTCTCCGAATCTTCGGGGGCCAGGTTTGGGCTGCTCTGGATGAGGGTGGTGGTCTCCGGCTCGAAGGCGCCGCCATTCTTAGGATCGTGCGACGGCTGGATGTCGGAGATGGGCGCCGAATATAATTCCTCCAACGACGGTTCCCGGAACCCTTTGCCCCAGGTAAATCTCAGCGTGAATGACTCGTCAAACGGCTGCCAGCGAAAACCAATCTTCGGCACTGCTACATTAGTGTTGTTGTTGCGGAACTCCTCGTAACGGCCGGCGGCCGAGATATCGAAGGCGTGAAATCCGGGGATTGCATTTTTATCGCTGAAGACCGGGATGAGTGTCTCCACGAAGACGCCATAAGACTTCCGGCCCCCACGCGCGGTGGCGATCGACGAATTGCCGGAGATATCGCCGCTGATGTTGAGCTGGTCGGGATCTTCGTTCAGCGATTCACGCCGGAATTGCCCGCCCACGGCAAAGCCAATTCCGCCGGCTGGCAAGGTGAAGAGGTCGGTCGTGTAAACGGTTGCATCGAGCGTGGCCAGTTTCGAAGTATCTATGTCTCTCGGATGGACGCGAGCGAACTCGATTGAAGCCTGGTTGGATGGAATGGGAACGCGGAAATCGCCGAATGGGTTGAAGGCAACGGTCGTGCCGATGTATTGGGACGAGAGCGGATTAAAGATTGGGTCGGCCTGGTTCAAGATGCGGTTAAAACGCGAGATGGAAACTTGCGTTCCTGTGGTGGTGTTCCTGATCTGGCTGTAACGAAAGCCAGTGTCATAGCCCCACGAGCCGCCAAATAACTTGTTACCGCGAAAGCCGATGGTGCCGAGGTAGGCGTCGCTTTCGTTGTCGAAAAGACGGTTACCGAATTCCGCCAGGCGCGCGCGCGTTCCGCCGGAGATGATTTGGTTGAAGGGGTTAAAGGGGTTGAACGCGCCGGGAGTCACTCCGGTTTCGGCATAAGTGGGCCCGCCGAACGGAGTCGTGCCCG
>JBEEHT010000006.1:0-23906 GCA_041167545.1 Verrucomicrobiota bacterium
GCGCTCCGCCCACATAACAATTGGGTAAAACCTGAGGATCAATATGGCATCTCAATCATCGGGGAGAAATGGCCGGCGACCACGCGGCGGCTCCCGCAGAAGGGGCGATTATCGCTCGCGCCACCAAGACGCGCCCACGCGCGCACCGGCGAAGAAATCGTTCTGGGAGAAAATCACGGCGTTTTTTGGCGGCGGGAAACCGGCGCCGAGACCAGTGCAACAGCGGCCGGTGCGCAGCAACGGTTCGGAACCTTCGCGCACGTCGCGTAAACCTGAGGCAGTTGAAGTCACCACGCCCCGGCTTTATGTCGGGAACCTGTCGTTCGACGCGACGGAGAGCGATTTGTTCGAGCTCTTCAACGGCGTGGGCGCGGTGCAAAACGCCGAGGTCGTGACCTACAAACACAACCAGCGTTCAAAGGGGTTCGCCTTTGTCCAAATGCTGACCGTGGACGAAGCGAAGCGGGCCGTGGAGGAATTGCATGACAAGGAATTCCTAGGCCGAAAGCTGGTGGTGAGCGGGGCGAAATCGAGCGAGCATCATTCCGCGAACTGACGATTTGCTCGTTATCAATACCGGGAGACAAGGTGGTTGCCACCGGTCTCCCGGTTTTTTTTGGAATGCCGAAGTCCAAGGAGGGGCGATTTGAAATCGCCCTCTTAAGAAAACGGCGGTTTCAATCCGCCGCTCCTTGTTAACTCATGAATCGCGTCTTCTTAATCGTTGGGCCAACGGCGACCGGGAAATCGGAAATCGCAGCGGAGATCGCTTGCCGGCTCGGCGCGGAGATCGTCAGCGCCGACGCGTTTCAGATTTATCGCGGGCTCGATCTGCTCACAGCGAAACCCGAGCACGCGATGCTGGCGAAGGCGCCTCATCATCTGATTGGCGCGGTGCCGCTGAGCGAAGAGATGAACGTCGAGAAATATCGCGCTGCGGCCGAGACCGTGATTCGAGATATCCACGCTCGCGGAAAACCGGCGATCGTTGCCGGTGGAAGCGGTCTCTACATCAAAGCGCTCACGCACGGACTGGCCAAGTTGCCGGCCGCAAATAGCGAACTGCGCGAGGAACTGGCGAACGCGACGACCGAGGAATTATTCGAGCGCTTGCGAACAATGGATCCGGCGGGCGCCGAACAGATCGACCGTAAGAACAAGCGGCGGTTGATCCGCGCCGTCGAAGTTTGCCTGCTCACTGGCGAGCCTTTTTCTGCGCAACGCACCGAATGGAATGTAACGCCGCCAGTCTCTGGTGTAGCTGCCGCCGTCTCCGACGGCGGAATCGAAAATGTGGCGAAGCCAAATCTCCTGCCGCCAGTGACGGCGGCAGCTACACCGGGAGTTTTCGTTTATCGAGAACGCGATGATCTTTATCAACGGATCGATCGTCGGGTGGAGCACATGTTCGAAGCCGGCGTGGTGGAAGAAGTGCGAGCGCTGAGCAGCGTCGGCCAGACCGCGGAGAAGACGCTCGGGCTGCGCGAGATTCAAATGCTGCTCGCCGGCGAAATTTCGCAGCCGGAATGCATTGCAAAAATTCAGCAGGCGACGCGGCGCTATGCCAAAAGACAATTGACCTGGTTTCGGCGGCAAAGTAATCTCGAGCCGCTGAACTTATCCCCACACGGCTCCTCCGCAGCCATCGACTCGATCGCGCAAAGCGCTTCTCGCGTTTTCGCAAATGGATGATTGAAGTTCGCCCCCAGAAAACGCAGGAGCGCGCGCTGCTGATCGGGGTCGAGCAGGACGGCGTCTCGAAATGGGAGCTGCGCGATTCGATGGAGGAATTGCGCGAGCTGGCGAACTCCGCGGGCGCGGAAGTCGTCAACACCGTCACGCAGAAACTGCAGAAGCCGACGGCGCCGTATTACATCGGCCGCGGCAAAGCGGAGCTGATCAAGGAATCGTTCCAGCATCAGCACGTGACCTCCGTGATTTTTGATGACGAACTTTCGCCGGCGCAGGGACGTAACCTGGAGAACCTGCTCTCACGAAAAGTGCTCGATCGCACCCAATTGATTCTCGATATCTTCGCGCAACGCGCCCGCAGCCGTGAAGGCCGGTTGCAAATCGAGCTCGCGCAGTTGCAATATCTGCTGCCGCGGCTGACCCGGATGTGGAACCACTTGTCGCGCCAGACCGGCGGCATCGGAACACGCGGACCCGGCGAAACGCAACTCGAAGTGGATCGACGCCGGGTGCAGGAACGAATCGGGCGGCTCGAGCGGGAACTCGAAGGCGTGCGCAGAGTTCGCGCAGTGCAACGGCAGGGACGCAAGCGCCATCAATGGCCGGTCGCGGCTGTGGTCGGATACACCAACGCCGGGAAATCGACGCTGCTGAATTTGCTCACCGGCGCGGCGGTGGCTGCGGAAAACAAACTTTTTGCGACGCTCGATCCGACGACGAGGAATCTGACGCTCCCAAATCGGCAGCGCCTTTTGCTTACCGACACGGTCGGGTTTCTGCGGAAGCTGCCGCACACGTTGATCGAATCGTTCAAGGCGACGCTGGAAGAAGTGAGCGAAGCCGATCTGCTAATTCACGTAGTCGATCTTAGCCATCCGCGAGTGGACGAGCACATCGAAGCGGTGAACAACGTCACCAAGGAACTGGGCGCGTTCGGCAAACAAACGTTGATCGTGTTCAACAAGATCGACGCGCTTGTGAACCTTGAGCTGGTGGAAATCTACCAACGAAGATTTCCCGGTAGCGTGGCGATCTCGGCTCGGACGGGCGCCGGCGTCGCCACGCTGGTGCAGGCGCTGGAGGACGAACTCGTGTCATGGCGGTTGCGGTCGCGCTTTCGCGTGCCGTTGAGCGAGGGCGGGTTAATCGCGGAGATCCATCGCATCGGGCACGTGCTCGAACTACATTACGAAGATGAGTTCGCACTGATCGTCGCGCACGTGCCGGCGCAGCTCGAGCAGAAGCTGAGTGCGTTCGTGGTTTAGAGATCTGAATTCTTCTGTAGCCGCTTCGCTATGTGAAGCGTGAGAAGAAACGGCGCTGCAATCGCGTCGCCCACAGGGCGACGGCTACAGAAGCGGCATTGACGCCTGGCACGAGCATTGCGAGATAACTTTATGAAGTGGGCACGGATCAAAGCCGCATTCAGCTTGAAGGATCTCCCGGCGCCGATGCGCAAACTCATCGTGGCGGTGATCGGAGGCACCATCGTATTGATCGGCATCGTGATGATTCTTTTGCCGGGCCCGGCCGTCATCGTGATCCCTGTCGGACTGGGAGTCCTGGCTACCGAATTCGCGTGGGCTCGACGCCTCGTCCGCCGCACCCGGGTCATGATCGCAAAAGTGCGCGGCCGCCAATCCGGCAAGACGCGTGCGATGGAGAGCGCGACGCGATGACGAACCGCGAGCGCATTGCTCAGTTGGTCAAAGCATTGCCGGCCGTCTATCCGGACGCGCATTGCGAGCTCGATTTCCGGACACCGCTCGAACTTCTCGTCGCGACGATTCTATCGGCGCAATGCACAGACAAGCGGGTCAATCTGGTGACGCCGGTGCTCTTCGCGAAGTATCGCACCGCCGCGGATTACGCGAAGGCGGCCCCGGCAACTCTCGAGAAACTCATTCGTTCCACCGGTTTTTTCCGGAGCAAAACCAAAAGCATCCGTGGCGCCGCGGCGGCGATCGCGGCCGAACACGGAGGCCGCGTTCCCGACACGATGGAAAAATTGCACGGACTGCCTGGGGTCGGCCGCAAAACGGCGAACGTCGTTCTCGGGAACGCATTCGGAAAGGACGAGGGGATCGTGGTGGACACCCATGTCTCGCGGCTTTCCCATCGTCTGCGGCTAACGCGCCAGACCGATGCGGAAAAAATCGAACAGGACCTGATGAAGCTGGTGCCGCGGCAGCACTGGACGAAATGGAGTCATTGGCTGATCTGGCACGGACGCCGGCGCTGTTTTGCGCGAAAGCCCGATTGCCACAACTGCGAAATTCTCCGCCTTTGCCCGAGCGGGAAACTTTTCATTCGCAGCGGCGAAGCGCGCCCAGCGGATGTAACTGAGCCGGCTATTTCGAAGCGGCGCTCTTGAGTTCCTCGACCTCTTCCTTCGCGCCTTCCGCTTTCTTTCGGAGCTTCTCGAATTCCGACTCAAGTTTAATCAATTCGTCATCGGAAAGTTTTTCGAGGTCGACCAGCTTGTTGCGCGCGGGACCAAGGGCTCGAATCAATTCATCGAGCTTGAGATGCACGGCCTTCGCGTCGCGGTTCTGCGTGTTCTGGATGAGGAAGACCATCAGGAACGTGACGATGGTCGTGCCGGTGTTGATGATGAGCTGCCAGGTATCGGAATAACCGAAAGTGGGGCCGGTGAGCGCCCAAATCACGATGATCAAGAGGGCCAGGACGAAAGCCCAGGCGGTGCCAAGAACTGTGGAAGTTTTTCGGGCGAAAACACCGAAGGCGTCGCGAATGCGGCAAAACACAGTCCGATTCTCGCCGCCGTTTTTGGTGCCGTTCTTTTTGCGTCCGTTGGTCCGGTGATTCGCCATGCACCCTACCTTCGCGCTTCGGGTCAATGCTGCGCGCATCGAAAGTGCCGTTGCTTTCGGTGGTTCCGCGGCAACGTTTGAGTCTTGGGCAAGGCGATTCATCTCAACCTGGATAATGCCTGGCCCGCAGATGCGATTCCATTCGAGACGCGGGATGTAACGCGTTGGGGACCGCAGCTGCGTTTCTCCGCGCCGTCGCCACTGATCGAGCAATTCTATCGCGAGGCGCCCGGCGCGCCTTTCGTTCTCTATGGTTCCGGCGACTTTCATCATCTCACCGCGCTCTGGCTGCGCCGGCTCGCCGAGCCATTCGTGCTCATTTCCTTCGATAATCATCCGGACTGGGATGTGCGGCCTCCGCGCTGGGGTTGTGGCGGCTGGGTGAACCGCGCGCTCGAACTTCCGCACGTGAAAAAAATCACAGTCTGGGGATGCGGGAATTTTGAATGTTGGTGGCCAGGGAAATTTTTCGGCAACCGCCGCGCGGTCCGCGAGGGGAGGCTCGAAGTGCATCCGTGGGCGGATGGCCGTCCGGGCCGGGACAAGAATCAGCGTGGCGCTATCATGCGCGCGAACTGGCAGGAAAGTTTCGCGCAATTCGTCCGCGATCTGGAAGCATCGAATATCTACGTCACGATCGATCTCGATTGCCTGCGCGCGGAAGATGCCGTCACGAATTGGGAAAGCGGCCGGTTCACCGTGGCGGACATCGCGTGGGCGTTGACGCAATTGCGCTCGTCGCGCGCCCGGATCACAGGCGGCGATATCTGCGGTGCCTTCTCGCCGCCGGTCTATGCGCGATGGAAGCAGCGCTTTGCCGCGGGAATGGATCATCCGAAATTGCCGCCGCGGGATTTGGAAGCGGCGAAGAAAATCAATCTTCGCGCGTTCGAAACGCTCTGGCCGATCCTAGCTCATTGAGACCAGGACGATCCCGGCGCTGATCAACCCAGCGCCGATGAGCAACTGAAGAGTGAGTTTTTCCCGTAGCACGATCGCCGCCGCCACGCTGATGATGATGACGCTCAAACCTTGAAACGGGTAGAGGTAGCTGAGATCGAACCTCTGTAATAATCCGAGCGTCAGGAAAAACGAAATCGTCATCGCCCCGATCCCGGCCACGAGGTAGCCGACAAAACGCGGTCGTGTCAGGCTGGCCTGTGATTCCATCGCTCGTTTCAAAAAAAGCTGGCCGGCCACGAAGGCGACCAGTGAAATCACGATAAAAAGGAACGGCAAGAATTTCACAGCCGTTCCTCCAGGCGCGCGACCGGTTTTGCGACCACGGCCAGACCGATTACGACAAGCGCAATGCCACACCAGCGACGAGGCGAGATCATTTCGCCCAGGAAAATCCAACAGCCCAGCGGAACGAGCACATCGACCACGCGCGAGAGCGGAAACGCGATCGTAAGCGGAACGTATTTCAAAACGTAGAGCCAGCTCAGGAAACTCGCGATGACGAAAAGAATTCCCCACCAGACTAGCGACGACGCCAGACTGTTAATTCCGGTCCATGACCACGCACTCGCCGGATTCGCGGTCGCCGCCGCGCCGAGTTTGAGAAGCAGCTCGGACACGAACACGCATACAACGCTCAAGGCGAGCTGAAGCCACGGGTTGCCGAAGCCCGACGGCTTATTTTGCATCGGCATAAAGTTCGGGCGCGTTTCGAAACTTCCGCAGCACCGGATCGTGCCGCGTCGGCTCGAGGAGTTTCACGGCGTGCCGAAAGATCGGGTTCAACCACGAAGAGGTGTGCATCACGTAGAGATCGAGCGGGAACAAATCGCAGCCGAGATGAAGTTTGGGATGGTAGTTCAACGGGCTGCTGCGATACCGCTCAAGGCCTTGCCCGAGCGACCAACTGATGATGTCGCGGAGCGTGTAGAAGTAAAGATGGAGGTCGAGGGCGACGCGATAATCGAGCCCGAGATAGTCATCGTAGATCGTGCCGTTGTGCACGAGCGCCACGCTGAATGCAATCGCACCGCCGTTCTGTCGCCAGATGAAAAAGCGCGCGCGGTCCGGCATACGCCGGCCAAGTTCGCACAAATATTCTTTCGTCAGGCGCTCGAACTTTAGGGGCGAGCGCTCATGCACCTGGAGGTAGAACGGATAAACTTCATCGACGTACGGGGTGAGGTCGGTGACGACTTCGAGCGTGATCGGCGCGGCGGTCGCAATCCTTCGAAATTTCCTCCTGAGATCTTTGCGCGTGGATGCTCCGAGCGTGTTCAGGTAGTGTTCGAAGTCGTCGTAATGAAGCTCTAGCTGCGTCATCGGCATGCTTGGAACACGGGTGTAACCGTTCGCCGAAAAGTTGCGGAGCGCGTGGCGGTACTTCGCGGGAAAATCCTTGAAGACGACGAGGGAAGCTTTGGATTGCTGCGCGTTGATTTTGAGAACGGCCTGGAGCGCGTTCGCCACCCACTCCTCATCTTCCGGTGCACAGGCGGAAAGGTCGCCCGCGCCCGCCGCGTTGCCGACCATGAGCACACGCATGGTGAGAAAACGCGGGAAACGTTTTCGGATCGCGACCATCGCGCCGCGCAAAGCTGGAATTCCTTCCACGAGATTTTGCTGCACAAAAAAAACCGGCTGAATCGCGCGCACCTTGCCGTTTTGATCCTCCAAGACCAGGTAATGATGCTCGAACTTGGGCTCGATCGTTTCCTCCACGATCTCGTAATAGCGGTGGTCTTTGGATTTGCCTTCGAAGGAATGCTTCCACGCTTCGAGATTCTGCACTTCGGCCAGGGAAAGCACGCGCGCTACGCCGCCCGGAAATGGGATCGTCAAGGAGGGGCGATTTTCCAATCGCCCTTCGTCGCCGGAAGCGGGAAAAGCGGGCGATTTAGAAATCGCCCCTCCTTGATTATCCATCATTCGCGCTCGCGAATCGATCCGCTCCGGATGTGGACATCGCGCTGCGGGAACGGAATCTCGATGCCGGCTTCGCGAAGTTTTTCCTCAATGGCGAAATTGAGGTCGCTCTTGAATCGGCTGGGGCGATGACTCATCTCGCTGCTCCAGACGACGAGCTCGAAGTCGATCGAGCTTTCCCCAAACTTCGTCAGGAACACGCTCGGCGCCGGATCTTCCAGGACGTGGGAATTCGTTCGCCCGGCGTTGATGAGCGCCTCGCGCACTTTGTTCACATCGCTTCCGTAAGCGACGCCGATCGGCACCCGAAAACGCACGCGCGGATCGCCGTAGGTCCAGTTCGTGACGGGCGAGTCGATGAACTTCGAGTTCGGCACGATCATCGAGATATTGTCGTTGGTCACGATCACCGTGCTGCGGGCGCGAATTTGCTGCACCTGGCCCACCACGCCCGCCACTTCCACGCGGTCGCCGATCGTGATCGGGCGCTCGGCCAGGATGACAAGGCCGCTGATAAAATTGCTCGCGATATTTTGCAGGCCGAAGCCGATACCAACGCCCACCGCGCCGGCGAAAACCGTCAGCGCGCCGAGATGGATTCCCGTGTTCTCGAGG
Source organism: Verrucomicrobiota bacterium (assembly GCA_041167545.1). Lineage (GTDB taxonomy): Bacteria > Verrucomicrobiota > Verrucomicrobiia > Chthoniobacterales > UBA10450 > AV80. The sequence continues at coordinate 8,028 of JBEEHT010000006.1, forward strand.
ACGAGAAAAATCCCGATGACCAGGACCAGGTTGCTGACGATCTGGGCGATGGCGTACTGGAGGGAACGGTCGAGACCGCTCTTGACCAGAAAGCGGTTAAACAGAAAGCGCTTCGTGCGCGACGAAAACCAAAAGACGCCGATGAGCAACGCGATGAGGAGAAAGATCTGAAGGAGACTGAGCGACAGGCCAGGCACCGGCGATGTCCAGAGCAATGGAATGCCGGCGGCGTTGATGGCGCTGACCGTGAAAAGAGCGAGGGCCGAAACGCTCAGAATCGTCGTGACGATGGCGATGAAATTCGTATCGAGCTTGAAACGCGCGAAGAAACGCCGGACGACTTCGCTTTGCAGGCCGCGCGCTCCGAGAATGCCCAGCGCGAAGAGGCCCGCGAAAGCCATCAGGCCGAGAAAGGACACATGATGCCCCGCCACAAAAAAGAGTGGTCTCTCGAAAAGGGCGAAGTTCACCGGTTCAGTCTGGGTCGCTGAGAGGCCTCCGCAACCCGAAACCAGCATTGGAGACGGCTCGCCCTCGAGCCATTCTTATGAGCGGCGGTTCTGCTGTTTCGTTTCCGGCACGACGGCGTGCCGGCTCCAGACAAAAAAAACACGGCCGGAGCCGTGTTCTTTTTTGGCAGTCGACGCCGTCCCGCATTGGCGGGATCCGCGGTCTTACCCTTTCGAAGCTTTTTCTTCGATGTATTTCACCACGTCGCCCACGGTCTGAAGTTTCTCCGCGTCTTCATCCGGGACTTCCACCGAAAATTCCTCTTCGAAAGCCATGACGAGCTCGACGATATCGAGCGAGTCCGCTCCCAAATCCTCGATGAACGACGCCGTTGGTGTGACCTGTTCGGGATTAACGCCGAGCTGCTCGACGATGATGTCCTTGACCTTCTCTTCGATTGTTTTGTCCGTCATAAAAGTTTCTCTGTTTGCGTTGTTTAAGGGGGCGCGTCACTAAGCAAGCCCGGCAGGAATGGGAAGTAAATCAATTAGCGATCTTGTCAATCAATTTCAGGCCAAATGGATCGCGCGCAAATGTCCGGCGCAGTTTACTTCGTGTTCGCTTGGGGTAAGAGAGAATGGATGCCGTCCCCGAGCACAGCCGTAGATTTGCTTGACCTGAAAATGCTCCCGGCCTGGGTGAATGAGCCGGCGCGTCCGAATGATTACGCAGATTTTCAGGGCGAGGAAGTCGACTCGCATGAGCGCCGTTCGCCGCGGCCAAATCGCAGCCGCGACCGTGACCGCGATCGTCGCGCTCCGCAATCGCGCGAGCAGCGTCCGCGTCGCCCGCAGCCCGACCGCGGCAGCGGTGGCCGCCCGGACCAACACCGTCCCGAGAGACGTGAGAACCGCGAACGCGAAGTGGTCCAGCCGGTGGCCGTCAGTGTCCGTTTTCTGCCGCACCAGCCGGCCTTCCACAGCGTCATTGCCCAGATCAAATCCGGGTCGGTGGCGTACTCGGTCTTCGCACTGGCTCGGCTTTTTCTCGAAAAGCCGGAGCGCTACGGCGTGCGCCTGACGGCTGCGGAAGGCGCGCTCCTGCACCAACTCGGCGAGAACGGGCCGGTCGCTTCCGATCGTCGTCTTCTGGAGAGCGACGCCTTTGCCAGCGCCCGCGACGATTTCTACACGGTCGAGGTGACGCAAACCGATCCGCTGAAGGGAAATTTCAGCAACGTCGCGCGTTGCCGGCTGAGCGGGACGTTGCTTGGCCCGACCAATCATCACAATTACCAGCCGCAACTGCGGAATCTCTACGAAGCGCGCTTCAGCCGCCGGATGAGTTTTGCGGATTACCAGAGGCAGATCGAGATCGTGAGCGACCCGGCCGTGGTGGAACAATGGAAGGAGCAGGCGCGGAGCATCACTACTTTTGTAGCGAAGAACGTCGACCCGCCGCTCACTTTTCCGAACGCCGCGGAGGCCGAGCGCCATTTTCGGCAGACGCATCTTCCCGGTTTGTTGCGCAGCGCGAACGAGTTGACGATCAGCGGCGTGGTGAGCCGGCGATTGCCGGATCGCGCTTTAGGCCGTGCGATCGAAGACGCCTGGTCGCAGGAAACTCGATCTCCGTCAAAGATGATGCAGGAGCTGGCGGCGGGATTGCGCGAGGCCGGGCTCAATATTTTCCGGCATCGGCGCGGGATGCTTTTCGTTTCTCCGGTTCGGGCGCGCGTCTTCGGGCACGAACGCGCCGGCGTTTCCGCATCCATCAACGCGATTTTGGAGAAAGTGGCGGCGACGCCAGGGATTAATCGGAGGCAACTGGCGGAGCAGTTGGCGCCCGAGGGAGCGGAAGCCGCCGATCTCGAGCGCGCGAAAATGACGCTGGCGTCCGACCTTCGGTGGCTGGCGAGCGAAGGTTACGTGATCGAGTTCAACGACGGCTCGCTCGATTTGCCGAGGACGAAGCCGCCGGCGGCGCCAGCGGCGGAAGAAAAGCCGGCTGCGCCGAGCGAAACAGTTTCGATTGAATCAAAAACCGAAAGCGTCCCTGCGACCGAATTGGGAACGCAAGAAGAGGCGGCGGTTGTAGCTACGCCGGAACCAGCCCAGCCTTCTTGAGCGTGGCGTAGGCGCCGTTCTTGTTCAGCGTCTTCATTCCGCGTGCAGTCACGCGGATCCGGACGAATTTCTTCAGTTCCGGCACCCAGATGCGACGCTCGTGCAAATTCGGGCTGAAGGTACGCGGCACGTTTTTCGTCACGTGACGCCCCACGCCGCCCTTTTTCTTCGCCATACCGCGCCGGTGAATCACGCTGCCCCGCGTGACTTTTGACCCTGTGATGCTGCAAACTTTTGACATAACGACCTCGAAAGAGTGCGTAAGCTGGCGCGCCGGCCGCGGTGGGTCAAGCGATTCTTGAACGGGTGTCGCGCAAGAGGGTCAAAGATAACTCACGAAATTATTTAGCGAGTGCGCGATTGCCTATCGCCGCCTTCTCACTGCATCATCAACATCTCAGATGGCTAAAACGAATCACCAGAAGCTCCGCGTCGGCATTGTGGGCGCCGGCGATATTGTCCGCACCCGTCATCTGCCGGGATTGAAAAAGCATTCGGAAGTCGAGATCGTGGCGGTCTCGAATTCGACCTACGAAAGTTCGGAGAAATTTTGCGAGGAGAACGCGCCGCACGCCACTCCGATGCAAAACTGGGCGGACCTGGTCGCGCTCCCGGAACTCGACGTCGTCTGGATCGGCACGCCGCCCTACATGCATTCCGCGATCACCGTCTCCGCCTTGGAAGCGGGCAAACATGTCTTCTGCCAGGCCCGCATGGCGATGGACCGCGCCGAAGCGGAGGAAATGCTGACGGCTTCGAAACGATTTCCCGAGCTGGTCACGATGCTTTGCCCACCGCCGTTCGGTTTGCGCGGCGATTTGCTCGTGAAAAAATTGCTCGCGGAAAATTATCTCGGACGCCCGCACCACATCCGTCTGCAAAGTTTCACCGGCGCCTATCTCAATGCGGAGGCTCCGGCGCATTGGCGGCAACGGATCGAGATCAGCGGCCTGAATGTTCTCGCGCTCGGCATCTACGTCGAGGTTCTCCAGCGCTGGTTCGGTGATATCACCGGTGTTTTTGCGCGCGGCAAAATCCTGCATTCCATTCGGCAGGGCTATGAAGTAATCATCCCGGATCTGCTCACGGTTCTGTGCCGGTTCGAAAACGGCGCGGAAGGCGTGCTCGAGTTCAGCGGCATCGACGCCCTCGCGTCGGGCGACCGGCTCGAAGTTTACGGCGATGTGGGCACGATGACCTACGACTTTGGTTCCGATGTGATCAACGCGGGGCGCGTCGGCGATCGCGCTTTGCATCAGGTGGAGATAACTCCGGAGCTGGAAGGCGGCTGGCACGTCGAGGACGATTTCATCGCCGCGGTGAAATCGAAGGGGCGGGTTCGTCCCCATCCGGATTTCGAAGAGGGCTTCCGTTACATGCGCGTCGTCCAAGCCGTGGCCGATTCTCGCGCGCGAAACGAGTGGGTCGAGATCAAGACCTGAGGCAGCTACAACTGCATCAGCCGGGCTAAGACGTACCCGATCGATGCCGTCGCCGGCAGCGTCAGGATCCACGCCCAGACAATTCGCTCGACCACGCTCCACTTCACGCCGCTGAAACGTTTCACCGCGCCGACGCCCATGATCGAAGTGGAAATGACGTGCGTGGTCGAAAGCGGGATGCCGTAGGAACTCGCCACTTGAATGATCACGGCGGCAGTCGTCTCCGCGGCGAACCCGTGCACCGGCTGCAGTTTCACCATTTTATGACCGAGCGTCCGGATGATTCGCCATCCGCCCGCGGCAGTGCCGGCCGCCATCGTTGCGGCGCAGAGAAAGACGACCCACTTCGGGACGATGAATTCGGGTGAATGCAGGAAGTCGAGGAAAGGCGGCAGACCCTTGAACGCGCCGCTTTGCGTACCGGTAAACAGCGCGAGCGCGATCACGCCCATCGTTTTCTGCGCGTCGTTTGTTCCGTGACTGTGCGCCATCCAGGCGGCGCTGACGAGTTGCAGCTTGCCGAAGGTGGATTGGACGAAGTGCGGCGAAAAAGAGCGCAATAACAACAGGAGCAGCGCCATCAACAGTCCGCCGATCAAAAATCCGGCGACCGGCGATGTGAGCATCGGCACCACGACTTTCGGAACCAGTCCCGTATTCCATTTCAACACCGCCCAAGTGCTGCCCGGCGTCGCCAGGGCCGCGCCGCACAACCCGCCGATGAGCGCGTGGCTCGAACTCGACGGCAAACCGAGCCACCACGTCAGTAAATTCCAAACGATGGCGCCGAGCAACGCGCAGAGAACGGTCGTCATGTTGATCGCCTTGGCGTCGACCATTCCTTTTCCGATCGTCGACGCGACCGCCGTTCCCATGAGCGCGCCGGTGAGATTAAAAAACGCCGCCATCGCGATGGCTTGACGCGGCGTAAGGACTTTCGTGGAAACAACGGTCGCGATGGCGTTCGCAGCATCGTGAAAGCCGTTGATGTATTCGAACGCGATGGCGACCAGCACCACGATGACGAACAGGATCATGAGGCGTGCCTCGGCGTCGGGTCAGGAATGCTTAAGGACCACCTGCAAAATGATGTTCCCCGCGTCGCGGCAGCGGTCGATCACTTTCTCGAGCAGGTCGTAAAGATCGCGCAGGAAAATGATCTGCTTCGTCTCGTATTTGCCGTGATAAAGGTCATGGAGCAATTCCAGCTCGAGCTTGTCGGCGTCGCCCTCGATCGTTTGCAGTCGCGCATTCATCTCCCGTGCCCGGGCGATGTCGGTTCCTTTGCGAAGTTCTTTCACCATCGCGAGGACCGCTTCAGCCGCCTGGTCGAGCAACTCCAAATGCTTCTTAAAGCTGCGGCCGTGAAGTTCGGCCGGGAAAATCAGGATCCGTTCGCCGATCTTCTCCACCGTCTTTGGTATCTTATAGAGCGCGGCCGCGAGCGCCTGGATGTCTTCGCGCTCCAGCGGGGTGATGAAAGTTTTGCAAAGCTGCTCGGTGAGTTCCTGCGTGATTTGTTTGTCCTTGCGCCGGCTGTGGACGAATTCGTCGAGGCTCTGGGGCGAATCGTGATGCTCCAATTTTCCAAGGAGATCCACCAGGTGATGGACGCTGCTGTCCGCCTGTTGCGCGCTGGCCTCCAGCAGATCGAAAAACTTTTCGTCGTGTCCGAGGAATTTGCGGATCGAAAACATACGATGGCTATAGCATTGCACCCCGCATGATGAGCAAGGCAATGCTGAAATAAATAATCAACCCCGTCACGTCCACCAGCGTAGCTACGAACGGCGCGGACGAAGTCGCCGGATCGGCGCCTACCCGGCGCAAAATGAACGGCAGCATCGACCCGGAAAGCGAACCCCAGAGAACGACGCCGACGAGGGCGAACCCGACCGTCATCGCCACCAGCGGCCAGTGCGGGCCGTAAATATTCGAGAACTGCGACCAGATCGCCACCCGCAAAAACCCGATCGCCCCCAAAATGCAGCCGAGGAGAAATCCCGAGATGATTTCCTTGCGCATGACGTGAAACCAATCGCGCAACGTTACTTCACCCAGCGCCATCGCGCGGATAATGAGCATCGAGGCCTGCGACCCGGAGTTGCCTCCGCTTGAAATAATCAGCGGCAGAAAAAGGGCCAGCACCACCGCCTTGGCAATTTCGCCTTCGTAGAAACCCATCGCCGAAGCCGTGAGCATTTCGCCGAGAAAAAGCACCACCAGCCAACCCGCCCGTTTCCGCACCATCACCAGGAGCGGAATGCGCATGTAAGGCTCGTCCACCGCTTCCATGCCGCCGAACTTCTGGATGTCCTCGGTCGCCTCTTCTTCCGCCACGTCCAGCATGTCATCGATCGTCACCAGCCCAACCAGAACGCCACCGGAATCGACGACGGGCAGGGCAGTCCGGTCGTATTTTCGGAAAATATTGACCGCGTTCTGTTGCGAATCCGTCACACTGAGGGTGACGAAATTTTCATCCATCAAGTCGCTCACTTTGGCCTCGAGCGGCTTCAGCAGAAATTCACGAATCCGGATGTCGTCGAGCAATTTTCCGCGATCGTCGACGACGTAGATCACGTTCAGCGTCTCGGAGTCCTGGCCATTTTCGCGAACGTGTTCGAGCACCTCCCTCACGGTCCAGCCGGCGTCCACCGCGATCAGGTCCGGCGTCATCAACCGACCGACGCTGCCTTCCGGATAACCGAGAAGCGCCTGCGCGATGCGGCGTTCTTCCGGTGTCAGCAGCCGGATCAATTGGCGCGCCGCGGCGCTGGGCAATTCCTCCAGCAACGCCGTTCGATCGTCCGGGGACATTTCGTTCAGGATGCCGACGACCTGCTCGTGCGCCATCGCGCGCAACAGTTTCTGTTGCGCCTCCACGTCGAGGTATTCGAAGACGTCGGCCGCCTGGTTGTGCGGCAGGACGCGGAAGACGATCACCTGTTCGTCCTCGGAAAAATCGGTGATGACGTCGACGATATCAGCCGGAGGCCACTCGGAAAAAAGCTCGCGCAACGCGCCGAAATTGCGGGCGTCGATCAGGCTTCTTATTTCCGGTTGGAGGATTTTGCCGACCATGATGATGACCCAGGTGAAAAGAAGGACAGGATTAACAGGATTTACTGGATTTCAGAAGACGCATTCGACCGCTTTCTTTAATCCTGCAAAATCCTGTTAATCCTGTCCCAAATTTCCGTCTGCGCCACCATTCTCTCTCCGCTTGGAATTTGCGGGAAAGTCGCCAATATGAGCCCGATGACTGCAACCGCGACCGGCCCAATGATTCAGCGTGAGATCGGAGACGATGGGATCTGCGTGCTGACCTTCGATCGGCCGGAGTCCGGCGCGAATATTTTCGACGCGGCTACCATGCAAGACCTGAGCGAGCACCTCGACGCGATCGAAAAGGATTCATCGATCAAAGGCGTGCTCGTGACTTCGGCGAAGAAGTCGATTTTCATCGCCGGGGCCGATCTCAAGACACTGTTGAGGCAGGCGCAGACGGGCGAACTGCGCGCGTTCATCGCCAAGGGGCAGCAGGTTTTCAATCGGCTGGCAGCGCTTAAAGTTCCAACCGTGGCGGCGATCCATGGCGCGTGCGCCGGTGGCGGGTATGAGATCACGCTCGCATGCGATTACCGGATCGCATCCAACGACCCGGCGACGAAAATCGGTTTACCGGAAACAACGCTCGGGCTCGTTCCGGCGTGGGGCGGCTCCACGCGACTTCCGCGTCTAATTGGAGCCGACAAAGCAGCCGAAGTGATTTTAAAAGGTAAACTCTACGGCGCCGAAGAAGCGCTGAAACTCGGTCTCGTCGCTGAAGTGGTTTCGAAAGAGCAGATGCTCGACGCCGCCCGCAAGAAATTGCAGGCAGGCAAACGCAAAGTGGAGGGCGGAGCTCCAGCGACGCCGGCTTCGCTGGAGCTCAGCCCTCCAAAAATCAAAGGCAATGCGGCGCCGGGCCGCGCCTACGAAATTATCAAACGCAGCGGCGATTCTTCCATCGAGGAATCGCTCGCGATGGAAGTCGACGCCATCAGCGAACTTGGCGCCACCGATGCGACGCAAAACCTGATCCGCAATTTTTTCCTGGCGGACAAATATCGCAAAGGCTCCTCGAAAACTGCGCCGGACAAGATCCTGCACGCGGCCGTGATCGGCGCCGGCATCATGGGTTCGGGCATCGCGCAATGGCTCAGCTCCCGCGGCGTTTCGGTGATCCTGCGCGACGTGGATTCCGCCGCGATCGATCGCGGCCTCGCGAATATCGAGAAGACTTACGCCGACGCGGTGAAACGCGGCCTGATGAACGAGGCGAAGGCGAAGGAAGGCCGCGCCCGCATCGTCGCTTCCACGCAACCTGGGATGATGCGCGACGTGCAGATCGTGATCGAAGCCGCCTCGGAAAAGCTCGAAATTAAAAAGAAAATTTTCGCGGACCTTGCGGCAAGCACTTCCGAGACTGCGATTCTCGCCACCAACACGTCCGCACTTCCGATCGACGAATTGGCGACGAGCACTGGTTCGCCCGCGCGTGTCGTCGGCCTTCATTTCTTCAATCCCGTCAGCCGCATGAAGCTGATCGAAGTGGTCGTCGGCCAGCAGACCTCGGATGAAATTCGCGAGCGCGCTCTGGCGTTCGCGCGCCAGATCGGCAAGCTGCCGGTGCTGGTTCGCGATTCGCCCGGATTCCTGGTGAACCGCGTTCTCTTCCCGTATCTCCTCGATGCGGCCGAAATGTTTCAAAGCGGCGTCAGCGCCGAGGAGATCGATCGTCCGCTTCTGGAATGGGGGATGCCGATGGGGCCGTTGCGTTTGATCGATGAGATCGGCGTCGATATCACGGTCGATATTGCCGACACCCTCGAGAAAGCGTACGGCGCGCGCGATCGCGCTCCGGAAATCCTGCGCAAGATGTATGAGGCCAAAATGCTCGGCCGCAAATCCGGCAGCGGTTTTTACAAATACGAAGGCAAACAGCAAATGCCCAATGAGGCGCTCCAGGAGTGGCGGCAGGAGTCCGGCGAGAATTTCGCCGCGGAAAACATAACGAACCGGCTGACTTTTCTGATGGTGAATGAAGCGGCGCGTTGCCTCGAAGAAAAAGTGATCGCGACCCCGGAGGACGCCGATTACGGGATGGTTCTGGGCACTGGCTTCCCCGTTTTTCGCGGCGGGCCGCTGCGTTATGCCGAGAGCTTCGGCTTAAAGGAACTCGTCGCGGAAATGGATGGAATCCACTCGCGCGCGGGCGAGAAATTCGCGCCGTGCGATTTGCTTCGCAAGCACTCCCAGGACGGAACTACATTTTATGAAAGGTAGTGACGTATGAAATCATCGCTCGAAGCTCCAGAAAAACAGATCGCGGAAGAGACCAGCGCGAAGCCGCAGCCGCAGGCCTCGGTCATCGATACTTCGAAGATGTCGGCCGGCAAAGCGGCCGCGCTCGACCTTGCCGAAAGCTCCCGCGATCCGCTCGACGAACGAGGTAGTTTCGCGAGCAATCTTTTCATCGGCCGCTACGATTTCGACCGGATTTTTCCCTGGCCTTCGCAAAGCCCTGAAGATCGCGCCGCCGGCGAGAGCTTCCTGGCGGAGCTCAAAGCCTATTTGCACGAAAACGTGGATGCCGATGAGATCGATCGGACCGGCGAGATCCCGCAGAAGAACATCGACGATTTGTTTGCGATGGGCGCGTTCGCCATCAAAATTCCGAAGCAATACGGCGGGCTTGGTTTGTCGCAGGTCAATTACGGCCGCGCCGCGATGCTCCTCGGGAGCTGGGACGCGAACCTGACCGCGCTCGTTTCCGCGCACCAATCGATCGGCGTGCCGCAACCTCTCCTCCTTTTCGGCACGGAAGAACAGAAAGCGAAATATCTGCCGCGGGTGGCGCGCCACGAGATCTCGGCGTTTGCGCTTACCGAATCGCACGCCGGTTCCGATCCCGCGACGATGAGCCTGCAGGCCGATCCCACGCCTGACGGCTCGGCTTTCATCCTCAATGGCGAAAAACTTTGGTGCACGAACGGCCTCAAAGCCGGCGTGCTCGTCGTGATGGCGAAGACCGCGCCGAAGATCGTGAACGGCAAGGAGCGCAAGCAAATCACGGCGTTCATCGTCGATGTGGACTCGCCCGGCCTGACGATGCCGCATCGCTGCCACTTCATGGGATTGCGCGCGCTTTATAATGGCGTGGTCAATTTCAAAGATGTGCGGGTGCCGCGCGAAAACATCATCGCCGGCGAGGGCAAAGGCCTGAAGGTCGCGCTCACGACTTTGAACACCGGCCGCCTGACGATCCCGGCCGCGTGCGTCGGATTGTGCAAGCGGCTCCTGGAAATTTCGAGAAAATGGGCCTCGGAGCGGGTGCAATGGGGCGTTCCGATCGGGCAGCATTACGCCATCGCAGGCAAGATCGCGGAGATGGCCGGGAACACTTTCGCGATGGAAGCGATCACGTTCCTGACCTCGGCGCTCGTCGATCGGAAAGCCGGCGATCTGCGGATAGAAACCGCGATGTGCAAAATGTGGTCCACGGAAATGACCTGGAAAATCGCCGACGACGCGATGCAGGTACGCGGTGGACGCGGTTACGAAACCGCGCAATCGCTGGCGGCGCGCGGTGACGAACCGACCGCGGTCGAGCGTTTCCTGCGCGATTGCCGCATCAACACCATCTTCGAAGGCTCGAGCGAAATCATGCGCCTCTTCATTGCGCGCGAAGCGCTCGATCCGCATCTCAAGGTCGGCGGCGCGATCTTCAACACGCAGTTGCCGATGACGACCCGGATCAAAGCGATGTTCAGCTCTGGCTCGTTTTACACGCGCTGGTATCCGAAGCAGTGGTTCGGGGGCGATCCCGGGAACGTCGAGCATTTGCACGCCGATCTGCATCAGTACGTGAACTACGGCGCGTCCACCAGCAAGCGGCTCGCACGCGGTTTATTCCACGCCATGATGCGCTTCGGTCCGAAACTCGATCGCGAGCAGCTCCTGCTATCCCGCTTTGTCGGCGTCGCAACGGAACTTTTTGCGATCAGCGCCACCTGCTCTTTCGCGCAATCTAAGATCGATGCGGGCGAGCCGGCCGCCGAAATTCTCTCGCTCGCGCATTACTTCTGCCGCTCCGCCCATTCGCGGATCGATCAGCACTTCGCCGGGACGAGTCGCAACGCCGACCTGCGTGGTTACAACCTGACCCAGGAATTGCTCGCCGGTAAGCACGAGAGCCTGCGTAAAGGCATCGTGTAGTCGGTTTGACCAATTCCGCCCCGCCCGCTAACCTCAGCGGATGAGTATGCCGCCCGTGCTCACCGAAGCGGCCCGCACCTCATCGCGGCGCTCCCTCGGCGAGAACACATCATCCACGGATCACAAAAGTCGCGACGCGTCCGGCGTTCTCACGACCCTCGAGCAACACGTGCTGCTCGATGGTTTCAAGATCGTGATCGATCTTGAGAAAAGCCGCGGATCGTACCTGCATAATTCGGTTGCTGATCGGCCTCTGATCGATCTTTACGGTTTCTTCGGATCCAATCCTATCGGGTTCAATCATCCGCATTTCGAGCGGGCGGAGGTCAAAGCCGATCTCCTGCGCGCCGCGCAAATCAAGATCGCGAACTCGGACGTTTACTCGCAAGGTTACGCGGAATTTGTTGAGACCTTCACGCGGGTCGCGCCCCTTCCTCCGCTTGAGCGCTATCTCTTCATCGAAGGCGGCGCGCTCGCGATCGAGAACACGCTCAAGGCCGCGATGGATTGGAAGGTGCGGAAAAACATCGCGGCCGGTCATGGCGAACGCGGCACCGAGATTTTGCATTTCCGCCAGGCATTTCACGGACGCACCGGCTACACCATAAGCCTGACGAATACCGATCCGCGCAAGACCGATCTCTTCGCGAAGTTCCATTGGCCGCGTGTGTCCAATCCGCACCTCGATTTTTCGCTGCCGGAATCCGAGCGCGAAGCGGACGCGATCGAGCGCGAAAAAAAATCCGAGCAGGAGATCATGAAATTCGTCGCCGAGCGGGGGATCGACATTGCCGCGATCATTATCGAGCCGATCCAGGGAGAAGGCGGCGATAATCATTTTCGGGGCGAATGGCTCAAGACGTTGCGCCGCATCTGCGACGAGAACGAGATGCTTCTTATTTTCGACGAAGTGCAAACCGGCATGGGCACGACGGGTCGCAACTGGTGTTGCGAGCATTTCGGTGTCAAACCCGATCTGCTGGCGTTCGGGAAAAAGGTGCAGGTCTGCGGGGTGATCGCCGGCCCGCGGCTCGATGAAGTGAAGGACAACGCCTTTCGTCTGCCGAGCCGGCTCAACTCAACCTGGGGCGGCAACTTTACCGACATGGTCCGCTCGACGCATTACCTCCAGGTGATCGAGGAGGAGAATCTCGTCGCGAATGCGGCCAACGTCGGCGCGCACTTCCTGAAGTCATTGCAAGAGTTGCAACGCGAAGAGCCGATCGTGTCGGCTGTCCGCGGACGCGGCCTTTTCATCGCCTTCAATTTGCCTGATCCGAAAACGCGCGATGAATTTTGGAAAGGCCTCTTCGATCGCGGCGTTCTGGTTTTGAAATCGGGCGAAAGCGCGATTCGTTTCCGCCCCGCGCTCGACATCACCGAGCAAGTCATCGACGAAGCGATGAAACTGCTGCGCGAGCAATGTCAGCAGATGCGCCGCAAGTGATTTCCACGATCCCCAACAAACTCGGCCTGGCCGACGAAAATCCCGGCGCCTTCTGCGGCGAATGGATTGGCAGCGGCCCCGTCATCGAAAAAATTTCGCCGATCGACGGTAAGCTCCTCGCCCGCGTCCGCACCGCGAACGACGCGGACTACGAGAAGACGATCGCGCGCGCGCAGAAAGCTTTCGAGACCTGGCGCACGACGCCCGGTCCGGTCCGCGGCGAAACCGTCCGCCAGCTCGGCAACGCGTTGCGCGACTCGAAGTCCGATCTCGCGCAGCTCGTTACGCTCGAGTCCGGCAAGATCATCGCGGAAGGCGAAGGCGAGGTGCAGGAGATGATCGACATCTGCGATTTCGCCGTCGGCCAATCGCGGATGCTCTACGGCCTGACGATTCAATCGGAGAGAAAGAACCATCGTTTGATGGAGCAATGGCATCCGCTCGGTCTCGTCGGAGTCATTTCAGCATTCAATTTCCCCGTCGCGGTTTGGTCGTGGAACGCGGCCCTGGCCGCGATTTGCGGTGACGCCACGATCTGGAAGCCCTCGGAAAAAACGCCGCTCACCGCCATCGCCGTCACCAAAATCGCGGAGCGCGTTTGCCGGCAAACCGGCGCCGATCCGGCCATCTTTTGTTTGCTCATCGGCGACGGTCCGTCGATCGGCCGAAAACTCGCGACCGATCGCCGCATTCCGTTGATCTCCGCGACCGGCTCGACGCGGATGGGTTTCGATGTCGCGAAAGAAGTGCATGGCCGTCTCGGGCGCACCGTCATGGAGCTCGGCGGGAACAACGCGCTCATCGTCACGCCGACGGCCGATCTCGACATGGCCACGAGCTCGATCTTTTTCGGGGCCGTCGGCACAGCCGGCCAGCGTTGCACCTCCACGCGCCGGGTGATCGTGCATGAATCGATCGCTGGCGAAGTGCGCAAGCGTCTGCTCGCCGCCTACCAATCCGTCGCGATCGGCAATCCGCTCGATCGCAAGACGCTCATGGGTCCGCTCATCGACCAGGCGTCCGTCGAAAATGTGCAGCGCTCGATCGAGGAGGTGAAAAGCGAAGGCGGCGAAATTCTTTATGGCGGCGAGAAACTCGACGGCGCGGAATTTCCCGGCGGTTGTTACATGAAGCCCTGCCTGGCCACCGCGCGTCCTGATTTCGAAATCGTGCAGGAAGAAACGTTCGGGCCGCTCGCTTACCTCATGACTTATCGCGACTTCGATGAAGCGATCGCGATCCACAATGGCGTCACCCAGGGATTGAGCTCGTCGATTTTTACGAACGACATGCGTGAAGCGGAGAAATTCCTGAGCGCGGCCGGGAGCGATTGCGGCATCGCTAACGTCAATACCGGCACGAGCGGCGCCGAGATCGGCGGCGCGTTTGGCGGCGAGAAAAACACCGGCGGCGGCCGTGAAAGCGGAAGCGACGCCTGGAAAAATTACATGCGCCGCCAGACCAACACGATCAACTTTTCGACCGAGCTACCGCTGGCGCAGGGCATCACCTTCGGCGACGACGCCGGCAGCGCGACGGCCTAACGAGCAATCAGCCGGCGAACGCCGGCATCCCGGTAATGTGTTCGCCAAGCACGAGCAGGTGGATGTCGTGCGTGCCTTCGTAAGTTTTCACGCTCTCGAGGTTGCACATATGCCGGAAACACTGGTGCTGATCGAGAATGCCGACGCCGCCCAGGATGTCGCGCGCGGTGCGGGCGACGTCGAGAGCGATCTCGACGTTGTTCATCTTCGCCATCGAAATGTGAAAATGCTTCGCCGTTCCGGCGTCTTTCAATTGCGCCAGGCGATGGGCCAGCAGTTGCGCTTTGGTAATCTCCGTGAGCATGCGCGCCAGCTTCGCCTGGACCAGTTGGAAACCAGCGATAGGCCGGTCGAATTGCACGCGGTTCATCGCGTACTGCCGCGCCTCGTCGTAACACGCCATTGCCGCGCCGATCACGCCCCAGGCAATTCCGTAACGCGCTTGGTTGAGACATAAGAGCGGCGATTTCACTCCGCCGCTTTGGGGCAACAACGCGTTTGCTGGGATCGCGCAATCGTCGAACCGAAGCGTCGCCGTTAACGCCGCGCGCAGCGAAAGTTTTCCCTCGATCAGCACTGCTGTGAAACGGGGCGTCCCTTTCTCGACCAGGAATCCGCGAATTGCGCCGGCGCTCTCTGGATCAACGCTAGGTTCGCCTTCGACCTTCGCCCATACGACGGCCACGTCGGCGATGGTGCCGTTGCCAATCCATTTTTTCGATCCGCTGAGGCGATACCCGTCCGAAGTCTTGCGAGCGCGGCAGCGTAACCCGCCGGGATTCGAACCGAAGTCGGGCTCTGTTAGTGCAAAACAACCAAGCTTCGTTCCTTGCGCCATCGCTGGCAGCCAGAGATTCTTCTGCTCCTCCGAGCCGAATAGATTTATCGCCATCATGGCCAAAGAGCCCTGCACGGAGGCGAAAGTCCGCAGCCCACTGTCCCCGCGTTCGAGCTCTTGCATCATCAGTCCGGCGGCGACGCTTCCGAGCCCCGGACAGCCGTAACCTTTGATGCTCGGCCCGAAGACACCGAGCTTTGCCATCTCCGGCACGAGCTCAATCGAGAACGTGCCGTCGCGATAATGTTGCACGACCAGCGGCAGGAAACGCTCCTCCACCCACCGGCGCACTGCATCTCGCGCCTGTCGCTGATCCGGCGTCAGCAATTCTTCGAGGTTATAAAAATCAACCGCTTCGAACGTTGGCATTGCGTGTCAGCCTAGCAGTGGCACCGCCTCGCGCCAGAATCTGTTGTAGCAGGGATCGGTGATCCCGGCCGCGTGCAATCGTCGTCTTACCCGCCGCATTTTCAGACGGTCTTCGCGACGGGCTCGAAATAGGAGAGCGGGTACTTCAGCCTTGAGTTTCGCCCCTAGACTTGGGCAGATAGTTCCCTTAGTACATTGCTCGTGCAGCGACGCGATCAAATCTCGATGCAAAGGCGAGCGGCGATCATCACGGCTCTCCGAACACCTGTCGGCCGGCACGGGGGCGCATTGGCGTCGGTTCGCCCCGACGATCTTGCCGCCCACATCATCAAGGCCGTCGTGGAGCGATCCGGCATCGACCCCGCATTGATCGAGGATGTCTACTTCGGCGCTACCAACC
>JBEEHT010000007.1:0-8080 GCA_041167545.1 Verrucomicrobiota bacterium
GTCGCTCGATGTAGCGACGACTATCTAAACATCGAGCGACGGAGCGCTCGATCCACCTCAATCCTCGATCTTCGCTTGGGAACTCCGGACGCGCGGTTGCGCCAAAAACTTCGCGACCTCATCGCTGTAAACTTCAAATGGATTCCCCATCACAAGAAAATCCCGGTTATCGCAGGCGATGGAATCCCAGTTGATCACGTAGGGTTGGTCGTTTTTCTGAAACCAGGCGACGGCCTGGGCGCGGCCGCACGCTCGCGTGTTCGCCGGTGGATGAAAGCTGGCGCTCGGATGCCGCACGCTGTTGTTCCATTCGCCGATTCGTTTCGCCGCGTTCACCCCAAAGAAGAGACCTTTCTCCGGATCGATGTTGTGATATTCGAGATCGAGACTCTGGAGCCACGGATCGTTCCAGCCAATCCCTTCCGATTGCATGAACGTTTCCAGCAGCCATTTCTTGGTGATCCAATCGACGCCGCCGATAAGCGACTCCGGTTTATTGCCGAGCGCCTCGAGCGTGAAACTCCAGCTCTCGAGCAGCCAATCGGTCTCTTCATTTGCGCCTCCGAGATGCGCGTGGGCCAGCTCGTAGAACTGCCATTGAATATCGAGCGCCCCCATGGTTTTTCCATTCTCGAGCCGCACGATCCAGGCGCCGGTCGCATCGCGCGAGACATCGCGCGTGCTTTGGACGGCATCGGCCAGGATGAGATTCTTCGGCAGCCGGCCTTCTTCGAGCAGCGACAACACGCACGCGGTCGTCCCGATTTTCAGCGCCGTGGCGAAGGGGCTCATGTTCGAATCGCCGATGAGGAGATGGAGCCGCCGATATTTGCGATAATCGGCGAGCGGCTCGTCGCGCGCATTGATGATGGCGCGATTGAATTGCACCCACTGGTAAATGTCGTTCACGATGTGATCGGCGCGCTGGCTCAACTGGAAATCGACGTGCACTTCCGGCTGGGGCAATTGGAAATCGAAGGCGAGGGGATTCGCCTGCCCGACTCGGCCCGCGCCGGTGAAAATCTGGCGGGTGGCCAGGAAGGCGAGGAGCGTGCCGAGAACCGGCGGAGTGAATTGCGCTTCCCGCTTCATCAGATAATTCTCGTGGCAACCAAACGTCGCGCCGGTGTTGTGGTCGACGTTGTTCTTGATGAACGAAACGCGATCCGCCGCTTGCAATTCCACGAGCGCTGATTGCAGAAGCTGATCGCCGGCGATGTCGTAAGTCACGACGTCGCGCAGATGCAGGCACTCGGGCGACGCGTACTCGATATGTCCCATGTCGAGATAGAGACGGCCGCCGTTCAGGAGAAAACCGCCGTTACCGGGCGGCTCTTCGTAATCGCGATAATGGAGATCGATCGCGCCGGCCCGCGCCTTTTGAAAAAGGAAATTCTTTACGCGCACCGGCCAGGCGTCGGTATGGGCGCGCCCTTCTTCGCCACTGACCATGCAGCCATACTCGGTTTCGATGCCGGCGACGCGATCCATCCCTGCAATGGTGTCGCGGGCTTGAAAAAGCGCAAGGCAATCAGAGATTCGAAACCAGATGAAAGATTTTCCTGTGCGCAGTCCGGCGGCCAAAGTCGGCGAGTTGGTTTATTTCGGACGAATGCTCGACAAGATCCGCGTGCATGCAAAAGGCGAGCTGCCGGAAGAGTATCAGGCGAATCTGGGGCGAGGCTTCGACGCGAAATGCTGCACTTTTCTACACATCGATTACGCGGAACTGGCGGAGCGGACGAAAAAGGGCGCGAGCGATGCGGAGTCGATCGAATGGGCCTTCACGATCGGAAGACGCCCGAGCGAAGCTGAAATCGAGATGTGGAACGAGTTCATGCGCAAATTCGGCTGGCGCGATAAAGCCAATGAGACTCTCGAGCGCCGGAAGCGCGAAGCGGGAATGACAGACCGTGCCGAAATCGAAACGATGTTTCAGTTCATCGACGCGGATGAAGGGAGAAAAACAGTGAGAGTGACATGTGACAAGTGACGAGATTAGGGAATGCCTCTTCAACTCGTCACTCGTCACACGTCACTTGTCACTGCCTTCGGTGGAGCCGGCGGTTGGGTCCGGTAATCGATGAGCTTCCAGGCGCCGATCACCGTTACGATAACGACCAAAGACGCGATCAGTTTTCTGCCGCGCGTGGAGCTGCTGCTCGCTTGACGGGTCCCCGTCATGGCTCCGCTATTCCGAGAGCGTGTCGATCCGCTCGGCCAGACCGAAGTCCAGCTCGGTCAAACCGCCTTTGCTGTGCGTGGAAAGAACCAGGCGCACTTTGTTGTAGCGAATATCGATGTCGGGATGATGTTCTTCATCTTCCGCCACTTCGGCCACCCCGTTCACGAAATCGATTGATTCGGTAAAGTCGTCGAACTCGAACGTGCGCTCGATATGCTTTTTCTCGAGCTCCCATTCCGGGATTTTTTTCAGACGGGCTTTCGCCTCGTCCGCTTTCAGCAGGTCAGCCATAACGGGGAACGAGTAACACCCCCAAACCGTTTTGCAATGAGGAATCGCGCAGCTTTTTTTGCCACGGGGGGGCAACTACAATGCCAGGATTTTCCGGAGATTCCTGGCGGAATCGAATGTCTCCACAGCGCAATCCCGGGCTTGCCGGGAAAGGCGCGGCCAATCCGCGAGCACTTCATTCACTGCCTCTTTCGCATTCTCCAATCCGCTGATGAATCTGAAGCCGCTCTGCCGCGGCAAATATTCAGCCGCACCTGTGTCTTCGGTGATGACGGGACGCCCGAGGGCCAGGAACGCCGCGGCGCGATCGCTCAGCCATCCGGTGCGCCAGGCTACGTCCACTCCCTTGATCGCGGTGAATTCTCCGGCCGCGCCCGCGATGTAGCGGCGATACGCGCGCGGAGTCCGCGCCACGCGGTGCGGCGAAACGACGTGCCAACCGCGTTCGCGCAGGCGGGCGATCTCCGGGTCGTCAGGGTTAAGATTCATCGCCAGCTCGAAGCGCGCGGCCGGCACCTGACGCGGCAAATCGAGATACGGTTCGAATGCGAACTTCTTCGAGAGATCGGGGAACTTGCCCTCTACTTCCACGCCTCCGCCCCAATACCATTGTCCGATGGTCGTGAATTTCATTGGCCTTCGCGGTGGCGGTTGTTGGCGGATCAGTTCGGTATCGACCAGCGGAAAAAAAGTCTTCCACTGTAGCCGCCGCCCTGTGGGCGGCGTGAGCTTTGGTTGGGCATCGGGAGCCGATCCCCGCGCTTCGCACAGCGAAGCGGCTACAGCAGAAGCCGCAACAACGGCGGGCAGCTGGCAATCGGGTGCGCCCACATTCAGACCGATCGTCCAGAACTCGTGGTGATGCGATTGGCCCATCTCCATTTTCGTCATCCAATAAAAAATTTCGCTCGGATCGAGGTCGCAAAAAATCCGGCGTTCGAATTGCAGCAGAAACGGCGGATGCAACGAGTAGCTGAGGTTGAGCAGCGTATTCGGACCCGCCAGACGATCGAAAAGTTCGCGTTTCGACATCCCGATGCAGCGCATGCGGGCGAGATCATGCGCGTCCTCGGCCGGATTTTGATGGAGCAGGCAATAGGAATCCTTCAGCCCGTGTTCGTGGAGCAGTCTTCGGAATTTGCGGATGCGCGATTCGTCTTCACGCGCGCCGGCGGTGGCCGGCAACAGCTCGAGCCAGACGGCATCCAGACCGAGCCGCCGCAAGCCGAGCATCCATTGGAGCGGCACGGAAAAATTGCCGCCGCCCTCGGGATATTTCGCCGCAAAGCCGCAGCCGAGAAAGACGGTCACACGCTCAGAATCGCAGTTCCGCGCTTCTCCTCAAGCTATGCGAGCCGGCTCATTTGACGCCCCACGCATCATCCGCTAATTAGCTTCCTTTCCGCACCCGTAGCTCAACTGGATAGAGCATCTGACTACGGATCAGAAGGTTTGAAGTTCGAATCTTCACGGGTGCGCCACCTATTTTCTCGGGTTTACTTTCCTCATTGCAAGAAAATCGCTCTTGCCCGTATAAGCCTTATATGGCCGAAAAAACAATCGAATCGAAATCCGGCGAAAACGGGGGCCGCGGTCGAGAAACAGAGAGTGACGGCGCCGAGGTGGCGGGTCGGACCAGGCAATCGCTTCAAACTTGCTTCAACTGCGGAGCGGAAAATTACGTGGACTTGATTTGGAGCTGGTTCACCTGCTGGAAGTGCGCGCTGAAAAAGCCGATGCCGCTGCCGGGCCATTGATCATGAAAGAAACAGACAAACAACCAGTGGGAACGGACGGAGTCGGCAGGGAAAAGGACGAGAGCGAAGGCGCGGAAGTCGCGGGGCGCGGGAAGCCGTTCCTTTACACGTGCTATAATGACGGCGCCGGCAATTATATCGATCCAGATTGGAAATCGTGGACCTGCTGGCGCTGCGGCACGACGCACCAAATTTTGTGACCTCCGCGGTTACAAAGCGGACCTGGCCGTAGCCCCTTTGGCCAGCAACCGATCGATCCCTATTGGCGATCAAACGCGAATGTGCGTAGGCTCTGGTGTGATGAGATTTGTGCTTCTAATTGCCACGTGGTTTTTGCTGGCGGCCTGTTCCAACGGGCCCGGTCCCACTCCGCCGCCGGAGAACGCCGCTGAGATGAAAGCGGACGCGCGGGCGCGTGATGAATTCGCGCGCAATCTTCCCAAACCCCCGGAGCATTAGGATTGTTTATGAAAAAAATCGGCCTGCTCTTTTTGTTGTGCGGTGTGCTTCTGTTCACCGGGTGCGCCGCTCAATCTTTGGTGACGGACGAAGAATATCAGACCTACAAGGGGCCGGCGCCGTATTCGCCCGATCCCATGGAGCACATCCCGGTGGCTCCCGATCGTCCTACGGGCGGTTATTGATCAGCCGAGTTCCTCGAACGCGCTCATCGCCTTGAACATTTCGTAGCGGCCGCGGATTTCATCCATGGTCAGCGTGCGCAACCGCTCGAGGCTGAACGCTTCCACGTTGAAGCTCGCCAGCACGCTGCCGTAGATAATCGCGCGCCGGAGATCGGCGAAGGTGGGCGTCCGGTCTGCCGAGGCGAGGTAACCGGCCATTCCTCCGGCGAAAGTGTCGCCCGCGCCGGTGGGATCGTGAATGTCCTCGAGCGGATACGCGCCACAGCTGAAGAAGTCGTCCTCGCCGAAAAGCAGTGCGCCATGTTCGCCCTTCTTGATCGCCACGTATTTCGGACCCGACTTGCGAATCCGGCGGCCGGCCTTGATCAGGCTGGTTTCCTTCGTCAGCTCGCGCGCTTCGCTATCGTTCAGGATGAGCAGGTCCACCCGCGGCAGCAGCGCGTCGAGATCGGCGCGCGTGGTTTCGATCCAAAGGTCCATGGTATCGGCCACGATGAAACGCGGGCGCTCCATTTGATCGAGCACGTGCGCTTGCAAGGCGGGCGCGATATTGGCGAGCAATACGAAATCCGTTTCGCGGTACGATTGCGGAAGCTCGGGCCGAAAATGTTCGAAGACGTTCAAGGCCACTGAGCGCGTCTCGCGCGTGTTCATGTCCCACGCGTATTCGCCCGACCAGCGGAACGTCTTGCCTGCGACGCGCTGGACGCCTTCCGCGTCGATATTGCGCGATTTCCAGAAAGCGAACTCGGTCTCAGGAAAATCGTCGCCGACGATGCCGACCATTTTGACCGGCGAAAAAAAACTCGCCCCCAAAGCGGCGTAGGAAGCGGACCCGCCTAACAAGTCAGCGTGCTCTTCGACCGGAGTTTTGACGGTATCGAGCGCGATGGAACCAACGATGAGAAGAGACATAATCAGAGGTCAGAAGTCAGAGGTCAGTATTTTTTTCGCCGAACGCGCATACTCTGCCGCATTGGGAGCTTGCAGCAAGCCGGATACGATAACAACGCGTCGCGCCCCCGCTGCCAGGACATCCGGTAAATTTCCCAGCTTGATTCCGCCGATGCAGAAGATCGGAATGCGAACGGGCCCGTGAACTTTTTGGATTTCGCTCAAACCAATCGGTGGATAATCCGGCTTGGTCGGCGTCGCGAAGATGGGGCCGAAGCCAATGTAATCGGCGCCTTCGTGGTAAGCGCGGATGGCTTGGTCGAGGCTGTGAGTAGATTTCCCCACCATGCAGTTCGGGCCGGCAATTCTTCGCGCTTCGGCAATCGGCATGTCGTCTTGTCCAAGATGCACGCCTTCCGCCGCAACGCTTCGGGCAATCTCCGGGTGATCATTGATGATCAGCGGCACTCCGCGTTCAGCCGTCAGGCGATGAAGATCCGCGGCGATCGTCGCGATTTCCGCGCTCGCACGGCCTTTCGCACGCAACTGGATGAGATCGACGCCGCCAGCAATCATCGCTTCCGCCGTCTTTTCGGCGTCGCCGATTTCGACGTAGCCAAAGTCGAGGATGCCGTAGAGCCGGCTGCGGCTGAGATCGGCGGCGGTCAAAGGCAGCGACTATTCGTGTAACCGCGTCGGCGTCGGCTTGAGCTCGAAGTTATTCGAATTCATGACCCGTTCCACGAAGCCCGTGTCGTAGGTGCCGTTGCGGAACTCCGCATTGCGCATGATGGCGCTGTGAAACGGCACCGTCGTCTTGATGCCGGTGATGTAATATTCATCGAGCGCCCGCCGCATTCGCGCGATGGCTGAGGTGCGCGTCGCTCCGATCGTGATCAGCTTCGCGATCATCGAATCGTAATAAGGCGGCACGACATAGCCCGTGTAGGCATGCGAATCGATCCGCACGCCGCGGCCGCCCGGCGCGTAATAAAATACGATCTTGCCCGGCGAGGGCTGGAAATTTTTCTCCGGATCTTCGGCGTTGATCCGGCATTGAATGGCATGCAGGCGCGGCTCCGCGTGCGCGACATGCGGCGAGAGCCGTTCGCCGGAAGCGACCAGGATTTGTTCCTTCACCAGATCGCAGCCGTAAACCTCTTCCGTGATCGTGTGCTCGACCTGGATGCGCGTGTTCATCTCGATGAAGTAATAATGGCCCTCGTTGTCCACGAGGAATTCCATCGTCCCGGCATTCTCGTAGCCGACCGATTCCGCCAGCTTCACCGCCGCGTGCCCCATCTTCTTGCGCAATCCGGGAGACATCAACGGCGAGGGACATTCCTCGATCACCTTCTGATTGCGGCGCTGAATCGAACAATCGCGCTCGCCGAGGTGGACGGTGCGACCGTGCTGGTCGGCGAAAATTTGAAACTCGATGTGGTGCGGGTTGACGATCAGTTTCTCAATGTAAACGGCGCCATTCCCAAAAGCCTTTTCCGCTTCGGTCCGCGCCGCATGAAACGCCGGGGCGAGACTGGCCTCGTTATGCGCCGCTCGCATTCCGCGCCCGCCTCCACCGGCGATCGCCTTGATCATCACCGGAAAACCAATCTTGCGGGCGATCTTGAGCGCCTCCTGTTCGTCCTCAACGATGCCGTCGCTGCCGGGCGTCACGGAGACCCCGGCTTTCCGAGCATAGGCGCGCGCAGAATTCTTGTCCCCCATCGCGTGCATCGCTCTCGACGAGGGGCCGATGAATTTGATTTTGCAGCTTTCGCACACCTCGGCGAAGTGCGCGTTCTCGGCCAGAAACCCATAACCCGGGTGGATCGCATCCACGTCGCCCACTTCCGCCGCGCTCATGATGCGATCGATCTTCAGATAACTTTCCGAACTCGGCGGCGCGCCGATGCAGATCGCCTCGTCCGCGAGTTGGACATGGAGCGAATCGACATCCGCCTCCGAATAAACCGCGAGGGTGCGGATGCCGAGTTCCTTGCAAGCGCGGATGATGCGCAGCGCGATTTCGCCCCGGTTCGCGATTAAGACTTTCTCAAACATGGTAGCGCCAGCGTCCAGCTCGCGAATCAAAAGAACACTCGCCGCGGCGAGCGCTCCATTTTAGCGCACGCGGAAAAGGACCTGGCCGAATTGCACCGGTTTGCCCCCTTCGGCCACGACTTCGGCGATCACGCCTTTGGTTTCCGCTTTGATTTCGTTCATGACTTTCATCGCCTCTATGATGCAAACGACGGTTTCTTCCGTGACCTCTTTCCCCACGTCCACAAACGGCGGTGACTCGGGCG
>JBEEHT010000008.1:0-14922 GCA_041167545.1 Verrucomicrobiota bacterium
GCCCAGACGCCACCGAGAATCGTGCCCGCGGCGAGGAGGATCACGCCGAGCTGGAGAACGCGGTAGAGCCAGAAATGCATCGATTGATCGGCGCGGGCGGAGACCGGGTTGCGCGCGTAACGGAAAAGCAGGATGTGGCCGAACCCCATGGCGAGCGCGAAGGCGGCATAGCTCAAGGTGATGGTGAGCACGTGGATCGTGAGCCAGAAATTATCCCGCAGGACCGGGACGAGCGGATCGATGCTCGAAGGCATCGCGATCGGCATTTGATGGACGAGCAAGAGCGCGACAAGCGAGACCGGCAGCGCGGCGAGGAGATAGACCGGTGTCCGGTAACGCGCGAAAAAGATCATCCCGAAAAACGAAACGGCGAACGAGACCCAGATGATGGACTCATACATGTTCGTGACTGGCGGCCGGCCCGCGATCATGCAACGCATCGCGATCCCGCTGGCGTGAAAGAGCAGGCCGACGATCGCAAGGACGACGCCGATGATTTTTAAGTAGCTGCGAGGTGGATCGAGCGCTCCGCCGCTCGATGATTTCAACGCTGCATCTATTTCACCATCGCCCGCGGAGCGGCCGATCCACCTTCGACTACTACGCAAATGCGCAATCGCGAGCAAGACCAGCGCGATCCCGTAAGCCCAGGCGGCGCGATAAAATCCATCCCAATGGTTGTAGAAATACTCGAGGCGCAGTTGCGATTCCTCGGGGTAAATTTTCGGGCTCAACCCGCGCAAGCCGTCGCGCAGTTGATTCGCCGCACGCCCGAACGCGAAGCCGTCGCCGCGCACATACGAGTTCGCCATGGTTTGCAGTTGCGTCTGGACCGGCGCGAACTGCGTCTCGTTGTAATGTTGAGCAAAGGCCGGCGGCACGATCCACGGGTCGGTCGTTTTCTCCGGGGCCGGCACGAGCAGGAACGCGCTCCCATCCATGACGTGGGCAAAGAGCCCGAGCCGCTCGGTCACCGCCATTACTTCGCTCTGCAAACGCGAGAGCGATTTCTCCGCTTTGCGCAACGCATGCGCTTCGCCTGCCAGCCGGTTCAATTCTGGCAGGGTCGACAACTGCGCGAACGAAAACCGTCGCCTGGTTTTATCGAGCCCGAGCTGTTCGATCAACTGGCCTAACGAGACCAGGATCATCGGTTCGTCCTGCCACTTGTGGGTATCGAGCAGCATCGACAGAATGAAATCGTTCCCCTGCCAGGTTTTCGCTCCCGACGTGTAGGTCGAGCGTCCGCTGATCTTGATCAGGGTCTCGCGCGCAAAGGTATCGACCGGTTTGCGCCGTCCGCCATCCTGGATCGCGAGCAGGCCAAACTGTTTGAAATCGAGCGACGACGAATCCGCCGCCGGCATGTCGGCGTTCTGAGCCAGGCAAACACCGCTCAGAAGGAGGGTGGCCGCCAAAAGGGAAAATCGTAAACGCATAAAGGTTTGGGAGGGGCTGGTAATCTAGCGCCAGTTTGGAGGCGCTGTCGAGCAAGAGTGCGGTATGGAGTTGACACCGCGAAACCAATTCGCCACCATCGCCGCGACTCATCGCTGTATAACCAGCGCGAAAAATGAAGGTCCCCCGTTTATCCACGTCTTTCGCGCTGTCGTACTTTTTTCTGACAGCAATCGCGGCTGCCGCAGAAAGTTGGAAAGACTACACGGAGCCGCAGTACCACATCATTGTCGTGAAAGGGAACGGTGAACCATTTCGTCCCGTGGTCCAGCGCCGCCAACGGAAGGGAGAATGGCAATACAAGGTCAAACTCGAAAGCTTCGGACGCACCCCGGAGGAGCAGACCAAGGCTTACAAGATTTACCTCGAAGCGCTGGCGGCAAATATCCGAAAGAGCAAGAAGACAGAGCTCACGGTCTTCATCCATGGCGGGATGAATTTCGTTTCAGGTTCCGTGAAACACGCGGTCTCGCTCGTGGCGAACAACGAGCGTTTCCAGGAATTCCGTGAGGAAGGACTGCGCGGCTTTGATATCAGCTCGCACGGTTATCCTATTTTCATTTGCTGGGATTCGCCTCCCACAGGCTACGGCGAGCAGTCGTTATGGGTCCGAGCGGGGAAGACGGAAAAATACGGCCGCAGCGTCGGTCGTGGAATCTACGCCTGGGCTTCGCTTCCATTTCAAATTCTCGCTGATGCGGGACGCGCGGTGACCCGGTTGCCGCTGGAGCTATTCGAGTTCGGATATAACGACTTCTATTCGATCGATCAGCGAAGTTTTACGGAGTACAAGCGAATGAAGGAGGAGACGCCTTACCTGCGGGGGGAAAGCCTGTATAAGGGTCTTCCTATTTCTCCCACGGCCAAGAAAATTGCCGTCAGTAATGTCGAACCAATAGAACGGAAACCGAAACATCTTATGCAGGACATCGGCACGGTTCTGCTGTTTCCGGTGCGTAGCGTGGCCCTGCCGCTGATAGACGGAATTGGAGTAGGCGCGTGGAATAACATGCTTCGACACACCGATACCATGTTTGATCGGACAAATCCCGAATCAAGAGGCCGCCACACGCCGGTGGAAGATGCAGTGGCGAAGGGTGAAACGGGGGCGATCGCGATGTTCCTTGCTACCCTCCGGGACAGCCCGGGGGCATCAACCAACTACAAAGTTACCTTGATAGGTCACAGCATGGGCGCGATCGTCGCCAATCGGATCATCGTTTCCTATCCGGAGTTCAATTACGCGAACATCGTTTACTTGGCGGCGGCGTGCTCCGTCCGCGAATTTCAGGGTTGCGTCATACCCTATCTTCTCGCGCACAAGAAAAGCCGCTTCTATGGCCTCTCCCTCCATCCCCGGCGCGAATCCGGTGAGATCGCCATCTCACCGCGGAATATTCCCCTGGACGTGGCGCCGCGGGGCAGCCTGCTGGTCTGGATCGACAATATTTTTGGCAATCCGCCATCGGAAGACCAGCGCCGCTTCGGAGTATTCCAAACCGCCGTTTTGGCCAGCCACAATATCCCGCCCGACGCGCGACCTCAGGTGACGCTAAAATGTTTCAAGTTCGGGGATGACGATACTCGAGAGGATGGAATCATCCGGTCGCCGCAGCATCATGGCGATTTCTCCCGGTTCCCCTATTGGGATCCGGCGCGCTGGCAGCTCGACCCGCCTCCGTCGAGGAAATCGCGGACCGCTGGACCTGACCCGACCCGTTCGACCGCCGCCACATCCGAATGATTCCGTCGCGAGAAGGGCGTCCCGGGCGGGTTTTCGTGCTGACCCGAACTATCGCGCTCCTGGTTGCGCTGCAATTTCCCGCCAGCCTGACATGGGGGGCCACCTCTTCGGACAGCGTCCTGGTTGTTTCGGATGTGGACGACACTATCAAAGACACGCAGGTCACGCTTTTCGACACGCAACTGCGAAATCCCGCCATTATCTTTGATGGCTTGCGTCCGTGGCGGCCGGTCCCGGGTATGGCCCGCCTCTACCAAGACTGGAAGAAAACGCTTCCGGCGCATTTCCACTATGTTTCCGCGGGACCACTTCGATACGATCGGCGGTTCAAAGAATTTCTTACCAGCTCAGGTTTTCCTGACGGACTCTTTTCGCTGCGGACAGGCGGTAACCTTATCGCCTCCCACGAATATAAAATTCGCGTGCTCACGCCAATTTTGACCAAGCATCCGGATCTACTCGTCTTGTTCGTCGGCGATTCCGGCGAGCGCGACCCAGAAAGCTACGGTGTGCTCGCAAGGCGGTTCCCTCGTCAAACTCTGGGGATTCTCATTCGCAAGGTAACCGACGCGGATCGTACCAGTCCACGATACCGGGAGGCGTTCAGCGGCGTGCCTCCGTCCCGATGGGCTTTGTTCCGCCAACCCGCGCAGGTTGCGACGCTTCCTCTGCGCTGGTTAATGGATCGCAGCCGGTAGGCTCGCGCTGACCACTGTAGCCACGGCACCGCGACTGCGGGATCGCGGTGTCAGGCAACATCACAACGCCCCGACAGAGCGGGGCGGCTACAGCGCACAAAATCCCTTTCCTGTTTTCCTGCGTTCCTGATTATCCTTCTCTCATGAAGACAGCGCTCGCCTTCGCCCTCCTTTTCGTGCTGACCGTTATCGCCATTCCCGCAGAGACGGGCACTGAGACGGTCAAGGTTGGATCGTTCACCTTCACGATCCCTGACGGATGGAATAGTGTCACGCCCTCCTCGCCGATGCGCAAAGCGCAGCTCGAAATCGCGCGCGGTCCCGAGAAAGCGGAGGTGACTTTCTTCGACTTCGGCGCGGGCCAGGGCGGGAGCACGGCGGATAACATCGCTCGCTGGTATGCCCAGTTCCCGGGCGGGGAGAAAAACCGGATCACAGAAAACGTCCAGGTTGGTCCCGTGAAAATCACCTTCGCCATGACCGATGGCACTTTCAGCAGCGGAATGCCCGGCGGCCCGACCACGCCGATTCCCGGTTACGCCCTTTGCGGCGCGATCATGGAAACCGCGGAGGGCAGCGTGTTCATCAAGATGACCGGACCGAACGCCGTGGTGAAAGCATCGGCCGACGCATTCAAGAAGATGATCTCCGACGCGGCCAAGGCCGCAGCCCCGCAGGCGTAGCAAAATATTCTCGCGGCCCATTTGGGAATTTGTTAGGCCTTCCCGAATGAAAATGCTGAGAGTTTCATTGATCGCGCTCGGAGCGATCGCGCTGGCGAACACGGCGGCGGCAGCCTCGTTAGGCAAAGCGTTGGCCGACCTCGAATCCCACATCAAGTGGAGCGCGGTCGATGGCGCCTGGAGGAATTTGCGGGACAACTGGGTGCGAACGACTTCGCGCTGTGACGAGCCGGCCTGTGTCGCGGCCCAATTGTTGAAGCTGGAACAAAACGTCAAATGGACCGCGGTCGACAAAGCCTGGCGCGACCGCAGAGACGGCTGGCTGAATGACTGCAAGAGGGCCACCACGGATTCGGCGGTCGCGGGCCTTTTGCTGGAGTTCGAGTCGAACGTCAGATGGCGCGCGGTGGATGACGAATGGAAAGCGCGCCGCGAGAGCTGGGTCTCCGAGCTAAAAGGCGACTAACGATTCAATTCCACTTCCGCTGGATGATGCTTGCGCCAATAGCGGATCGCGGCGCTTACGGCCATGAAACTCGGGTCGGCTTGTTCGTAGTCGACCGCTTCGCTTTCGTTCGCGCCGCCGTTGCGTAATTCGCCCGCGACGTACTCGGCAAACGCCGGTTTCAATTTTTGTTCGTCGGCGCCGGCGCGAAGGCGATCACGGTACCAGATCGACCAGCGGCGCACGCAGTCCTCGAGCGCGTCGAGATGCGTGGAGATCGGACCTTCGACCAGTCCGAAATGTGGGAGGTAAAGTTTCGCTGGATCCAACGCGCGAATTTTAGCGATCGATTCCTGCCACCCTTCGATGTCCAACTCTGGCGGAACGAAAGGCGGAATCGGCGGCCCTCCGCCTAATCGCACACCAGCGACATCGCCGCCGAAGACGCTATCGTCCCATTGATAAACATGATGATGGCTGGCATGGCCGGGTGTCGCGATCGCTCGAATCTCGAACGGAGCGATGGAGACGGTGTCGTTGTCCTGCAAAACGCGAACGCGTTCCTCTGGCACCGCGGCGATCTTGCCCCACAGTTTTTCCATTTGGTCGCCATAAAGGCGGGTGGCGGACGCGATTAGTTTTGTGGGATCGATGAGATGCGGCGCGCCGCGCGGATGCACGTAAATCGTCGCGCCGCGTTCCGCGAAACGCCAGGCGGCGCTGGCATGATCGAAATGAATGTGACTGAGGAAGACGTGGCGGACGTCGCGAACGCTGAAACCTCTTTGTGGAAATTGCGCGGCCACCGTCTCGAACGTCGATTCCGGGCCGGTATCGAAAAGGATTAGTCCGTCGTCGGTCTCAAGGATGGTCGCGGCGATGATGCCCGGACGGCCCAGATGTCGCGTATCGAGCACATGTACCATCGGGGACAAGTGTTGACCGAAAACGATCCGGGAGAAAGGCGTCGTTTGAGCAGACCCAGGCGCGGCCCCCGAGTTGATTTGCGAAATGCGATTTGCGATCTAAGGATTGGAAGCGCGGCGGACGATGGTGAACCGCGAATC
Source organism: Verrucomicrobiota bacterium (assembly GCA_041167545.1). Classification (GTDB taxonomy): domain Bacteria; phylum Verrucomicrobiota; class Verrucomicrobiia; order Chthoniobacterales; family UBA10450; genus AV80. The sequence continues at coordinate 6,096 of JBEEHT010000008.1, forward strand.
GAAATACCCCGTGGTGTAACGGTAACACAGCGCCCTTTGGAGGCGTTATTCATGGTTCGAATCCATGCGGGGTAGCGCGTCCCCTTTTCCGACGCACCGCATTCTTGAATCCAACGAGAGCGCGGCCTGCGCATTTGTCGTCGCGGGCGATTGCGTTCTTCGACCTCTAGTCCGAATGTCGGGAATGCGGTTCGCGGGTGGCCTTCTCTCGATCGTTCTGTTTCTTGCGATTTCGCCTCCGCTTCAGGCTGACTCACCTCGCGTCGCCTTGAAAGGCCCGCCGATGATCAATGGTCGCGAGGTCCGCGAGTTTGTCCTCGTGGCGCCGATCCAGGTCGGGGAAAAGCTCCCTCCTGGTCTGCCCACCACGGTCATGTACGAAATGCTGCCGAATCGCTTCACCGCGGCGTGCAAAGACACCGACGGAATTTTCTATCAAGGCGTCGGTCCCTTCCAAAACAGAGTCAGCGGCATCAGCTTGGGCGGTTTGTATGTGACAAAAAAGGCTCCCGTCCAATTCCTTCCTTATACCGGCGATGCCAGCATTCTCCGCATGCGGGTCTCTTTGGAAGCCTCTCTGAGCAGTTCCGATCTGCGTAAGATTCACTACCTCCCGATCAAGGGGAAGAAATAGCAGGGAGTCAATTAGGGCGCGTCCCAATGTGGGAGCGGCCTTTGCGACGCGAGTGTCGGAACACAAAGACCCTCTCGCATTCTTGAATCCAAAGGGCGCGCATCCCGCATCTGAAGGGAAAGGCCCAAGCTATGATTCAGGATTTCCGTTTCGCATTCCGGCAGCTCATCAAGACTCCCGGGTTTACCATCATCGCGCTGCTCACGCTCGCGCTCGCCATCGGCGTGAACTCGGCGGTGTTCTCTCTCATCAACGGCGTCGTGCTCCGCCCAATCGTGAAGGTGCGGCCGGCGGAAGTCGTCGGTGTTTTCACCGCGCGGCAAAATGCGAACCGCGATTACCGGCAATTTTCGCACGCGGAATATCAAGTCCTGCGTGAGAGCACGGATGTCTTCGCCGATGTCGCGGCGGTGAACTTCGCGCTCGCCGGGATCGGTCGCGACGAAGGGATGCGGCGCAGTTTCGTCTTTCTGACCTCGGAAAATTTCTTCGCGCTCATGGGGGTCGAGCCCGCGCTCGGCCGTTTCTATAATGCCGCGGAATGCCGGCCGAACGCGAATATTCCAGTCGTCATCGCCGGGTACGGGTTTTGGAAACGGATGGGCGGGCGGCCTGAATTCGTCGGCAGCACATTGTACGTGAATGGCCAGCCGTTCACGGTGATCGGCGTGAGCCCGGAAGGATTCAGTGGGATCAGCGCGCTCATTGCGCCCGATGTCTGGTTGCCGCTGGGCGTTTACTCGCAATTGAGCTCAGCCTTCAGCGACCTCAGAGATATCCAGGACCTGTCTCAGCCGAAAAGTTATTCTCTGAATGTCGTCGCTCGATTGCAATCCGGTCTAACGATCGAATTGGCGAAACCGCGCCTGCCGGTAATATCGCAACGCCTCACCGCGATCCAGCCTCCGGATTCCGCAGGCACGCGCGAGTTGCAAATCCAAACGCCCTCGCGTTTCAGCATCAGCACGGGACCTGAGAATGACGGGCCGATCACGCTGATTAGTGCGCTGCTGACGGGAATGGCGGGCGCCGTGTTGCTCATCGCGAGTTTGAATCTCGCGAACATGCTGCTCGCTCGCGGAACCGCGCGGGCAAAGGAGATCGCGCTGCGCCTGGCTTTGGGCGCGAGTCGCTGGCGCATCGTCCGCCAGCTTTTATGTGAAGGACTTCTCCTCGCCGTGGTGGGCGGGACACTCGGGCTGGCGCTTAGCGTTTGGAGCAACAGTGCGCTCCTGCGTTCGCTCGGCGCGCTTTTCACTTCGATGAGCTTCACGCTCGTGGCCGATATGCGGCCCGACGCGAGCGTGCTCGCGATCACGTTCCTCTTCTGTCTCTTCGCTACGCTGCTCTTCAGTCTCGGGCCGGCCCTGAAAGCTTCGAGAGCCGATCTCGTGAACGATTTGAAACAACAGGCCGGCGAACCGGCGCACATCGGGCACTTCAACCGGTTCTTCGCGCCGCGCCATCTTCTGGTCATGGCGCAGATCGCGCTCTCGCTCATGTTGCTTTTCAGCGCGGGACTTTTCTTTCGAGGCGCGATCGAAGCCGCCAACGTCGCGCTCGGTTTCGAGCCCGCGGGCGGCCTGGTGACCGAGATGGACTTCTCGTTAGGCAAAACCAACGCCGCTCAGGCGAGACGTCTCATGTTCGCGGCGATCGAGCGTGCCCGCGGCCTGCCCGGAGTGCGCGCGGCGGCCCTCGGCACGATGGTCCCGTACGGAAACTTCACGAACTCGCGCCGCATCATGCCGGCGAGCGAGGCGGCGGCAGCAAAGACAGATCCGAATACTCCCGATCCCGGCGCGGGAGGACTTTTCACCGCGATCACGCCCGGCTACTTCGACGCCATCGGTGTTCGCCTCCTGCGCGGCCGCGATTTCACGATGGCGGAAGCCGACAACCAAGATGCGCCGCGGGTAGCGATCATCGACGAAAAGATGGCGGCGAAATTGTTCCCGAACGGCGATGCAATCGGACAGCGGATCCGTTACACGAACCCCCCGGCCGATGGCTCGCCCGCCGAAATGGAAGTGGTGGGTATCGTGAACTGGCACCGGCATGAAGTGCAAAACGAAGGGCCGCAGCGCCGCCTCTTTGTGCCGCTCGCGCAGGGCTACAATGGCAATGTCTATTTCCATGTCCGTCTCGCCTCGACGGATCGCAAGGTGGTCGCCGCGATGATTCCGACGCTGCGCCAGGCGCTGCGGGAATTGGATCCGAACCTCCCGATTCTCAAGATCACACCGTTCGTTGATCTCCTCGAAAAAAGCGTGAGCCTTTGGATCGTGCGGCTTGGCGCGGTTTTGTTCGGCGTCTTCGGCGGGATCGCGCTGCTCCTGGCGGTCATCGGAGTTTACGGCGTGAAATCGTACGCGGTCGCGCGGCGCACGCGGGAGATCGGTATTCGGATGGCGCTTGGGGCGCATCCGCGCGATGTCTTTTCGCTCATTATGAAACAGGGCGCGCTCCAGACCGGATTTGCTCTCGGTGTCGGTTTGCTTTTGGCGTTGGCCGCGGGACGTCTGCTCACGCAAATTCTTTATCAGGTCAGTCCGGCTGATCCGGTGGCGCTGGTTATTTCGAGTGTTCTGCTGAGCGCAGCCGCGTTACTGGCCTGTTATTTGCCAGCTCGGCGTGCGACCAAAGTCAGTCCGATGACGGCGCTGCGGACGGAATGAGGTGGATCGCGTCCCGCGACGGCGATATCGCGCGACGCCCTGGTAACCCGGGTTCCCGCCACTCCTTGCCATCGAGCGGCGGAGCGCTCGATCCACCAATTTAGGATTGACGGTTGGGCGAAGAATCTACACTCTCCGCGGACTTATTTGTCATCACTTATGAAAACCCTCACAAAATTCTCATCCCTCATCGCCGCCATCGCGGCTCTGTTGTTCGTCGGAACTGCATCACCCGTCCGCGCTGAAGCGTCGATCGGCATCAACGTCCTGTTGAAGTCGCAGATCACGCAGCAAAACCTTTCCGACCTCGGACGTTTCGGCACCGTTCTCGATACGGCGCCGTCGATCAAATTGGTCACGCTTAAATCCACCGCGTCGCAGCTTCCGGCGATTCGCAGCCTGTCGTATGTGGTCGCGGCAAATCCGGACGCGGTTCGAAATGGCAGCCCGGTCGATACTGTGGCGGCTACCAATTTCGCGAATGGAATAAGCACCTGGGACATGGACGCCGTGAACGTGACGGTGAATCCGGGATTCAGCGGGCGCGCTGTGAATTATGACGGCACGGGCGTGTACGTCGCAGTGATCGATACCGGATTGGTGGATAGCTGGCGGCAATATTTTCCCGATCAGCGCATCGCGACGGAATATGCCAAGTCGTTTCGCGGCGGTGGTGGCGAAAACGGTAACGTCTCCGAGCCGACCAACATGTGGGAGCACGACCAGAATTCGCACGGCACTCATGTGACGAGCACGATTCTTGGCTACAGCCTTTCTGGCACGCCCGTGAATGGCGTTGCGCCGAAGTCGAACGTCATTCCGGTGAAAGTGCTCGGGCAAAACGGATCGGGTTGGTCATCGGTCGTCGCTCGCGGAATTACGTACGTCGGTGAGTTGAAAGCCGGACCGCTCGCCGCTTTCCCGGTCGTGATTAACATGAGTCTCGGCGGACCTTCGCTCGATGCCGCCGAACAAGCGGCGATGGATTTTGCGATCAGCAAAGGGGTGATCATCGTTGCCGCCGCCGGAAACGAAGGCGACGCCGGCATGGGTTATCCAGGAGCGTATGCGCCGGTCATTTCAGTCGCGGCCACGGGCTGGGCCGGTCAATGGCTCGCGGGTCCCGATGGCAATGCCAGCAACTGGTGGTACGCCGATGATGTCGCGGACCCGACGAAAGCGTCCGATTTCTACATCGCTGATTTCTCCAGCCGCGAAAAAACCGGGCAGCAATTGGATGTCTCGGCGCCGGGCTCGTGGACCGTTGGGCCTTACCAGGTCAACAGCGGACAGCTCAGCTATTTTTATTTGAGCGGGACATCGATGGCCAGCCCGCATGTCGCTGGAGTGGTGGCCTTGATGTGTCAGAAGAAGCCTTCGCTAACCGCAGCCGCGGCCGAAAGCATTTTGAAAAGCTCAGCCATCGCATTGCCTCCGGGTTCTCGCACGGTGGCGCTTCCGGGCGGCGGCACCGAAGTCCAGAGCTGGGGCCGCGATGCGACCGGCGCCGGACTGGTGACTGCTGACGCCGCTCTGAAAGCGACGAAGTAGTTTCTTCTGTAGCCGCTTCGCTATGCGAAGCGCGAGTGCCGTCTAACTGCGACCAATCGCCGTCAGCTCTGCTTCGAGCTTCTTCTGCCGTTCGTTCAGCGTCTTCAAGCGCAGTTGCCAGCGATGAAGCTGGATGCTGAGCTGGTTGATGTAGCCGGTGATCTCGGTGCGCTGCGATTCGTTCTCCTTTAGCTGATGCTGGAGATCGGAAATCCTCGCCGCGTTTTCGGCCGCAGCTTCCAAGTTGGGAACCGTGGTTGGCTTGCCGCAATTCTGGCAGCCCATCGTCATTCCTGCCGCGGCCGCATCCACCACGAACGAGGTGGAGCAATGGGCGCAGGCGAAAACAATATCCGGGCTCGGCGCCGGGATGGAAGTGGTCGAGCCGCTTGCTTGTTGCATCGAACGGTGAATTAAGCAGGACACATACCGAATTTTCGGACTAAGTTTCGTGGATTTCTGACGAAGAGCATTTTCGCCGCGGTGTGACACCGAGGCGCCCGAAGTCCACCAATTAGAGACGCACTGTCTCCTTCTGCTGAAGCAGCCCAAAACGTTGATTGATGTTAAACTCATTCAGTCAGGCGTTTACGCCTGATCGGTTTTGCCGGAATATGGATTGCTAAAGAGCAGTGTCGGATCGCATCTCGCGATCGGGAAAGGAACACAATTTATGGCTAAAGTTTTAGGTATCGATCTGGGCACGACCAACTCCTGCATGTCTGTCATGGAGGGCGGCGACCCGGTAGTTTTAGAGAATAGCGAAGGGGCGCGGACTACGCCTTCGATTGTCGCGTTCGCCAAGAATGGCGAGCGGCTCGTCGGGCAGGCGGCGAAACGCCAGGCAGTGACGAATCCTGCCAACACAGTTTTTTCTATCAAACGCTTCATGGGCCGCAAGTTCGATGAGGTGCGCGAAGAAGAGCACCGCGTCCCGTACAAAATCGTGAAAGCCGCTAATGGCGACGCCCACGTGCAGGTAGAAGTGAATGGCGAGAAGAAGACCTTCTCGCCGCCCGAAGTTTCCGCGATGATTCTCGCGAAGCTGAAATCCGACGCGGAAGCCAAGCTCGGCGAGAAAATCACGCAGGCCGTCATCACGGTGCCGGCATACTTCAACGACTCACAGCGCAATGCGACCAAGGACGCGGGCAAGATTGCGGGCCTCGAAGTCCTTCGCATCATCAACGAACCGACCGCGGCCTCGCTGGCTTACGGTCTGGATAAGAAGAAGGACGAGAAGATTGCCGTGTATGACTTGGGCGGCGGCACCTTCGACATCTCGGTCCTCGAAATTGGCGACGGCGTCTTTGAAGTTAAGGCTACCAACGGTGATACCCACCTTGGTGGCGACGACTGGGACAACGTGCTGGTCGACTGGATCGTTAATGAATTCAAGAAGGACAGCGGCATCGACCTCTCGAAGCAACCGGACGCGATCCAGCGCATCAAGGAAGAAGCTGAGAAAGCCAAGATCGCGCTCTCCTCTTCACAGGAATACGAAATCAACCTGCCGTTCATCACGGCGGATGCGAGCGGGCCGAAGCATATCCAGAAGAAGCTTACCCGTTCCAAGCTCGAGCAACTGACCGATCCATTGTTCCAGCGGACCATTCCGCCAGTGAAGGCTTGCCTGGCTGACGCCAAGCTCTCCGAGAAAGACATCAACGAGCTCGTGCTCGTCGGCGGCATGACGCGCATGCCGAAGGTCATCGAGACCGCGCGCACCTTGATCGGGAAAGAGCCTCACAAAGGTGTGAACCCCGATGAAGTCGTGGCGATCGGCGCTGCCATTCAAGGCGGTGTCCTCAAGGGCGACGTGAAAGACGTCCTGCTCCTTGATGTTACTCCGCTCACCCTGGCGATTGAAACCGCCGGTGGCGTCGCGACGCCGATGATTCCGCGCAACACTACGATCCCAACCCGGAAGTCGCAGATCTTTTCGACCTACAGCGATAATCAGCCGGGCGTGGAGATCAAGGTCCTGCAAGGCGAGCGGCCGCTCTCGCGCGATAACAAGAATCTCGGCACGTTCCACCTCGACGGCATTCCGCCGGCCCCGCGTGGCACGCCGCAGATCGAAGTCACGTTCGATATCGACGCGAACGGCATCCTGCATGTCTCCGCGAAAGACCTCGGCACCGGCAAGGAGCAGAAAATCTCCATCACCGGCAGCTCGGGCTTGAGCAAGGAAGAAATCGAGAAGATGCAGCGCGACGCCGAAACCCACGCCGAGGAAGACAAGAAGGCGAAGGAAGCGATCGAGATCAAGAACAACGCCGACACGCTCGCCTACCAGAGCGAGAAGCAGCTCAAGGATCTCGGCGACAAGATTCCAGAAGACAAACGCAAGCAAGTCGAGGATGCCATCAAAGCTGTCCGGGAAGCGATCGAGAAGAACGATACCGACGCGATGAAGAAGACCTACGACGACTTGCAGAACAAGTTCCAGGAAGTCAGCGCCGATCTTTACAAGCAAGCCGCCGCCAACGCCGGACCCGCTCCGGGCGCGGAAGGAGGTAGCGATGCCGGCCCCGGCGCTCGTCCGCAGGACGAAGGTCCGCGGAAAGATCAGGGCGACGTCGTCGACGCCGAGTTCGAAGTCGTGGACGAAGACAAGAAGAAATAAATCATGACGATCGACCAACTAGAGGGACACATGCTGCAAACCGCCTACGACGGCGCGAACCACGGCTGCAGATTCTTGCCCAATGACTCGGCTTCGTTCGATGAATTGAGGACTGCTGGGCGAAGCTTGGAACAGCAAGGTTTCGCGACTGCATCGGCTTCTCAAGGCTTGCGCGAAGTCTTCGTTCGAATCGATCTCACGACTGAAGGCAAGCGCCATGTTGAACGGAGTCGCCAGGCCTCCGCCTGAACCATGAAGATCAATTGGACATGCCCATTCTGCGGACATGATGCCATCGTCCACGATAAGGATGAAGGCACGGTGTCAAAGTTTCGTCATGTCTTCAAACATGACAACAAATACGGCTATCAAGTGGTTAACGGCACGGTGATTGTTTGCCCGAACGATGAATGCAAGGAGTACGTCTTGGTAGTGAGCACGTCTAACGCAAAGCTAGACCAGTTTTCCGTTCCTCGGGAAACGGACACACGTCGGACTTGGAGACTTGTTCCGGCGTCTCAAGCGAAAGTATTTCCGGACTATATTCCAGAGCCGATACGAGCCGACTACAACGAAGCATGCTTGATCAGAGATCTTTCGCCCCGCGCATCAGCCACACTTTCGCGACGGTGTTTGCAAGGCATGATTCGCGACTTCTGGAACGTACGAAAAAAACGATTGGTTGACGAAATAGACGCAATTAAGGTCAACGTTGACTCCGAGACATGGGACGCGATCGATGCCGTCCGGCACATCGGAAACATTGGAGCTCACATGGAGAAAGACATCAACGTTATTGTTGATGTGGACCCCGAAGAAGCGCAACTGCTGATCGAACTCGTCGAAACGCTGTTAACGGATTGGTATGTGGCGAAAAACGAACGTCAAAAGCGAATGGCCGCAGTGAAGGTCGCGGCGGCGTCGAAAAAGCAACTACAAGCAAGTGGCGTGACGAAACCTCAGTCGCCGGTCACAACAACAACTTAATTAACAACAATTTGCCGGCAGTAGTTAGGAAGAACTTAACGACTGCCGGCATTAACCAACACCCAAAGCAGAAGAAGGAGTAACTAACACATGGCAATTAACGTAAGACCTCTCGGAGATCGCGTGCTCGTGCAGCCGATCGAAGAGAAAGAAACCAAAAAGGGCGGCATTATCATCCCCGATACCGCCAAGGAAAAACCGCAAGAAGGGCAAGTCGTCGCTCTCGGCACGGGCAAAGTGAACGAAGAGGGCAAGAAGGTCGAGTTCACGGTGAAAAAAGGCGACAAGGTGCTCATCTCGAAATATGGCGGCACCGAAATCAAAGTGGACGGCGAGTCCTATTTGATC
>JBEEHT010000009.1:0-20591 GCA_041167545.1 Verrucomicrobiota bacterium
GCCCGCGTTCTCGAAATAATAAATCCGGCTGTGCTCGAGGAACCGGCCGACGATGCTGATGACGCGAATATTTTCGCTCAGGTTCGGAATCTTCGGCCGCAGACAACAGATGCCGCGGACGATCAGGTCGATCTTCACGCCGGCGCAGGAGGCTTCGTAAAGTTTCTCGATGATATGATGGTCGACGAGCGAATTGAGCTTCACGACCATCCGGCCATTCTTTCCGGCCAGGGCATTGTCTCGCTCGCGTTCGATCATCGCGATGATCTTGTTGCTTAGGTCGAACGGTGCGACGAGGAGCTTTTTCGAACCGGGATAGCTTGCCAGACCAGTGAGCGTGTTAAAAACAATCGCGACGGCCTCGGTCATTTCCGGCTTTGTCGTGAACAAGCTGAAGTCGGTGTAAGTGCGCGCCGTCCGCGGATGGTAGTTGCCCGTTCCGAGGTGCACGTAATGGCGAAGCTTATCGGCGTCGCGCCGAACGATCAGGAGCGCCTTGCAATGCGTTTTCAAGCCGACCACGCCATAGACGACATGCGCACCCGCTTCTTCCAGCCGGCGCGCCCAAGCGATGTTGGCGGCTTCATCGAAACGTGCGCGCAATTCCACCAGCGCCGTGACTTGCTTGCCGGCGCTCGCCGCGTGCATGAGCGCTTCCACGATGGGCGAATCGCCGCTCGTGCGGTAGAGCGTGATCTTGATCGCGAGCACTTGCGGATCTTGCGCGGCGCTCTCGATCAATTCGACGATCGGATCGAAGCTCTCGTAGGGATGATGAAGGAGAACATCCTGTTTGCGCATGACCTCGAAGATGTTGACGTGTGGCGGCAGAGCAGGATCGCGCGCCGGCTGAAAAACGCGGTCCTTCAATTTGGCAAAGGCGTCGTTGGCCACCAGCGGCGCTAGGTGCGTCATCGAGAGAGGGCCATCCACCTTGTAGAGATCCATTTCGCCAAGCTCAAAAAATTCCAGGAGCAATTCCCGGAAATCTTTCGGGCAATCGGCCTGGACTTCGAGCCGGACGGCATCACCCCGGCTGGAACGCCGGAGCTCCTGCTCGATGCTCCGCAGGAGATTGTCGGCTTCTTCTTCGTCGATATAGAGATCGCTGTTCCGGGTGACGCGAAAAGCGTGGGCGCCATCGAGCAGCAGGCCCGGGAAAAGATCGGCAATGTGATGCTTGATCAGCGAAGTGAGATAGATGTAATCCCACGGCTCATCCTCGCCCTTTCCGCGCGGCATCAAAATCAGCCGCGGCAAAACGCGCGGCACTTGCACAATGGCGTGAAGCAGTTCGCCGCCGCGTTCGCTCCGCGCACGCACGAGAAGATTGTGGCTCTTGTTCAGAAGCTGCGGGAAAGGATGGCTCGCATCGACTGCGAGCGGAGTGAGCATCGGAAAAACTTCCTCGCGGAAATAGCGCTGCGCCCACGCGGTCCGTTTCGCATTCAAGTCCGCGGCTTCGTAGACGCGAATGCCATTTTTGGCGAGGAGCGGCGTAAGCTCCTCTTTCCAGAGCGCGTATTCAGTCGCGACCATCTCCCGCGCGGTGCGCTGGATCGCGTTAAAGATTTCGGTAGGGCTCAAACCATCGGGCCCGACGTCACTCGTCTCGCTTTCGATCTGTTGCTTGATGCCGGCGACGCGAATCTCGAAGAACTCGTCGAGGTTCGAGCTGAAGATGGTGAGGAATTTTACTCGCTCGATCAGCGGCTGGGTCGGGTCCTGCGCTTCCTCGAGGACGCGCCGGTTGAATTCGAGCCAGCTCAGCTCGCGATTGATGAAGTTCTGCGGCGCGGAAAAGCGAGAATGCTGTCCGTTCTCAGAGGCCGCCGGCAGCGCCACGATATTCGACGGTTCTTCCGGCGGCGACGATTCCGTTTTCGGCTGCATCACTCACCGGCCGCGCTTATTCGCCAAACCCAAGCTTTTGGAAAAAGCCGCGCTTCTCTTGTTTGCCTCCAGCCACGGCCGGCGGCCAGCATTCGACGATTTCCAGCGCGAGAAACCGAAACAGCGTCAGGCGCGCGAATTTGAAATCCAATCGAAGATTTTTCGCGATCTGCGCGATCGAGCGGGCACCATTGAACTGCGAAGCGAACTGCGCTTCCGCAACGGTGAGGCGCAGTTTTTGCACGCGCTCGTAGCCGTCGCGCGTGTAAGCGGGGATGGATCCGCCGTCCAGATCCTCAGTCTTCGCGAGTTCCTGAAATTGAATGCAGCGCAACGTGGTGAGGACCCAGTGATCAATGTCCTCCTCGCCCGGGACATCGTTGCAAAACTCCGGCAGCGTCTCGCTTTGCTCGAAAACGAACCGCACTTTTTTCGCGGCCCAAAGCTGGGCAAAAAGTTTTTGTCCGTAATGCTGGACCAATTGCACTGCGGGCTCATGCAGGATTAATCCCTGGCGGGAGAGGCTGAGAAAAAGCGGGCAGCCGGTTTGCCTCTGTTCTTCCCGGCCTTGCTCGGTTTGTTCCGCGTCGACGTTGACGAGAGTGATTGGCGCTTCCGGGCAATAGAGTTGCGGATCGCGCGTGGTGACGAGGATGATCGCTCCATTTTTCGCGAAGAGCTCGACCGTCGCCTTCTTCCAGAACGTGCGGAGAGTGCCAGTCAGTTTTTGTTTGCCGATCGTGTGCAGCGCGCCGTTCAGCGAGAAAAAACTGGTGTCGCCGGAGAAAAACGCGCCGTTCAGCGGAAGCGGTTCTTCAGCGGCTTCGTCGGAAACCGCGGGAGCGGCGGAAGATTCCATCTCGGAAGTTGAAGATGCCGGCTGCGATTCGGGCCACGACGAAGCCGAGACGGGCGCGCTCCACCATGCGTCGCTGGTCGCTCCGGCGGCCGCGGCGATTCCGGCGGTCTCCGCGGTTTCTGTTGGCGCCGTCGCGTCAGTCTCAAGGGAAACCGGCGAAGCAGTTTCGCTCGGTTGCGCCCAGGCAGGTTCGTTCGTCACCGGAGATTCCGGCTGCGGCCAGACCGGATCGGCCCATGCCGGCCGTTCGTTTGCGACTGATTCCGGTTGCGCCCAGGCAGACTCTTCAGCCGCGGGAGTTTCTTCGGCTGGTGTCGCCTTCGTCTCTGGCTGGGATGGCTCGGTCGTGTCCTTGGGCATGTATTTCTCCACGGTTTTTATTAGCAAATCAGAAGTGAACGGTTTGTTCAATGATCCGATCACGTTGGCACTGGTTATTTGGTCGGGTTTGAGGTCCGCGCCGAAACCCGACATGTAAATGATCGGCACTTTTGCCGTCGCCGGGTTTTCCGACAAACGCTGGCAGACTTCGTCGCCTTTCATATCGGGCAACACGTAATCGAGCAGGATCAGATCGGGCACGTCACTCGCAGCCGCGGCCAGCCCTTCCTCCGCCGTCGGGGCGGTCATCGCGACGTAATTTGCTTCCGACAAAATCTCCTTCACGAAACTGAGCAACATCAGGCTGTCGTCGAGCACGAGAATTTTTCGGGTGCTCGCAGCGGACGGAGGAGCCGCGGCGGACTCGGCTCCGCGGGTCTCGTCGATCTTGCGCACTGCGTCCATGAGGAGGATTTGCCAGTCGAGATCGATCGTCCGCGGGCTCGTTCCGGCGCCCGAGACTTCGGAAATCTGGCCGCCTTTCCAATTCACGATTTCGTTAAAGGCCGCCACGCCTTCCTTGCCCGGCGCGGTCGCGTGCCGCACCTGCCCGCTCTCAAAATAGACGCGCGCCTTTTCGCCCTGCGGACCGGTGAACTGCAACGCAGCCGACGATCCGCTCATGCACTTGAGCTGAATAATATCGGCCAGGTGAAGATCGCTCAGCGTTCCCTGGAATTTTTCGCTGTCCGGTTTGCTCGAAGGCGAGAGCAACGCCGCGACGAGATCGACGAAGTCGCCGTGCGGAAATGGCTTTTCGAGAAAATGAATCGCGCCGAGACCTGCGGCTTGCTCGCGATGCGCGGCGAAGTGGGTCCCGGTAAGAACAATGGCGCGCGCGTTCGGATGGCTCGTGCGCAGATCGTAGAGAAATTCCTGGCCGAGATCGGGAACGGCATCGACATCGAGAACGAAAAGATCCGGCTTGTCGCTCATGACAAGGCGCTGGGCCTCTTCCAGATTAGGAGCGAGATCGACCTGGGCGGACGGCGCCGCTTCCTGCAACGCGGCGCGGATTTTCGAAGCGAGATTCTCGTCCGGTTCGAGGACAAGAATGCGCCCGCCTTGTTCGGAGGAATTCGAGGGATTGCTCGGCATCGTTTCGTTCACAATTCAATAGGGGTGCGAGGCTGCCGGCCGTTTGTAAGCCGCACGCCACGCCCTAACAAGAGATGCCTGCTTCCGAAGAAATGGAAAGCAGTTTTTCTCTTTGGAGACGGCCTGCCCTCAGGCCGTTGAGAGAATGACGCCGATAGTTACCGGCACGAGGGCGTGCCGGCTCCAGAGGTGAACTAATGGACGCCGGCCGTGACGCCGTGCCCGCTGTCGGTTTTGACCGTGGTGGAGCAGCCGCTGAACGCGCCAAGGAGGACGATCGCCGCAAGACAGGAGAATAGAATTGTTCGCATTATAGTTCCTTTATCCTCTAGTTCGGAATGCAGTGAAGGTTTGAGTGTCTCAGGAACTAAAACGCTGGGCGAGTTCCCGGCGGCTGACCTTGCCTCGCTCGTTTACCGGTATTTCTTCCACGAAAAAAATCCGCTTTGGCACCTGCCATCCGCTCAGCCGGCCACGGCAGAACTCCAGCAGCTCGATTTCGCGCACGCCTTCATCAGCCACCACGCAAGCGGCGACTTCTTCATTGCGCCGGATCGCTTCGCGGCCAAAAACCACCGCGGCCCGCACCCCGGTGAAACGCAACAATTCCGCTTCGACTTCCGCCGGATTCACTTTTTTCCCGGCGACGTTGATGACGTCGGAAATCCGGCCGACGATGCGGAAGCCGCCGGCACTAGCGCTTAACAAATCGTCCGGAACGAATATCCCGCCGCCGAGCTTTTCTCCATCCGGTTCGGGGAAATAACCGTCACCCGCGGCCGCACTGCGCACTCGAACACGGCTGGCAGCGGCATCCAGATCGAGAAACTCCAGATCCACTCCCTGCATTGGCTGCCCGACAAAGCCCGGTTCGAGAAGCTCTGCTTCGCGGTCGTAGCAAATCCCCCCGCACTCCGACGAACCGTAAAAGGAATGGACCGAGCGTTGGAATCTCTCCCGAAATTTTCGCGCGACCTCCAGCGGCAGCGGCGCGCCCGCGGAAATGCAAAGCCGCAACTTCGCCAGCGCCGGCGGATTCTCCATTTCGCAAAAAGCCTGATAGAAAACCGGCATGCCGGGAAAAACCGTGGCGCCGGTGCGCGCGAGATCGTCGAGCACTGCGCGCGGCATCCGATCGCGACTCAGCACCATCGGGGTGCCGCGGACCAGCAACGGCGTGACGAGATTGCTGAAGCCGTAGGAATGGGAAAGGGGAATTACGCCGAAATTGAGATCGTCCGCGCCGATGCCCATCGTATCGCAAATCTGGATGCAATCGGCGAGGAGCTGCTCGCTCCGGAACCGGATGGCGCGCGGCGCGGCCGTCGTGCCCGAGGTTAGTTTCAATAGCGAAGCGGCGGGCGGTTCTTTGCAAATGGAGAGCGCCGCCTCGCGTTGTTGCGGCGTGATCGAACCTTCGAGCGGCAGAGCCACCACGCGCCGGCGCAGAGCGGCAAGGAGGTGGGAAGGCCAGTCCGGATGGTTGCCGATATCGATCGGATGGACCCGGGCATCATCGGCGATCTCGCTTTCCAGAGCCCCGGCCCGGCTCTCGACCTCGCGAAACGTTCGCAAGACCTCACCGCGCGTGTCGAAAATCGCGGGCGCGTTTCCTTTGCGCGCGAGCGTTTCCTCCCACGCGGCCAGCAGGGCGTCGTCCGATTTCATCCCTTGCGCGTCGGCATGACCGCGCCTAAGTTCGCCACTCGTTTCCAAACATGAAAGCGGACATACATCCTGAATATTTCGAGACCGATATCTCCTGCGCCTGCGGTGCTGTTTACCACACCCGCTCGACCAAGCAGGACATTAAAATCGGCATCTGCGCGGCTTGCCATCCGTTTTTCACGGGCGAACAAAAGTTCGTCGACACCGCGGGACGCGTGGAGAAATACGCGCGCCGTTACGGCGGAACCAAGGCCACCCGCGCCGGCGCAGCCAGAAAAGCTTAGCTGAGCTGAACGCTGTAGCCGCCCCGCTGTGTCGGGGCGTCTTCTTGCACGGCGACATAGCGCCGTGGCTACAGAGGAACCGAAATGGACTTCAATTCGTTAGTCGAGCGCAAGCGCGAGCGTTTCGAGCAGCTCGAACGCGAGATCGCCGATCCGGCTCTGTTCGAGAACCGGAAACGCGCGAGCGAAATCATGCGGGAACATTCCAGCGTGAAGCAATTGCTCGCGCGCTGGAACGAACTGGAAATCGCGCGCGAGCAGCTCGACCAGAACCGCGAGCTGGCCGCTTCGAACGACGTCGAGATCGCCGCGATGGCTGAAGACGAAATTCCCGATCTGCAAAAACGAGTAAATGATCTCGAGCGCGAATTTCAGATCGCGCTCCTGCCTCCCGATGAAAACGAGAACCGCGATGCGATCGTTGAAATTCGCGCCGGCACCGGCGGAAGCGAAGCCGCGATCTTCGCCGCCGATCTTTACCGGATGTACAACCGCTATGCCGAGGCTTCGGGTTTGAAAATTGAAGACCTCGAATCCAGTCCCTCGGAGTTGGGCGGATTAAAAGAATCGATCTTCAAGGTCTCGGGCGAGAACGTCTTCAAGACGCTGCGCTTCGAAAGCGGCGTGCATCGTGTGCAGCGCGTTCCGGCGACAGAAGCGCAGGGCCGGATTCATACCTCGACGGCGACAGTCGCGGTGCTGCCCGAAGCCGAAGAGATCGATCTCGAATTGAAACCGGAAGATCTGCGGATCGAAGTTTGCCGCTCGGGCGGGCCGGGCGGTCAGGGCGTTAATACCACCGACTCGGCCGTCCAGATCATGCACATTCCCACGGGCCGGATCGTCCGTTGCCAGGACGGGCGGAGCCAGCAAAAGAACAAAGAGAAAGCGCTCAAGATCATGCGGGCGCGTTTGCTCGAAGAGAAGCAGCGCGAAGAGGAGGCGAAATACTCCGCGCATCGCAAGAACCAAATCGGCTCGGGCGGACGGGAAGAGAAGATTCGCACCTACAATTACGCGCAGAACCGGGTGACCGATCATCGCATTGGGCTCACTCTTTATAACCTCGACCGGTTCATGGAAGGCGATCTCTCGGAAATGATCCACTCGCTCCAGACCGCGGATTTGCAGGAGCGGCTGACAGAATCATCGCTAACGGCGTAAGGTAGCGGCGCATGCCTGAAATCCTGAGCGCTTACTTGCTTCTGCTCTGGGTGGCCGTCTCGATCCTATCGACCGGGATCGCGCTTTGTTCGCGGTTCACGCCGCTCAAGGGGTTGGACTTGGTCGGATACGGCGCCGGCGCCGGCGTTGTCGTCCACGGTGTGTTTGGGCTTCTGATCGCGCTGAGCTGGCATTCGCGGCATTACGTTGGGGTGCTGGCGATTTTGTGTGCGGTGCTGGCAGTAGCCGATTTGGTGCGCCGCCGGGTTTGGCGGGAAGTGGCGACAACCCTTAGCCGGCCCATGCGAGTGGCGTTAACGCTATGGCTCGCCTTTCCCGCTCTCTGCGTCGCTCTGGTGCAGGTGAATGTAAAGTGGCCCGAACCAATGCTGGACGGCCAATTCATTTTCAAGACGCACACCTTGAACACGAAGATCCAGCACCTGACGACTTTGCCGGTCGATAACTACATTCCGTATGTCGTGGAGGAATTTTTCCTTCGGCATATTTCCTTTAAGAACAACCATCCAATCCTGCCGGTGAACGAGGTTAGTAATCGGACGATCCTGATGCCTCTGGTAGCTCTTCCCTTTCGCGCGCTGCTGGCATGGAACCAACCCGCCGAGGATGCCCTGGGAAAGTTTAAGTACGCCGGCGGAGAGTGGCCCGACGTAGGAAAATTAAATGACGACGAGTCGTACCGCCAGTTCTTCATCGTCGGGTTGTTCCTTAACTCACTCATGCTTCTCGGACTCCTTGTTTTGTTCTCGAATTTCGACCTCCCGGAGAGCTTGTCCGGAGCGGCGCTCCTCTTCATTAGTCAACCCTATTTCATCAGTCAGGCAATCTTCACCTGGCCCAAGGCGATTGCCGCGTTCTTTGTCTACCTAACCTGGAACTCGGCGCGGCGCAGGCATGACCCAAGGATCGTTGGCCTTTGCGCGGCCCTGGCCTACCACTGTCATCCTCAAAGCCTGCCAATAGCCGCCGGTCTCGGACTCTGGTACGCGGTAAGAGCGTGGCGGGATAAGACCAGCTTCAAGCCCATGCTTCATTACGCCATTGCGTTTGGACTCATGGTCCTTCCGTGGTTCGTTTGGACCCGGCTCCTTCTTCAGCTTCCCGATAACATGTTTGCGCAGAACTTTTTCGGGCCTGGTGCCGCCAACTTGCTGACTTCACCCGTTAGCTTCATCTGGATGCGGTTCTTCAACCTTACCGTAGCCCTCGTGCCGGTCTTCTTCATGATCTACCCTTTCAACCTGCAGGTCACAATCGACTACGCGCTTTGCTGTGTTCCCAGCGTGGTGGGAATGTTCGTGATTGTTCCGGCAATCATCGAGTGGGCGCGGCGATGGAATAGCGAGCGCATGCTGCTTCTCTATGGCATGCTTCTTCCCGCTCTAGCTGTCATCCTCCTTTTCGGCGTCCAATTCCAACCTCTCCAGCTAGGATGGCAGCCAATGATGGGCGTCCTTCTCTTCCTTGGCCTTCACTACATGCGGCGCACCTTCTCGCCCTTCACCTACCGCGTGCTGATCGTTCTGCAGTTGATTTGTAATCTCACCGTGATCGTCCTGCGCGGTTACCTGGTCGGCGCGCATTTCATTTAGGTCGGGGGCGGGCCATTTGTGGAGGCGACACATGACAATGCCATTCTGTTTCGTATGCTAATTGACTATGCAACCTTCTGAAGAAGAAGCATGGCGTGAGCAATGCCGGCAGCAATTGCAACGCGATGTCCTCACCCGGATCAAATATGGCTTTTGCCACGTCTATAAGCCGGTGCTCGACGACCCGCCGGATCGAGCCTTTGCCACGATGAAGGACTATCGCCGGTGGTGTGACGAATCGCTTCCTTCGTACCTGGGGTACCGATCCGCCCCGCCCGAACGATAGTCCATGCCCCAAAGCAAGTTCACGCCGGCTCAGGCGGAAGAGTTAGCGGCAGCGTTCGCGCATGAGGAGGTTGATTATCTTTTCATCGGCAAAAGCGGCGCCATCCTCCTCGGTTATCCCGACACGACCCAGGACGTTGATATTTTTCTACCGCGATCGCGACCAAACGCAGAGCGTGTCCTCCGGGCCTTAGGTCAATTGGGCTTCGAACTCGACGCCGCTTTGACGATTTCGATCCTGACAGGAAGCGAAATTGTTCTCTTGAAGTCCGGTCCTTTCGCGTTGGATTTAATCCATGCTCCGGACGGTATCGAGAGTTTTGCGGCGGCAAAAAGCCGGCGCGTTCTGGCGGATGGGCGCTTTCCGGTGGCATCCTTGGACGACATCATCGCCAGCAAACGGGCCACGGGCCGGGAGAAAGATGTCAGCGATGTGCGTCGCCTCGAGCAATTCAAGAGCGAGTATGAGCGATGACCGTTCTGGAGGTACTGCAATCGACCGCCGCTTATTTTAAGAAGCGCGAAGTCGAGAGTCCGCGTCTGAACGCCGAGCACTTGCTCGCGCACGTGCTCAACCGGAAACGGATCGAGCTCTATCTGGAGTTCGAGCGCGTTTTGACGGAGGAAGAACTCGCGCCGCTGCGTGAGCTCGTCAGGCGGCGAGGACAGGGTGAGCCGCTCCAGCATCTGCTTGGCACGGTGGAATTTTGCGGCCGCGTTTTCCTTTGCGACAGACGCGCTCTCGTTCCCCGCCCGGAAACGGAGCAACTCGTCGACCTCCTCGCATCCCGCGTCTCGGATCCTGCATCCCGCATCCTCGATGTCGGCACCGGCAGTGGCGTGATTGCGCTAAGCCTGGCGGCGCAGTTCCCGGAAGCGACGGTGACCGCAACGGATATTTCTGACGACGCCCTGGCGCTGGCGCGGGAAAATGCCGACCGGCTTGGCCTAACAAATCGCGTTGAATTTTTGACCGGCGACCTGTTGCTATACGTGAATCACGTATACGATCTGATCGTCGCTAACCTTCCTTATGTCGCGGTCGTGGATCGCGCGGCCCTTTCTCGTGAGGTTCTGCATGATCCAGAGGTCGCGCTTTTTGGCGGCGAACGCGGCGACGAAATGGTTCGCAAATTAATCGAAGCGGCGCCGTCGCGGTTGAAGAGCGGCGGTTTGCTTGCGCTCGAAATCGGTTTGGGACAGGCCGACGATCTTGCGGCCCTTATGGCCGAAAAAAATTATCACGACATTGCTCAAATACGCGATTATGGCGGAGTGATACGTTTCCTCTTCGGCAGGTATGGATAAAATTTTGATTCACGGCGGCCGGCCGCTTTCCGGTTCGATCAAAATCAGCGGCTCGAAAAACTCCGCGCTGCCGATCCTGGCCGCGACGTTGCTCACGCGCGAGTCGTGCATCCTGCATCGGGTTCCCGACCTGAGCGACACGCATTACATGCTGCAAATCCTCATGCATCTCGGCGCGCAGGTGGAGCGCGCGAGCGGCACCGTCACCGTTACAGCCGACACGATCGACTCGATCGCGCCTTACGACGTCGTGCGGAAAATGCGTGCGTCGGTTTGTGTGCTTGGGCCGCTCCTGGGGCGGTGCAAGGAAGCGACGGTTTCGCTGCCGGGCGGTTGCGTGATCGGTGATCGGCCGATCGATTTGCACCTGAAAGGTTTTGAAGCGCTGGGCGCGGCGGTCCGCGTGGAAGGCGGCAACGTGAAAATGTTCGCGCCGAAATTAGAGGGAGCGGTCATCAATTTGCGGGGCAAGTTCGGCCCCACCGTTCTCGGGACGGACAACGTCATGATGGCGGCAGTCCTCGCGGAAGGCATCACGGTGATCGAAGGCGCGGCGACCGAACCGGAAGTGGTCGACCTGGCCGACTTCCTCAACAAAATGGGCGCGAAGATTGAAGGCGCTGGCACGCGGCGTTTGATCATCGAAGGAGTAAAGGAATTGCACGGCGCCGAGCACGACATCATTCCGGATCGAATCGAAGCCGGCACGTTTCTCGTAGCCGGTGCGATCTGCGGCAAGGGCGTCACGGTCAAACGCGTGGTGCGCGATCACGTGAGCGCTGTCACCGATGCGCTGGTTACCTGCGGTTATCAAATCCAATGGGCGGAAAACTCGATCACGGTCTCGCCCAACGGCAACGTGAAACCGATCGAGCTGGCCACGGAACCTTATCCCGGTTTCCCGACCGACATGCAGGCGCAAATGTGCGCGCTGCTCTCCACCACTGACGGCATCAGTGTCATCACCGAGAATATTTTTCCGCAGCGTTACATGCACGTCGCGGAACTGAAGCGGATGGGCGCACACATGCAGCTCGAGGGAGCGAGCGCCATCATCACGGGAGTCGATCGGTTGTTCGGCGCGCCGGTGATGGCGAGCGATTTGCGTGCGTCGGCGGCTCTGGTCCTGGCCGGATTAAAAGCGGAGGGGCGAACGGAAGTGAGCCGCGTTTATCACATCGACCGCGGTTACGAACATCTCGATGAGAAACTGAGCGAGCTCGGTGCGCACATCGAGCGCGTGAAGGAATAGGGAATCCGCATCAATTCCTGCGTTCCGCGAGCTCGCGTAGCGTCTTCATATTCTCGACGTCTTCGGCCAGGTCTTTCCCTTTCGGCGTCTCGAGCACTTTCGGGATTTTGCGAAATCGTTTGTCGCGCATGATGAACCGGAACGCTTCCAAACCGATCTTTCCTTTTCCGATGTGCTCGTGCCGATCGACGCGAGAACCGCGCGCGGTTTTGGAATCGTTCAGATGCAACGCCGCCAGGCGCTCCAAGCCGATGACGCGATCGAACTCGGCAAACATTTTCCTCGTTAGCTTCTCCGTCGAGAGATCGTAACCGGCCTCAAAGACATGCGCCGTATCGAGGCAAACACAAAGCCGCTCAGGCTCGCGCACGCCCGCAATAATGTGAGCGAGATGTTCGAATCGATCGCCGAGACACGATCCCTGCCCCGCCGTTGTCTCCAGCGCGAGGCGCGTCTTGATCTTCGGCAGGCCGGCGAAAACCTGATCGATCGAGGCGATGATTTTTGCGAGCCCCGCTTCTTCGCCGGCGCCAAGATGCGCGCCGGGATGCAGAACCAGAAACGGCAATTCGAGCTGATCGGCGCGCACGAGTTCCTCCGAAAGCGCGCGCAATGAGTTGGTGTGAAACTGCGGGTTGGTAGCGGCGAGGTTGATCAGGTAATTCGCGTGCGCGAACGCGGCGTGAAGCTCGGCGCGCTGCGCGTGATCGAGAAACGCGGAGATTTCTTCGCGCAGCAATGGCCGGGCGAACCATTGCATGTTGTTCTTCACGAAAATCTGCATCGCGGTGCATTGGATCGAACGCGACCGCTCGATCGCGCGATGCACCCCGCCGCCGATCGACATGTGGGCGCCGAGGAGCAATGACGAATGACGAGTGTCGAATGACGAAGGGGATGTAGCTCCGTGCTTTTTCTTCTTCTTCATTCGGCATTCGGCATTCGTCATTCGTCATTCAGCGATTCGCTAGAATCGCTTCGGATGCCAGTTCGGTTTCGAGATGCTGCCTTCGCCTTTGTATTCGAAAAGTTTGTACATCGGCGTCAGGACGATCCCTGCGCCGCCGGCGTCGATCCGGATATCGAAGTCCAGTTTGTCTTCGAGGAAATGGATATCGCCGTGGCCGAGCATCCCAAATAATTTCCCGGACACTTTGAAATCGTTGGTGTGAATGACGCCGTCCTTGATGGTGAAAGTTGCTTTCGCCTGGCGCGCGAGGCTGTAGCCGGCACCGGGAATGATCGCGGAGATGAGGCCGGAGAGCGGGCCGAAAATCGGAATCGCGAAGACGTCGCCGTCGGTCACCCTAACGCTTCCGTCGCCCTCCATCGCGCGGGCTTCGCTACCGACTCCGGTCCACGCATAAGCGCCGCTCAAACGCCCGCGCGAGGTTTCGTATTTGAAATAAAGATCGGCCAGCTTCGGAAAGTCGACGCCTTCGAGTGCGACGTTGGCGCGGTAATGGCGATCGTCTTTTTTCAGGGAGATATCCCCCGCGCCGCGGACGGTGCCGTTGAAGAGAGTTCCTTCGACCGAACTCAACTCAAGCCGGCCATCGGTAAAAAGGAGGCGTCCGGCGACGCGATCGATCGGCAGCGTTTTGCCGAGGAAGACGTACTCCATGCCGGCGGGCGCATCGACCGTGAGCTCGAGATGGTCGTGCGGTCCGCGGAAATGAATCACGCCATTGGCGGTGACGGTGGGCGGCTGGCGGAATTTGTAGGGCGCGACCTCCTTGAAGAATTTCGGTTCCACCCACTGGATCGCGTCGGTTGCTCGCAAGGTGCTCTTGACGTCCTTGAGCCGCACTTCGTGCTTCAGAAAATCATACGTGAAAGATCCGCTGCCAGCGCCTTCATCGCGCGTCACGTGGAGGTTTTGGAAACTGAGCGCGCCCTTGTCGAGATGGACAGTGGCACTGGCTTCGTTCATCCAGACATTCCGGAAACGCGTGCGCTGCGTGGCGATTGTTCCTTCGCCCGTCCAGGTTTCCGGAAGCGGGCCCGGCCCACGCAAGGCGAGGCGCACCGTCGGCGGCCGGCGCCATTCCCACTCGCCGAGAAACCGGCTGAGATCGGGTGACGCAAACGCGCGCAGCACCACCGGATCGACTGCGCTTTCGAGATTGAGACGAAAATCATTCGGGGCCTGGAGGAGATCGCCGCGGAGCTCGCCCGATTCATGCCGGACCCGAAGATCGCGCAACATGGCACGCTCGCCGTCCCACGAAAAGTCCGCGGTCAACTTCAGAAGCGGCACGCTCTTGTAGCTGAAGTTCTCGGCGACCGCGCGGCCGATCACGCTCAAGCGCGGCGGTGCCTCACCCAAATTCGCCGAGCCTGAGAGCTCGAGCAGCGGCGGAGAAGTGAACGTGGCGTCAGCGAGAAGCTGCCCGAAATCGAATGCTTCGAGAAATCGCTTCGCGTCGAGCGTGCTTCGTCCCTGGAAATCGGCCTGTTTCGTTTCGCGACTCCAGCTGGCGCGGCCGGCGAAGCTCCCGGCGTTATCGGTCCATTCGCAATGATTGATGCCGAGCGTTTGGTTGGTCCACTCCGCGGCGAGCGAAAAGTTTTTCATCTCGTAGCTGCCGCGTACCAACCGTTCGCCCGTTAAAGTCGCTTCCGCGTGCGCGGTCTCGAATTGCGAGAGGTCGCCCGAAAATTTCACCTGGAGCGAAGGAGGCTCGCCCGGAAACGTGAAGCGTTGCAGTTCTTCGGCGACGCGCTGGACGAGCAGAATCCGATCGCGCCATTCCTCGTCCGAGATTTCGTCCGAAGGCTTGTAATCGTTGCGCTTGATCAGTTGGCCGGTCGCGGAAATGCGGACACCGCAGAAAAAGCCATCGGCCTGGCTGACGTAAATCTGTTCCGGCGGAAAATAAACATGGGCGCGGAATTGCGTGATCTGGGCTTTCGGCGCGGCGGCGCCGGTCCGGGGCGTCGGAATTGTCAGCTCGGCGCCGCGGACGTCGAGCGCGTTCAGGAACGGCTGGTGATGAAGGAGCGCCGCGTAGTTGATGTCGAGCGCGACTTCACTGATGAGGGCGAGGGTATTTTCGCGATTTTTGAAATCGTAAATCCGAACATCCTGCGCGATCAAGCCCCGGACCGGATCGAGGGTTAGCCGGCGGACCGAAGCCTCGACGCCGCGCTTGTGCAGTTCGTCCACGACACGATCGCGCCATTCTTTTCCGAAGCCGCGCTTGGCGAGATACCAACCGCCCCAGCCCAGCGCGAGAAGCCCGGCGATGACACCGAGGCGGAGAAGGCGGCGCGAGAGGGAGAGATGCGCTTTTGACTGGCGCCGATAAAACTGGCGCGCGAGCGAAGGCGGCGTGGGTTCCAGAACTGAAGGCACGGGGAAACGTCCAACGTCCAACGTCCAACGTCCAATGTTTCAACCTGAGAGCGGGAACGATTGGACAGGATTAACCGGATTGGTTTTTCTTTAATCCTGTTGAATCCTGTCTCTTCCATGACCGTTTCAGATTTGCCCCCCATCAACGCGTCGCTCAATCTCATCAGCACGATTTTCCCTCGTTCCCAAGCTCCAGCTTGGGGACGGCGAGTGTCTTTGAAGCTCCAGCTTCGCGGACAAGTGCGTTCCCAAGCTGGAGCTTGGGAACGAGAGCGACTACTCACGCCGCCATCATTGTCTGCTACACTCTGCCGAGATGACCGTCTCCGATCTGCCCGCCATCAACGCGTCGCTCAATCTCGTTAGCACGGTTTTCATTTCGTCCGGTTGGTATTTGATTCGTCGCGGCCATTGGCGGCGTCACGTCGCGTGCATGATCCCGGCCCTGATCTCCTCCACGCTCTTTCTTGTCGGCTACGTGATCTATCACGCGCATGTCGGCGAGCGTTCCACCCATTTCACCGCGACCGGCCTTGTCCGCACTCTCTATTTTGCGATGCTCATTTCGCACATCATTCTCGCCTTCACCACGCTGCCCCTCGTCATCCTCACCCTCATCCCGGTTTTCCGGCGCCGATGGGAACGCCATACGCGGATCGCGCGCTGGACGATGCCGATCTGGCTTTATGTCTCGGTCACGGGCGTGCTGGTTTACCTGATGGTCTACAAATGGTTTCCGCCGCCGAATCTTGCACTCGGCCAGTAGTTGATGTTTGATGGCAATGGCGAGGCCGCGAAACCATGGTGACGATTGCGACATTCAACGAACCCTCGAAGGCGAAGCACTTGAAGAAGCGCCTGCAAGAGGCCGGCCTGAAGGCCGATGTCCATAGCGAAGGACATCTCCGCCAGGTCGCGTTCATGTCGGAGCCACAGGCGAACGCCAAGGTCATGGTGGACGAGGAAGATTTCGTGGCCGCCAACAAATTGATGGTGGAATGGGAAGCGAGCGACCCCGAGATCGGCTCCGCCATCCGATGTCCACAGTGCAAGTCGCCCCGGATTGAATATCCGCAACTGACCCGGAAGTTTATCACGCCGTGGCTCGCCAGCGCCCTTTTCGCGCTCAGGATTTTCCCGAAAGAATTTTACTGTCAGGATTGCCACTTCACGTGGGGGAAGGACGGCGATCCGCTACCTCGCCCCGCCTCCTGGGAGACTTTTCCCAGGCAGAGCTGAATTGCAGGGCGTTTCTGTGAAACGCCGCACGCGACTACGGGCGCGGCAAACGATTCAGTAATTGATCATCGCGTTGTTCATTCATGAAATGGCTTTTCCTTCTCCTGCTCGCGGTGGTGATCTTCGGCGGGGCCGCGTTCTTTAGTTACGATCTCTTCGTCAAGCCGGAGCGGAAGATCATCGCCGAGAAAAGCGGCGAGATCCCGGTGGAGCCGATCCCCGATGTGGGCCTGCCGGAATTCCAGGCGGCGGCCAAGCTGCGCCAGGAAGGAAAGCTCATCGAAGCGCGCGATGCGTTGATGTTGTTCCTCCAAAAATTCCCGAACGGCCTCCACACCGAAGAAGCGAAGGATCTCATCGGACAGGTGAATACCGAGATGTTGTTCTCCGATTATCGTTCGCCGGAAAAACAGGAATACGTCGTCCGGAGCGGCGACGTCCTCGCGAAGATCGCGGCGAAAATGAAGACCACGCCGGAGCTGATCGTGCGGACCAATAATCTCACCAACACGATGCTGCGGGTTGGCCAGCATCTTTTGATTTCGCGTCCCGATTTTTCCATCTTCATCCAGCGCAAAGCCCAAACCATCATTCTCCTCAATCACGGCCAGTTTTTTAAGCGTTACCAGGTGAAGACGACGCGGCTTTCAGCCAAACAACCGCCGCGCATCACCACGCGTGTGGCGGAAATCCTGGCTTGGAAAAACGGGAAGCGCGTTGGCTTCGGCACCAAGGAATACGCCGGCAGCACCCGCTGGATTCGCCTCGCGCAGCCCGGCTATTTTCTCTACGCCGAAGCGGATGCGAATCACAAGGACGCCGCGGGCCAGCCGCCGCCTCCGGGCCTGGGTATGAATGCGTCCGATGCCGAAGAACTGAGCAGCCTTGTAAACAGCAAGACCGCTGTCACCATTACGGACTGACGAGATCCTTCGCCCATGGAATCCCATCCTCTGGATTTTGAAAAACCGATCCTGGAGTTGCAGCGGCGCCTCCAGGATTTGAAGAGCCATTCCGACCAGCACGACCTCGATTTCGATTTGGAAGTCGAAGCGATGGAAAGCAAGATCCGCGAGACCCGCCGCCAGATTTACGACAACTTGACCGCGTGGCAGCGCGTCCAGCTCGCCCGCCACATCAAGCGCCCCTTTGCGCTCGATTACATCGGCCGCTGCTTCACCGATTGGATCGAGCTGCACGGCGATCGCGTCTTTGGCGACGACAAAGCCATGCCGAGCGGCCTGGCAAAGCTCGGCCCGCATCACTGCGTCGTGGTCACGCATCAAAAAGGCCGCGACACGAAAGAAAACGTGATGCGCAATTTCGGCTGCGCGCATCCCGAGGGATATCGCAAGGCGCTGCGCCTGATGCGGCTCGCGGAGAAGTTTGGGTTGCCGGTGATTTCGTTGATCGATACGCCGGGCGCGTTTCCCGGCATCGGCTCGGAAGAGCGCCACATTTCAGAAGCGATCGCGGTGAATTTGCGCGAGATGATGAATCTGCGGGTACCGACGGTGGCGGTGGTGATCGGCGAAGGCGGCTCCGGCGGCGCGCTCGGCATCGGGGTGGCGGATCGCGTCCTCATTCTCGAGAACGCCTATTATTCCGTTATCAGTCCGGAAGCGTGTTCGGCGATTTTGTGGAAGGACCGGCGGCACGCCGCGGAAGCGGCCGAGGCGTTAAAGCTGACCGCGCAAGATCTGATGGGCCTGGGGGTGGTGGACGAGGTCGTGCCGGAACCGGAAGGCGGCGCGCATCGCGATCACGATCTCGCCGCGGCAAATCTCGGAACCGCGTTGCGGCAGAATCTCGAGCGAATCTCAGCCGTGCCGATAGAAGAGTTGCTGCAGAAACGCTACGACAAATTCCGGAAGCTCGGAAAGTTCACCGAAGAAGCGACCGCCGCTATTTCAAACGGCTCCGGCGAGACGGAGTCCCGACCTCCCGCGAACTAGGGTTTAATGCCTGTAATGAACGGACGGTTTCCATTGGACGTTTTCGCGATCATTTTCCTTCCGTTCCTGGTCATCGCCGGAGGAGTTTTCCTCACGTATCTCACACCTGGCCATGTGCATCATGATTTAGCATTGGCCGTCGCGCTCGTCCTCGCTGGCGGATTAGCTTTGGGTACTTTGGTTTTCTGCTTGCGACGCCGCAGACATCGTTAGGCGGCAAACAAACCTGCCCGCGCGAGCAATCGCGCAACAGCGTGACGGCGCTTCGCGGGCATGACGACCTTCGCGGCCGGCGGCGGCGGTGGCGGAAAAAGAAAGCGCAAGACCGGATCCACGCGCGCGGCCCACGCGCCTTCGCTGTGATCAGCGCCTTCGATTTCGAGGTAGTGAAGATCATCGTGCAAGCGCCAGCCTTTCTCGATGAGGCGATCGCGCAGGGCGCGGCCTCGTTCCCAACCGGGCTCGTTCGTTCCGGTATCGAGCCAGATTTTCAGCCGCGGCCGGGCGGTTTCATCGATCGCTTCCACTATCTTATAGATGGCGCAATCATCCCACCAGATCGAGGGCGACATGACCGAGAGCCGCTAAAAATAATTCGGGAACCAAAGGCCGAGCGCCAGGGTCGCGAGGCCGCCGAGTGATGAGCCGCCGAGACCGGTGAACTCGGCTTCCCGCTTCGTGCGATATTTTCGATCGATAAACGGCTTCAATTCCTCAATCAAAAAACGCCCGTAATTGCGGAGCTGTCCTTTGCTGCGCTTTCGCTTCGGCGGGTCGATCCGGGCGGGCGTCGGCGCGTACTCATCAATGCGCTCTGCACCGGTATTGGCGATCGCCACGATGATCAGGGGCTCGATCAATTTGTTGCGGATCAATTGTTGCGCCGTTTCATCTACGCCCCATTCCACACCGGCAAATGAAGTGGCCGCGTCGAAGACGTTCTGGCCGTCATGCAGGTAAAGCACCGGGTATTTCCTCGTCGAAAAACGGCGATAACCGGGCGGGAGATAAACAAGAACATCCCGGCGGTTCTTGAGAATCTTCGAGGGAAAAGCGCGGTGCTTTTGGATATTTCCAGTCAACGTGGTCGGCGCCATGAGAGCGAAACGCATCGCGTGTCATCTCGGACTTGTCGAGAATTCTCTTCCTGTTTGCCTTTAGGCCGGTGGCGCTTTAGGAAAAGGGTTCCCGCCGCCGCTCATCCGGCAAAGCTTTATGAACGAACGCTATATCAAATGGTGGACGCCCCATATGAGCCGCGACTTCGAGATGCTCGCGTTTGGCGATGGCGGCAGAATTCCACTGGTTCTTTTTCCGACTTCGTTCGGGCGTTACTCGCAGACCAAGGATTTCGGATTGACCGACGCCATCTCCGGTTTCGTCGATAGCGGCAAGATCACGATTTATTGCCCGGACTCGGCGGATCTCGACGGCTTTTACAACAAAGCGATTCACCCGGCCGATCGCATTCGCACTCACATGGCGTTCGAGAACGTGATCGTGCAGGACGTCTTCGATCTGGCGCGCCGCGAATGTTCCTCTCAGCGCGTCGCCGTCTGCGGCGCGAGCCTCGGTGCCTATCACGCGGCGAATATCGCGTTCCGGCACCCCGATACCGTCAGCCATCTCATCAGTCTCAGCGGCGCGTTCGACATCAGCGATTTCTTCGACGGCTACCACGATGACAACATTTATTTCAACAGCCCCTACGAATATCTCCCGAACATTTCCGATCCGTGGAAGTTCAACCACATGGGCATCATTCTCGGCACCGGAGAATGGGATAACACGCGGCACGAAACCTATCGCTTGTCGGAAATCCTGAAGAGCAAAGGCATCCAGCATTGGCTCGATGACGGAAGGTGGCGAGGCCACGATTGGAATTATTGGCGCGACATGCTGCCGCAGTATCTGGCGAAAATCTGAGAACACGCTTATGAAAAAAATAGGAATCCTTTTCGGCCAGGAGGGCAGCTTTCCTCCGGCGTTTGTCGATCGCGTGAACATGAAAACCGGCGGGAAAGATATCCAGGCCGAGTTCGTCCGGATCGACAAAGTCATTCAGGGCGAGCCGTGCGGCTACGACGTGATCATCGACCGCATTTCGCAGGACGTGCCGTTCTACCGCGCCTTTTTGAAGAACGCGGCGCTGACCGGGACCGCGGTCGTGAACAATCCATTTTGGTGGAGCGCAGACGAGAAGTTTTTCAACAACGCGCTCGCGACGAAGATCG
>JBEEHT010000010.1:0-40827 GCA_041167545.1 Verrucomicrobiota bacterium
CGCGCCCCCCCCCGCCGCTCCTTGGGCTTCAAGTCACCATCTTCAAATGAGCGAGCTGAACTTCATCCACCGTTTTATTCCATCAGAGGAAAGTCCGGCGGCGCGCGTTCTCCTGCTCCTCCAC
Organism: Verrucomicrobiota bacterium; assembly: GCA_041167545.1. Classification (GTDB taxonomy): domain Bacteria; phylum Verrucomicrobiota; class Verrucomicrobiia; order Chthoniobacterales; family UBA10450; genus AV80. The sequence continues at coordinate 125 of JBEEHT010000010.1, forward strand.
GGAACGGGCGGAAACGAAAATGACATGCTTCCCCTCGGCCGCGATATCGATCCCACCGCCGCGGTTCTCAGTCTGCGCGGGAACGTCCTGGAAAATGGGATGCCGCGATTTTTTCGACGTCTGGCCGAAGGCGTCTTCGATGAAGAAGATGTCGTTAGGCGCGCGCACGAGCTGGCTGATTTCTTGGGCGCGGCAGCGGCGCAGTACAAATTCGATCCGCAGAATCTAACCGCGGTCGGTTATTCCAATGGCGCGAACATCGCCGCGGCGGTTCTTCTCTTGCGGCCCGGAGTGCTGACTCGCGCAATCCTCTTCCGGGCGATGGTGCCGCTGACGCCCGCGACCCTGCCGAATCTCGCGGGCGCGCGGATATTGATCTGCTCCGGCAAACACGACCCAATCGTGCCTGTAGAAAACGCTGAGCGCCTGGCGGCGATGCTGCGCGACGCGGGGGCCGCCGTTACCCTGCGATTCGAAGAAGCCCTACACCAATTGATCTTCGCCGAGATCGCCGCTGCAAAAAATTGGCTCCGCGAATCGTAGGCCCCGCGAATCCGGTATAAGGTAGACGTCAGATGTTAATCGTAATGAAAGCGGGCGCCGCGGATGCCGAAATCGCGGACGTGGTCAGTTTGATCGAACAGCTCGGCTATCGCCCGCATGTCATGCCGGGCGCGACGCGGACGGCGATCGGGATCACGGGAAATCAAGGCGCGGTCGATCCGGCGCGTTTCGAAAATATGCGCGGAGTCGCCGAAGCGATCCGCGTCAGCAAGCCGTATAAACTGATCACGCTCGATCTTCGCCCCGACAAAACTGTCGTGCGGGTGGGGGACGCGACAATCGGCGGCGACGAGCTCGCGATCATCGCCGGGCCTTGCGCCATCGAGAATCGATCGCAGGCCTTCGCTGTGGCGGAAACGGTTGCCCGCAGTGGTGCGCGCTTTTTTCGCGGGGGCGCCTTCAAACCGCGCAGCTCGCCCTACGAATTTCCCGGGCTCGGCGAAGAGGGACTCAAAATCATGGCGGAAATCCGGGAAGAATTTGGTTTGAAGATTGTGACCGAGGCGCTCGACGTAGCGGGCGTCGATCTGGTCGAAAAATACGGCGACGTCATCCAGATCGGTGCGCGCAACATGCAGAACTTTTCTCTGCTGCGGCGCGCGGGCCGTTCGAAATTGCCCGTGCTTTTGAAGCGCGGGATGGCCGCGATGCTCGATGAATGGCTCCTCGCCGCCGAATACATTATGTCGGAGGGGAATTATCAGGTGATCCTGTGCGAGCGTGGCGTGCGGACCTTTGCCCAGCACACGCGCAACACGCTCGATCTCGCGGCGATCCCCGCTGTCCGGCGCATTTCGCATTTGCCGGTGGTGATCGATGCATCGCACGCTGCCGGGAAAAATTACATGGTGGCGCCGCTCGCGTGCGCCGGCGTCGCGGCCGGCGCGGATGGTGTGCTCGTGGAGGTGCACAACGATCCGAAGGTGGCGCTTTGCGACGCCGCGCAAGCGCTCACCTTGAGTGAATACGAAGAGATGCTGCGCAAACTGCGCGCGATTCGGGAAGTGATTGCGCCGGGTGCTGGGACGACGTAGGCAGCGTCATCCCGAGCCGCGCAGACGGCGAGGGACCTCACAACGGCAGTGCCGATTGGCTTGCGCCCTACAACGTTCTCACCTTCGGAGACGTGGCCTCTGCGCAAGGTAGTCGGTCACCGACTGTGAGGTCCCTCGCCGTCTGCGCGGCTCGGGATGACTTGCGTTTAACGCGCCAGAAAATTTCCCAGCAGCTTCATCCCATCGGCGGTCAGGATCGATTCGGGATGGAATTGGACTCCGTGAATCGGAAAGTGGCGATGCTGCAATCCCATTATCTCGCCCTCCGCCGTTTCCGCAGTGATCTCCAGGCAATCCGGCACGGTATCGCGGCGAACAATGAGCGAATGGTATCGCATCGCGTCGAACGGCGTTGGCAAATTCGTGAAAACGCCGGTGCCGCGATGTTGGACCGGCGAAGTCTTTCCGTGCATCAAGCGCGACGCCGACACGACCTCCGCGCCGAAAACGGCGCCGATGCATTGATGCCCAAGACAAACTCCCAGGACTGGTTTTCTCGGCCCGATTTTGTCAATGATCGCATTACTGATGCCGGCGTCTTCGGGCCTTCCCGGACCGGGCGAGATGCAAATTCGATCCGGATTCAGCGATTCGATCTCAGCCAGGGTGATTTCGTCGTTGCGCTTCACCAGCACCTCGCAACCTAGCTCGCCGAAATATTGGACGAGATTGTAGGTGAACGAATCGTAGTTATCGATGATCAGAATCATTTACTCATCTGTCGCGCGGCTGATCGCATCGACCATGGCCATCGCTTTGTTGACCGTTTCCTGAAATTCACTCACCGGATCTGAGTCCGCGACGATCCCAGCGCCGGCCTGCAAATAAGCGCGACCGTCTTTGAGGACGATGGAACGCAACGCAATGCAACAATCGAGCGCTCCGTCGAAACCGAAATAGCCAACCGCGCCGGCGTAGCAGCCGCGCTTGGTCGTTTCCAGTTCGCTGATGATTTGCATCGCGCGGATTTTAGGCGCGCCCGAAACAGTCCCCGCCGGAAACGTGGCGCGCATGACGTCATACGCTGTCTTCTCCTTTCGCAAATGCGCCACGACATGCGACCCGATGTGCATGACGTGACTGTAGCGCTCGATGACCATCTGATCCGTCACGTGGACGCTGCCGACCTCCGCGATCCGGCCGAGGTCGTTGCGAGCGAGGTCGATCAGCATCACGTGCTCGGCTCTTTCTTTCGGGTCGGCGAGCAATTCCGCGGCGTTCACGGCATCTTCCTCCGCGGTCTTGCCTCGTCGGCGTGTGCCGGCGATCGGTCGGACTTCGGCGAGATGGTCGGTGACGCGGACGTGCAATTCCGGCGAGCTGCCGACGAGCGAGAAGAGATCGCCAAAGCGCAGACAAAACATGTAAGGCGACGGATTCACGAGCCGCAGACAGCGATAAAGCTTCAGCGGATCGCCGGTGAACTCGGTTTCGAAACGCTGGGAGAGGACGACTTGAAATACGTCGCCGGCCTTTATGTATTCCTTCGCCTTGCTCACGCGCGCCTCGAACTCTTCCCGAGTGCTGTTGCTGCGCACCGTCCGCCGGGTAACGGGTTTCTGCGCATCGATCAGGGGCAACCGAGCCGGGCTCGATAATTTCGCGAGCGCGCTGTGGATTTTTTTCTTGGCGTCGTCGTATGCCGCGACGGTGCTCGCGTGATCGTCGAGAAAAACGTTCGCCACAATTTTTAGCCGCCGGTAGCGATGGTCGAACACAACGAGCAGGCCCATGATCATGAAAATCATTTCGGGCAGTTTGAGATCGTCGCGCGGCGGCGGCGGCACCGACTTTTCGAAGTAGCGGGCCACGTCATATCCGAGAAAGCCGACTGCGCCGCCGGCAAAGCGTGGCAGATCTGGCTCCGCCACGAAATGGAAGCGCCTCATCATTCGTTCCAACTCCGCCAGCGGATCGTCGGTGCCCGCGGCGGTCTGCGTGCGGCCATGTTCGGCGAATGAAACGACCGCCCCATCGCTGCTGATCGTCAGCCGCGGATTGAAGCCGAGAAAAGAATAACGGCCGGACTGTTCCGTTTGCTCGGCCGATTCGAAGAGGAACGAATAACCGCCCTCATCGAGTTTCTGAAAGGCGGAGGCCGGCGTCTCCCCATCGGCGACGAGATCGACGAAAACCGGGATGACGTTGCCGAGCTTCGCTAACTCGGCGAACCGTTCGCGAGACGGGACGATGGTGAGACCGGACATGGGCTAACGGTCAATGAAAACGCGATTTTGCAAAGAGCCAGCACGGTCAGCGGAATGGAGGGCGGAACTCCGCGACGCCTCGCCCGTGGGAACAATGATCGCGGACTCGCAGAGCTCGTCCCTCCATTGAGACAAAAACCTTGCGTCTCCGGGGGCAGTGGACATTATTCCTCTCTCTTCAAAATGCGGGTGTAGCTCAGTGGTAGAGCACCTCCTTGCCAAGGAGGACGTCGCGAGTTCGAGTCTCGTCACCCGCTCCCCAGTCCACATTTCCGATGCGGGATTTTTTTTGAATCCAAAGCCAGGCCCGGCTGCATCTCACTGCAAAAGGACAACTATGAAAATCACCTTCTTAACCTGCCTCTGTTCGGTCGCTCTGGCATTGAGCCTCTTCGGTCAGGCGCCCACCCCGGCTGCTTCGCCCGCCGCTCAAGCCATTGTCTCCCCGGCCCCCGCCATCCCGAGCCCCACCCTGGCCGCCGCGATTGTCTCTCCAAGCGCAGCCATCTCGGCGACTCCTGCCGATGACGACGACATCAGCCGCGATGTCGCCCGGAAGTTGAAACGCAAATTTGGCGTTACCGTCGATCGCCACCACGGCCCCACCATTAGCAGACATAGCGACGGTGACGATTCTGGAGATCTGGGCGCATGGGTCGCTATTCCGATCGTCGGCATCATCTTTTCGACCTTCCTCACGCCGCTCCTGATCGTGGTCGCGATCATGTTCTTCAGTTACCTCAAGTCGCGTTCTCTGCATCGCACCGTCCGGATGATGGTGGAAAAAGGCCAGGAAGTTCCTCCAGCTCTCTTCGCGCCGCCGCCGGTGATGCGCGCCCGGTCGGATATGCGGCGCGGCGTCGTCCTGGTCATGGTCGGCATCGGCATCATGATCTTCTTCGGCGCGGTGAACGACGGCGGCGCCTGGAGCCTGGGTATGATTCCTTTTTTGATCGGGGCCGCTTATCTGGTGGTTTGGAAGCTTGAAGGACGTAAAGACAAAGTCCCGCCGTTGCCCTAACATGCGCGCGTGGCGCTAACCGATGCAGATCTCGTCGCTCGCGTCCTTCTCCGGGATGATCACCACGCCTTTGGGGAGCTGGTCCGGAATCATCAGTCGAGCGTCCGGGGTCTGCTCCGTCAGCTCGTTCGCGCCGATGTTACGCTCGCGGACGATCTCGCCCAGGAGACGTTTCTGCGAGCCTACAAAAATCTCAGCAGCTTCCGCGGCGAGGCGCGGTTCTCCACGTGGCTTTATCGGATCGCGTATAATTGCTTTCGGGAGGAAGCTCGGAAACGAAAGGAGCTGGTTGGCATCGATGAAGCTCAATTGGAACGGGAACATGATCCCCAAACCGTCGATCCCGCTCTTCGCCATGATCTCAATCACGCCCTCCAATTGCTCCCACTCCACGAGCGCACCGCGATTTTGCTTTGCTGCCAAAATGGATTATCGCATGATGAAGCCGCGCGCGTTCTCGACATTCCACTCGGCACTGTGAAGACGAATGTTTTAAGGGGCCGGGAAAAATTGAAGAAATCGCTCGCGGTTTGGGGGACGAATTAGGCATGGACGAAAAATTACAGGAAGACTGGCTCGACGCGCGCTTGCGCGATGAGACGGCGTATATCGACGACGCCGGCTTTACCGCGGGCGTCTTGCAAAAAATGCCGGCGCGACGCGTGCGTCGCCCCTTCCGTGCGGCAATCCTTCTTGGCGTCACGTTGCTGGCATCGGCGATCGCCTATGTGCTTTCCGGCGGCGGATGGTTTATCGCCGAAGAGGTCACCCGCTTCGCCCTCCTGCCCGCTCCTGTCATGTGGTTTTCCGCGGCGGCTGTGACTGTCTTAGTCATGTTAGGCGGCGTAGCCGCGGTGATGTCTAAGTCGGGCGGGCGTCTAAGATAAGGCGTTGCAGGATTTCCGGCTGTCGCGCAGACTCCGGAGATGTTGATCGATATTTCGAGCGCAACTCTGCGCAAGATGGTCAAACTTTCGGAGCGAAAGGAAGCGCTCATGTCCCAGATCCAGGAATTGGATCGGCAAATGGCGGCTCTCCAGCAGGCGCCCGGCGAACGACCGGAGGCGGAAAGCCGCGTCCGTACCTTTACGCGCAGGAGCGCAACGAAACGCAGCCAAACGCGCACGCCGCGAGGGGAATTGAAGGCGAAAATCGTCGGCGCGTTACGCGCCGCTGGCCGGGCGGGCGCCACCATTCAAGAGCTATCGGAGAAACTCAAGGTCAAGCCCGCGAACCTCTACGTCTGGTTCAACGGCACCGGCCGAAAGACGCGGGGCGTCAAGAAGCTGGGACCGGCTCGATATAGTTTCAGTGTCTGAGCATTATCGGAAAGAACGTGCTTCCTCGACGTCGCGCGCGATTTGAGTTTTCAACGCCTCAAGATTCTCGAACTTCTGTTCGGGTCTAAGATATCGCAGAAACCGAACTTCGACTTCTTCGCCATAAATATCTTTGTTGAGATCGAACAAGTGCAACTCGAGCAGGCGCTCCGGCTTCCCGTCGCTGACGGTGGGCCGGTAGCCAAGATTTGCCACGCCGCGATATAAAGCCCCCGCGAGCCGCGCTTCGGTGACGTAGACTCCGTTGGGCGGAAATTGTTCGCTGTGCGCGCTTAAGTTCGCTGTCGGGAATCCGAGTTTGCGCCCGAGCTTCTCTCCCGCTTTCACAGTGCCAAGAATCGTGTATTCGCGGCCCAGCATCTGGGTGGCTTTGGTCAAATCTCCGTCCGCAACCGCGCGTCGTATCGCGGTGCTGCTGACCACCTCGCCGTTCAGCATAACCGCCGGCACGCCGACTACGTCGAAATGGAGCGTGCTCCCCAGTCTCTTCAGCAAATCAAGATTACCCGCGCGGTTTTTGCCGAACGACCACTCGTGTCCGACGCAAATTTCGCGGAGCGGATTCGAATTCGCTGCCAGTTGCGCGACGAAATCGTCCGGCCTCGTCGCGGCAAATTCCCGGTCGAAATGCAGGACGAGAAGATGTGCGACGCCGAGATCGCGAATGAGCGCGATCTTGTGCTGCGTCGCGGTCAACAAATGAGGCGCATCCTGCGGCCGTAAAACTTTGGCTGGATGCGGATCGAACGTGACCACTACGGGTGTGCCGCCAGCTTCCTTCGCGTGTTTCGCCGACGTGGAAATCACCGCCTGGTGTCCAAGGTGAACGCCGTCGAAGACGCCGATGGCGAGGAAGAGCGGGCCAGGCAGATCGGAGAGGTCGCTGATCGAACGGAGGACCTTCATGCAAATGACGAATGACAAATGACGAATGACGAATGAATGAAAAATGACCAATGAGCAAAGCTTCGGACTTCGTGCTTCGTCATTCTTTCGTCATTCGTCATTCGGAATTTGTCATTCTCCTCACGCCCCGCGCATTCGCGACACTTCCGGCAGCGTGAGAATCCGGCCAAGGATGTCGACTGGCTCGGAGGTCTTCAATTCCTCCACCGTGATCGCGCCCTCGACGCTGAATCGTCCCGATTTTACCCGTCGCAAATTCTTCAGGTGCGCGCCGCATCCCAGGGTATCGCCGATATCGTGCGCGTACGTGCGGACATAAAACCCTTTGCTGCAAACAACGGTGAAATCGATTTCCGGCGATGCGATGCGATCGATCGAGTAGCGATAGACGTGAACCAACCGCGGCTCGCGCTCGACGGTTTTTCCCTGGCGCGCGAGTTTGTATAGAGGCACTCCGCCTTGCTTGATGGCCGAGACCATGGGCGGCATCTGATAAAAATCGCCGGAATATTTTTCAAACGCGGCGCGCACCGTGGCATCATCGAGCGGCGGCACCGGCCGTTCTTCGAGCGTGACGCCCGCACGATCCTGCGTATCGGTCGACACGCCCAGGATCATGGTGCCGGAATATTCCTTATCCTCGCTCATGAGGAGGTCCTGGATTTTCGTCCCGCGCCCGAGCGTGAGCAGAAGCAATCCCGTCGCGATCGGATCGAGCGTGCCGCAGTGGCCGACCTTTTTCATTTGCAGCCTTCGCCGCACGATCGCGACGACGTCATGCGACGTCATCCCGGCCGCTTTGTCGACGAGCAGGACGCCGTCAGGGGTTGCAGTCAATGACATCGCAAATTGCTTCCAGGATTTTTTGTTCTACTTCCGCGAGCGTTCCGCGCACGCGAGTGCCCGCCGCCAACTTGTGTCCGCCCCCGCCAAACTTCTGGCAGATCGCCGAGACGTCGACTTCCTCGCGCTTGGATCGCATGCTCACGCGCACTTTGCCGTCGAGCAGCTCTTCGAAAAAGACAGCGACGATCACGCCTTGGATCGCGCGGAGATGATCGATCAACCCCTCGTTATCCTCGGGCCTAACATTGAGATCGGCGGCAACTCTCAGGCTCAGACTGAAGCTCGCGATTTTTCCGCCAGCTTCGAATCGCATCGTGCCGAGCAATTCGCGGAGCAGCTCGGTCCGCCGGCGCGGATAATTTTCGTAGAGAAGCTGGCTGACGCGTCCGACATCCACTCCGCACCGCAGTAACTCGGCGCCGATCTCAAAAGTCCGCGCGGTCGTGTTTGGATATTGGAACGAACCGGTATCGGTCGAGATCGCGACGAAGAGGTTTTCCGCGATGGCTACGTCCATCGGCAGTCCCTGGCTCGTGATCAGTTCGAAAAGGATCTGTCCTGTCGCGGGCGCGGTGGAATCGATGTAAACCAGATCGCCGTAGCCGGGGTTGCTCGGATGATGGTCGATGTTGATCCAGGTCTTGGCGCTACGGACGAGTTCCGCCGAGGTGCCGAGACGAGTCTGCGTGGCGGTGTCGAGCGCTATGGCGACGTCGAAATCCTGCGGCTCGCCCCACGGCGTCTGCAAGAATTCGCCGCCCGGAAGAAAACTGTATTTCTCGAGGAGTCCGTCCTCGTTTCGGACCACCACTTTCTTGCCAAGCTTGGACAGGGAAAGCGCAAGACCGAGCTGGCTGCCGAGAGCGTCGCCATCCGGTCGGACGTGACTGAGCACTGCGAACTGCTGATGCGTGCGCAAAACGCTGCCGATCTCGTCGAAGGTCGCGTTACTCATGATTCTGTAGCCGCTTCGCTGTGCGAAGCGTCGGGAGAAACGTAGCCGATATCCACGCCGCCCACAGGGCGGCGGCTAAAGAAGACTGGCCGAAGCGCGTCATTCGCTTTCCGCGGCAGGCGCTTCGATTTGTTGCAGAATTTCGAAGACGCGCGCGCCGCGTTCGATTGAATCGTCGAGATGAAAAATGAGGTGCGGCGTATATTTCAACGTCACGCTCTTCGCCAACGCGGTCTGGAGAATGACGCGGTTCTCTTCGAGCTTTGCCATCGCCGCGGCCTGGCCGTCCTTGCCCAGCACACTCACGTAGGCATGCGCGTGTTTCAGATCGGGCGTGACGTCCACCTGATTGAGCGTGACCAGCACGCCCTCAAAAGTAATTTCCCGCGTGATGATGTTGCTGAGCTCGCGCTTCAGGAGTTCGTTCACGCGGAGTAATCGATGTTTCATGGAAGAAGGTTGAAGCGTTAATGAGTTGAAGCGTTAAAGCGGAGATTCGCTTCAACTCTTCATCACTTCAACGAATCACAGTTTCTGCGCGACCTGTTCGAGCTGATAGCACTCGATGATGTCGCCCACTTGATATTCGTTGAAGTCACCGAGCTTGATACCGCACTCGAGTCCGACCCGGACTTCTTTCACGTCATCCTGGAAACGGCGGAGCGTGGAGAGTCCGCCGTCGTAAACCGGCTGGCGGCGCCGCAGCACACGAGCGCGCGCGGTGCGGGCGATGCGTCCGTCGGTGACGAGACAACCAGCCACAATGCCCTTGCTCAGTTTGAAGACCTGTTTCACTTCCGCGTGGCCGATCACGGTTTCGCGATGTTCCGGATCGAGCATGCCCGCCATCGCTTCCTTCATCTGGTCGAGTAATTCGTAGATGATGCTGTAGAGCTTGACCTGAACGCCTTCGCGTTTCGCCGCGTTCACCGCCATGCTCTCGACTTTAATGTTGAAGCCGACGACGACAGCGTTCGAGGCGCTCGCGAGCAAGATGTCGGATTCCGAAATTGGCCCGACGCCCGCGTGAATGATTGCGAGGTCGATTTTTTTGCTCTCGATTTGATCGAGCGCGCCGATGAGCGCTTCGAGAGAACCTTGCGCGTCGCATTTCAAAACGATGCGCAAATGCTTCATGCCGTCCGCCGCTTCGAGCAAGCTTTCGAGCGTGGCGCGTTGCGGCGCGCTCAACTTGTCCGTGCGCCTTTCGACCAGACGCTCTTCGCTCAAGGTCTTGGCGGAACGCTCCGATTCCATGACAAGAAATTCGTCGCCAGCGTGAGGAAGACCGCTGAAGCCGAGGACCTTCACTGGCGTAGACGGGCCGGCTTCCTTGATCGGTTTGCCGCGATCGTCCATCAACGATTTGATTTTGCCGCCGTAGTCGCCGCAAATAAATGGATCGCCTGTCCGGAGCGTGCCCATCTGCACGATGACGGTCGCAGTCGGTCCGCGGCCCGGTTCAACCTGCGCTTCGATCACAGTGCCGCGCGGCGTCGCCGTCGGCGACGCTTTCAATTCCATCACTTCCGCCTGCAAAGCCATCATCTCAAGCAAGTGATCGATCCCGGTGCCTTTGGTGGCGGACACTTCGCAGACGATCGTTTCGCCGCCCCAGTCTTCCGGAGAAAGTTCGCGGTCTTGCAGCTGTTTCTTCACGCGGTCGATGTTCGCCGATGGCAGATCGATTTTGTTGATCGCCACCATGATCTTCACGTGCGGTGCAGCTTTGGCGTGGCTGATCGCCTCCAATGTTTGCGGCATCAATCCGTCATCGGCCGCAACGACGATGACGACGATGTCGGTGACGTGCGCGCCGCGCGCACGCATCGCGGTGAAGGCGGCATGGCCGGGTGTGTCGAGAAAAGTAATGCGCGAACCTTTGTAATCGACCGTGTAGGCGCCGATGTGCTGGGTGATCCCGCCCGCTTCACCGGCCGCGACGCGAGTCTTGCGGATCGCATCCATTAAGGAAGTCTTTCCGTGATCGACGTGGCCCATGAAAGTTATGATTGGGCCGCGCGTCTTGAGTTCTTCTTCCTTCGCAATGACGGGGGGTGGCGGCGCGACGACGACCTGTTCGACTTTATGAACGCCTCCGCCTTTTTCGCGGCGTTCCATTTCGAAAACGAAACCGTGCTTCTCGCAAATTTTCGTCGCCACCTCGGGCTCGACCGTGAGGTTCGGATTCGCGAAAATGTTGAACTCATCCATCAGCTCCTTGATGAGCTGAAAATTTTTCAAGCCGAGTTGAAGCGCGAGCTCCTTCACCACGATCGGCGGCTTGATGTGGATGACCTTTTGCGGCTCGCCTTCGGGTTCGGCCGTTGGCGTTATCGCGGCCGGTGCAACTTCGGCGGTCGTAGGTTGCGGCGCGGGCGGCGGCTTTGATTCGACGACGGGCGGCGCCACGGGTTCGGGTGTCGCCCGGATGCGGGAGATCGGCGGCAGGAAAGAGCGTTTCGGCGCGGAATCGCCCTCGGCGCGTTTGGCCCGCGGTTTTTTTTCGTCAATGAGCGATACCGTTTCGGTCACGGGTCGCGGCGCCTGCACTGGCGCGGGAGCGGCAACAGTTTTTGCCGGTGTCTCTGCGTGACTGCGAGGCTTCGCCGTCACAGCGGGGGCAGAAGTGCGCGCGGGTTTTGCCGGCGCTTCTACTTTGGCGGGCTTGGTCTCCTTGGCTTTCGGATCAGCGGCTTTTTCCTTTGTCCGGGAAACGACCGTCTTGTCCGGTTTGCGCGCGGGCGTGGTTTTGCGCGCTGCAGTCTTGGTCGTCGTTCGGGTTGGCATTTGTGCTCCAGGCAAAATCAAAAACTCGGCGCATTCCCTACGCGGCACTCTCCTGGTGAACGGCCTCGTGGATTTCTTTCGCCTTCGCTTCGTCCACGCTGAGGATCCCGACCAGATCCTCCACGGCAGCGTCGCGTAATCCTTCCAGATTCGTGAAGCCCGATTTCACAAGTGCCAGCGCCTGTTCCTGCGTAATTGGCAATCCCGCGGCGAGCGTTTGCGCCGCTTGCGCCACCTTCTGCTCCACCTGGTGGGTCGCGGTGGTATCGCGATCGATGTTGATTTCCCAACCGGTGAGCCGCGACGTCAGCCGCGCATTCTGCCCCTTCTTCCCGATCGCGAGCGAAAGCTGATCTTCATCGACGGAAATTTGGACGCTCTTCTTTTCGGTATCGAAAACGAGGTTCTTCACTTTCGCCGGCTTGAGCGCTTCGAGAACGAACTCCTTCGGATCGGAACTCCAGCGAATAATGTCGACTTTCTCGTTGTTCAACTCGCGGACGATATTTTTCACGCGTGATCCCCGCATGCCGACGCAAGCGCCGACCGGATCGACCTTCTCATTCGCGCTGGTGACCGCGATCTTCGTGCGATAACCGGCTTCGCGGGCAATGCCGCGGATCTCCACGGTGCCATCGTTGATCTCGCTGACTTCGAGCTCGAACAAACGTCGGACAAAATTTGGATGGCTGCGTGAAACAATAATTTCCGGGCCGCGAATTCCGTTTTCCACGGCGACGACATACGCGCGCAACCGGTCGCCGACATTGTAGTCCTCAACCACCACGCGCTCGCGCTGCGGCATGATCGCTTCGAATTTTCCGAGATCGAGAATCACGTCGGAGCGATCGAACCGCCGGACGGTGCCGCTGACAATCTCTCCGGCGCGATCCTTGAACTCCTCGTAAATCATTTCCTTCTCGACCTGCCGGATGCGCTGCATCATCGCTTGCTTGGCGGTTTGCGCGGCGATGCGTCCGAAATTTCTCGGCGTCACTTCAATTTCCACTTCGCCGCCGACGGCTGCGTTCGGGTCGATCTTCTGCGCCTTCGAAACCGAGATTTCGTCCGCCGGATTTGTCACGGTGTCGACGACGAGCAACTTCGCGAGGGCGCGAATCTCACCGGTCTTCGGATTGATATCGATGCGCAGGTCGCGCGAGGCGCTCACGCTTTTCTTCGAGGCCGAAAGGAGGGCGTTGGAAACCGCCTCGAGCAGGATCTCGCGTTTGATCCCGCGCTCGCGCTCCAGGTAATCCAGCATGGCAATAAACTCGGCGTTCATAAAAACATGTAGCCCGCAGACTAAAAAGAGTGGGACACCAGCTCCCACCCCAATCAGCGCGGACTAGGCGCTCAACCTAATTTTCCAACCCCGTTTCGTCAAGCCGGGAATGGCGGGCGCGGCGAAGCTTTCGGAGTTGGACGTTAGGCGTTAGGCATTGGACGTTAGGCGTTCGCATGTCCCGCGTTGCCTCGCTCTCAATCGTCCTTCTCTGCTGGGCGGCAATCTACCTGCCGGGTCTCGGTTCGCTTGAAATCAAAGGCGAAGAAGGCCGCCGCATTTTGCCGGCGGTGACCATGATCGAGACGGGTAATTATCTCGTCCCGCAAGTGGGCAGCGAACCGTACTACCGCAAACCGCCTCTGATCAACTGGCTCGTGGCCGCCTCTTTCAAAATAACGGGGCAGCGCAATGAATGGACGGCGCGGCTGCCTTCCGCGCTTTGCGTCCTCGCGGTGGCGCTGGCTTTCGCTGCGATCGCGCGTCCCAGTCTCGGCGCGAAGGGCTCCCTGATGGCGGCGCTGATTTGGATGGTGAACTTCGGCATGATCGAGAAGGGGCGTCTGATCGAGATCGAGGCGCTGTATGTGTCGCTCTTTGGCCTTGCGTTCGTTTGCTGGCTGAGCTGGTGGCGGCAACGCCGCTCCGCCTGGCTGACATGGACGGTTCCGTGGATTTTTCTCGGGCTTGGCCTGCTGGCGAAGGGACCGCTCCATTTGTTTTTCTTCTACGCGATCGTTGGAGCCGTTCTCTACGGTGAAGGCGAACTGCGGAAGCTCTGGCAGCCGGCGCACGTCGCTGGAATTGTCATCATGGTTGGGATTTTCGCGGCCTGGGCCATCCCATATTGGCAAACGATGCACGGGAATTTGGCGGCGACCTGGTCGGGCGAATTTACCGGCCGTCTGACGGCGGACGATTTCAAGCTCAGGAATTGGATTCTGAATATTCCGCGCAGCCTCGCGTACTTCCTGCCGTGGACGTTGCTGCTGGTGGCAAAGGCAAGATGGGCGGAGCCGGCCGAGCAGAAGCTGGCGCGCTCTCTCGCTTTAGGGTGCGCGGTTCCTTTTCTTGTCGTGAATTTGCTGCCGGGCGCGCTCCCGCGGTATTCCATGCCACTGCTGGTCCCGGCGTGCTGGCTGATGACAATGATGCTGACCGCGGAGGAATTTCATTGGCGTTGGCGGCGCGCCGGCAAAAATCTGGCGTTCGAGCGCCGGTTCCGATTTGTAATTTTCACGGCGATCGTCGCGGGCCTCGCCTTGTGTTTATTCGCTCTGGCGGGGATACCGATGTTGCAACGGCGCGCAAAAGTGAAACCGATCGCCGCGCAGATCGAAGCACTCGTCCCCGAATCAGAATCGATCTACGCCATCGATCCGGACTACCAGCCGTTCCTCTTCTATATGAGACATCGTCTCGTTTACGCGAGCCGGATCGAGGATGTGCCCTTGAGCGCGCGTTATTTAATCGTGCAGCCTGGCAAGAAAGAAGAGGCGATGAAAAGCGAGCGCTGGTCGCCACGGCAGGTGATGCCGGTTTCCTCGTTTACTGATTACAGGAAGCGGACGGTGCTCTTGCTTAAAGTGAGCGAACCGGATCGGTAGCGTCCTGGATTTGACAAGGCCGGAAACCCGCGATTCGTTAGCACGCTAACCAATTCCGAATGCCACCACCAAACATCAACGAGCTGGGACTCGTGCTCTTCGGCACCGCGCGCGCGTGGCGCACCAAGCTCGATCAGCGGTTGCGCCCATTGGGCCTGAGCCAGGGGAAATGGCGCACCCTGATTCATCTCTCGCAAGGTGGAAACAAGCTGACCCAAAAGGAAATCGCCGACCGGATGGGCGTCGAGGGCGCGACGGTGGCCGGCTTGCTTAATCGGTTGCAGGACGATGGCTGGATCGAACGGCGCGGTTCGCAGGACGATCGCCGGTGCAAGATCATTCACCTGCAGCGCCGGTCGAAGGCGGTGCTCGACAAAATTTTTAACACGGCGCATGCGTTGCGCCACGAGCTGATCGAGGATATTCCACAACGCGATCTGGAGACATGCATCCGGGTGCTCGATCAGATTCGTAAGAAGGCGGAGCAACCGGTGAACGGTGCAGCCAATGGTCATTCCGACCTGACCAACGGGAGTCGCTTATCATGACAACGATGGCTAAAGCGAACATTGCGACGCGCGAAGCGGTCGGCAAACTGGAACACCGCTTCGGTCGCAAAGGACTTTATTGGGGCGGCGCCTTTATCGTCTTGGTTATAATACTGCTCACCCTCCGGACGGTCGGCAACCGCCCAAAGCAGAACACGGCACCGGGGCCGAGGCCTGTCACGACGGCGCAGGTGATCACTCAGGACGTGCCGTTGTATCTCGATGAAATCGGCACGGCTGCGGCCTATGAAACCGTCCAGATCCAGGCGCAGGTAAGCGGTCAAATCATTGCGCGTGAATTCAAGGACGGCGCCGACGTCAAGAAAGGCGATCTCCTTTTCCGGATCGATCCGAAACCATATGAAGCGGCTCTGGCGAGCGCGCAGGCTGATCTTGCCTTGAATCAGGCGAACCTCAAGCGGCACCAGGAGTTGCGGGCGAAGAACGTCACTGCCGGCCAGGAGTTGGATACGGCGCAAGCGAACGCGCGCCGGTCCGAAGCCGCGGTCGCGGCCGCTCAGGTGAACCTCGACCGTTGCTACATCAAATCGCCGATCGATGGCCGGGCTGGCTTGCGCAATGTCGACGTCGGCAACGTGGTCGGGCCGGGCGGGAACACGCCGCTGCTCACGATCATGGGAATGGACCCGATCTACACCGACTTCACGGTGGCAGAGAACGACCTGCCACTCGTTAGGCGTTATTTGAATAATCCGAATCTGAAGATCATGACCGACGCGGAGGACGACAATGTCGAGCCGCGCTCCGGCAGTCTCTATTTTATCGACAACGCTGTGCAACCGGGCGCCGGCACCGTCAAGCTGCGCGCCGTGACGCCCAATTCCGACCGCGCGCTCTGGCCGGCCCAATTTGTGAAAGTGCGATTGATCCTGGATGTGTTGAAGGACGCGAAGCTCGTTCCCGGCAGCGCCGTCCAGATCGGCCAGAATGGACCTTACGTTTTCGTCGTGAAACCCGATTCGACCCTCGATTTGCGACAGGTCAAATCCGGACAACGCCAAGGCGATCTGACCGTTATCACCGAGGGAGTGAAGCCTGGCGAAACCGTCGTCACCAGCGGTCAGCTTCAGTTGTCACCGGGAGCGAAAGTTGTCGTGATGAAGGCGAGCGAAGCACCGTCGCAGGGAGCGAAGGCGTCCCTGAAATAATTTGCGATGGCTGGAAGCGAACGAGACGGCGAGGACGGGCAGGGGACGTACGGTGAGGGCGCCGACAGCCGCGGCCCTCGAGATACAGACGGTGCACCGAACCGCGACCTGACTGGCGGAGCGAAGCCGGCGGAACGGAAACTGGTCCAGTTCTCCTCCGGACTTTCGAAGCCGTTCATTCAGCGGCCCGTCATGACAATGTTGCTGACGGTCTCGATCATCGCCTTCGGCATTCTCACGTTCAAGCAGCTCGCGGTGAACGATCTCCCGGCGGTCGATTACCCGGTGATATCGGTGAGCGTTTCGTATCCCGGCGCGAATCCGGAGACGATGGCGAACACGATCGCCACCCCGCTCGAGAAGCAGTTCACCCAGATCCCGGGCCTGACGCTTTCCACGAGCACGAGCACGCAAGGCAGCACGAACATCACGCTGCAATTCGACCTGACGAAGACGATCGACTCAGCCGCGATCGATGTGCAATCCGCCATCCAGCGCGCGACGGGACAACTGCCGAACGATCTGCCAAGCCCTCCGCGGTTCGAGAAATCGAATCCGAACGATCAACCGGTCATGTACATCGCGCTGACGAGCGACACGCTCACTGACGGCGATCTCTATAAGTACGCGACATCGCAGGTGCAGCAGCGGGTCAATATTCTGCCGGGCGTTTCGCAGGTGCAGATATTCGGCGTGAAGGCCGCCATCCGGATAAAAGTCGATCCTGGTGCGCTCGCTTCGCGCAACCTCACTTTCGACGAGCTCTCGACTGCGATTCGCGCCGGGTCGTCTTACGCAGGCGCCGGCCAGTTCGATGGAAAAACGCAGTCATTCGTCCTTCGGCCGAACGGTCAAATCGAAAACGCGGAAGGTTACCGCAACCTGATCATCGCCCGCGGCAAAGACAACGCACCGGTTTATCTCCGCGACGTCGCGACCGTTCTCGACACCGTCCAGGACGAGCGCCTTTCCCGTCACTTCTATGCGCGAGGATATAACCCGCCGGCGTCCGTCATCGTCATGGCAGTCTCTCGCCAGGCCGGCGCGAATGCCGTGGAAGTCGCCAGGTCCATTACCAACTTGATGCCGCAATTGCGCCTTGAGCTGCCCGGTTCCATTCAGCTTATCCCGACGTTCGACCGCGCCCAGAGTATCGTGAACTCCGTCGATGACGTGCAGATGACGCTGATGATCGCCTTCGTGCTCGTCATCATGGTCATTTTCATTTTCCTCGGCCGCGCGACGGACACGCTCATTCCCGTCGTGGCGCTGCCGCTCTCGCTCCTGGTCACCTTCCTCGCCATGTGGGCGTTGGATTACTCGATCAACAACCTCACCCTCATGGCGCTTACGCTTGCGATCGGGTTCCTCGTCGACGACGCCATCGTTTTTCTCGAGAACGTCGTCCGCCGCGCGGAGAGCGGCGAATCGATCTACAAAGCCACGCTCAACAGCGCCGGTGAAATCTCGTTCACGATTCTTTCGATGACGCTTTCGCTCGCGGCCGTCTTCATTCCTTTGGTTTTCATGCCGGGATTGCTCGGCCGCATCTTTCGCGAGTTCGCCGTTACCATCATCGTCGCTATTTTCGCGTCGGGTTTGATCTCGCTCACTCTGACGCCGTTGATGTGCGCGCGTCTGCTCAAGGAGCGCGGCCCCGGCCACAAGAAAACGTGGATGGAGCGCTTCACCGAGAAGTTCTTCGATCCAATTCTGAACTTTTACAGCCGGACCCTCGATTGGTTTCTCGATCGCGGCTGGCTCGCGCTGCCGATCCTCGTGGTTTGCGCGGTCGGCCTCTGGTATTTTTTCACGGCGCTGCCCTTCACGCTGTTGCCTACCGGCGACAGCGGCGTGATCCGCGGGCTGCTCGTCATGCAGGAAGGCGCATCGCCGCAGCAACAACGAGAACTGCAAGACAAGCTCGATCCGATTCTGCAAGCTAACCCTGCGGTCGATAAGTATTTCACCGTGGCCGGGAGCGGTCGCGGCGGCTCTGCCGGCATCTTCACTGTCTTGTTTCTAAAGCCGGCCAAGGAACGCCCGCCGATCGACCAGGTGGCCATCGACCTTCGCAAAGCGCTTAGTCAGGTGCCGGGTATTTTTCCCACCTTGAATCCCCAGCCGGTCTTGCAGATCAACATTGGCGCCAGCGGGAGCGCTTTCGGCCGCTACAGCTACTCGATCAGCGGGATCAACCCCGAAGAGGTTTACGCCGCGGCCGACGCCTTGAGCGCGAAGTTCAAGGACTTCCCTGGCTTCGTCGCGCCGCCGCGCTCGAACTTATTCCGGAACCAACCCAACATCGATGTTGATATCGACCGAGACCGGGCCAGCCTCTACGGCATTTCGACCACGAAGCTCCAGAACCTGTTGCGCGCGGCTTACTCGCAGAACTTCGTTTATCTCATCAAGCAGCCGGACGACCAGTATCAGGTTATCCTGGAGGTGGATGATGCCGACCGCGCCAATCCGGAAGACCTGCGGCAACTTTACGTCCGGCCTGATGGCAAGGATACGCTGGTCCCGGTTCGCACCTTGACGAAATC
Source organism: Verrucomicrobiota bacterium (assembly GCA_041167545.1). Classification (GTDB taxonomy): domain Bacteria; phylum Verrucomicrobiota; class Verrucomicrobiia; order Chthoniobacterales; family UBA10450; genus AV80. The sequence continues at coordinate 18,967 of JBEEHT010000010.1, forward strand.
CTCGGCCAAGCTGGGCCTGCAATCGGTGAACCATACCAATCAGTTCACCAGTGTTACATTTGGCTTCGATACCAGACCCGACGTGGCGCTGGGAGACGTCACGACCTTTATCCAGAAAGCGGCGGCGGAGGTTTTGCCGCCGACCGTGAAGGGCGAACTCCAAGGTGAAGGGCTTGTCTTGCAGCAGTTGTTCGGCGCTCTGCCGTTTCTCGTCCTCGCTGCCTTGTTCGTTATGTACGTCATCCTGGGAATCCTCTACGAGAGCTATGTCCATCCGATCACCGTGCTTTCGACGCTGTTCCCGGCGGTGGTGGGAGGGTTACTCACACTCTGGCTCTTTAACTCCACGCTCTCTCTTTATTCCATCATCGGCCTTTTCCTTTTGATGGGCATCGTAAAGAAGAACGGCATCATGATTGTCGACTTCGCGCTTCATCGTCTCGACGAAGGTTACGACCTGCGCTCCGCGATTCATGAGGCGAGCGTCGAGCGTTTCCGGCCTATCATCATGACAACGCTGGCCGCGTTGATGGGCGCAGTGCCGCTCGCCTTAGGTTACGGCTCGGATGGTTCTTCCCGGCGTCCACTCGGCTTAGTCATCGTGGGCGGCCTCATCATCTCACAATTGATTACACTCTACATCACACCTGTGATTTACCTGGCGCTGGAATGGTTCCAGGAAAACGTCCTCGACCGGGTGCCGTTCCTTCGGAGCGGTCACATGCATCACGAAGATGCTCCAAGTCAGCTGCCTGCGAAAACTCCAGGCGCCAAGCCCCCCGCTCCGGCCGGCGCCTACTAGTTGACCTTTGTTACCCGGATGGCGCCGCCGCCGGCGATGTACATCCGGTAACCGAAACCGGCCTTTACGATGACGACTGGCGGTGAGTCGATCTTCGGAAAGTAGGCGCTATCACGCTGCGATTGCGCCCAACGCTGCCCGTTCTCCAGGGTAAAAATCGTGCGTCCATTGTAACCCATGAAAGGTCCGACAATTCGACTCTGAATCACTTCCGGCGCGGATACTTTGTTTTCCTTCACGGCTTTGTCGACTGCCGTAGTGGCTACCTTTTCGTTGCTCGCCGCGACGTAATTGCGAATGAATTCGTCGAGCTTCGCGCGCTCCGCCGCCTCAAGCTTTTGCAACCCGGCTGCTTCGTATTCCTCCGGCGACATCGCCTTTTGCACGCCAGGAAATGGTGAACTCTCGGGCTCGGCTGCTTTAACCGGGGACAGGAGGCAGAGAAGCACGCAAACGACAAGATAGGTTGTTTTCATAGGCTCGGGTTTACTACTCGACTCAGTGCCTTGCCTAATGTCAAAGGCAAAACGCTGCGGCTGCTACTGAAGGTTGTAGATCTCCACCAAACCGAGCCCGATGCTGCCTCCCTTGCCGGCGAGAATCGCGGTATAGGGCCCGGGTGCGAGCGAGATGAAGATTGCGGCCTCATTTGGATCTTCCGGCGCGAAGTTATTGGTGATCAATTGCGCGGCCGATACTGGATCATCCTGCCAGTTATCGTTCACGATCGTAGGCGTCCCGTTGGCGTTGTGCAGTTCGAGCGTCGGGTCAGCCAGCAGATCGGTTAAAAAGAATTTCTTCAGCGATGGTCCCAACCCGCGGACGACGATTCTCGGACTGTTGGAATTTCCACCCAGGGTAAACCCGCCAATCATCACTTTGGTGTCGGTGCGAACAAACCCGCGGGTGCTGATGTTGGCCATTTGCACATTACTTGGCGGATCGGTGTCGTATACTTCCACCAGACCGACGCCGGTCTGGTCGTTTTTCTCAGTGAGAATCGCGGCATAGGCGCCTGGTTGTAGCGTGGCTACAATGACCGACTCGCGGTCGTCCTTTGGCTCGAACGGCGTGCCTTCAATCTGGCCTCGCTGATTGTCCTTCCAATCGTTGTTCCTAATGATCAACGAGTTATTGCTTCGCCGTAGTTCGAGGACGGGATCCGGCAGAAAGTCGGGGATATTAAAACCGGCGAGGCTTGGGCCGAGACCGCGGAGCACCACCTGCTTGAAGCCATTTCCAGTGATGATAAAGCCTGCAATCATTGCGTGGTCTCCGGTCTCCACCTTCAATCTCGTGGAAAGATTGAGCGCCTGGGCCGCTGTCGGGCCGGGAGTAGCTGTGGGTGTAGGAGTGGGGGAGGGGGCCGTATCGGTATCGGTAATGCTTACTGTGGCCGACGATGGCGTTCCTATCGTCCCACCAGATGGCGCACTCAACGTCACAGTGAAGTTCTCAGTGCTTTCCGGAATGTTATCGTTAATCAGCGGAACGGTAACCGTCTGCTCCGGCGGCCCGCCGGGCAGGAAGGTAAGATCTCCAGAGGTCGCGGTGTAATCAGATCCGGCTTTGGCTGAGCCATCGCTGGTGCTGTAATGAACCACGACTGTGCCGGAGTCGTTTCCACTGCGTGTGACCATAAGCGTGGCCCCGCCGCTGTTCTCATCGGCGGTATAGGTCGCTGAGGTCCATCGCACCTGCGGGAGGGTATCATTGTCCACGATCGTGACGCTTGCGGAGGAGGGTGAGCCGAGGGTGGCGCCGGATGGCGCGGTGAGCGTTACCGTAAAGGTCTCATTGTTTTCGACCGCGGTGTCATCAACGATCGGCACCTGGATTTGCTTGCTGGTCTCGTTCGCCAGGAACGTCAGGTCGCCGGAAGCAGCCGTGTAGTCGCCGGGGGCCACCGCCGTGCCATCGCTTGTGGCGAAGTGCACGGTGGCACTGAGCGACGTTGCCCCAGTCTTAGTTACTATGAGCGTCGCGTTCCCGGCCGCTTCGCCGGCACTGTAGGTTGTCTGGCTGAATTGGAACGTGGGCTGCGCGTCGTTGTCGGCAATAGTCACGGTGGCGGAAGAAGGCGTGCCCAGCGTTGCATTGCCGGGCGCGCTCAGGGTGACGTTGAAGCTCTCGCTGGCCTCGAATACGTTATCATTGGTAATGGAAACAGTGAAATCCTTGCTGGTCTCGCCAGGCGCAAAGGTTAGGTCGCCGGACGTGTTCGTGTAATCGCCGGGCGCGGCCGCCGTTCCATCGCTGGTCGCGTAATGGACCGTGGCAGTAAACGCCGTTGCGCCCGTCTTGGTCACTGTCACGGTTGCAGTGCCCGCGCCTTCATTCACATTGTAATTTGTCGCGCTGAATTGGACCGTCGGCGCCGCGTCATTGTCGGTGATGGTGACCGTGGCTGGATTGTTAGCCCCCAGAGTGGCATTAGCCGGCGCGCTCAAGGTAACCGAGAAGCTCTCATTTCCTTCGAACGTAGCGTCATTGATAATCGGGACGGTGAAGCTCATGCTCGTATCACCCGGCGCAAAGGTTAGGTCGCCCGCCGTGCTCGTGTAGTCGCCCGGGGCTGCGGCCGTGCCATCGCTCGTGGCGTAATGCACTGTAGCATTCAGGGCCGTCGCTCCGGTCTTCGTCACGGTAATGGTTACCGTCCCGGCGGCTTCGCCTACGCCATAAGTGGCGGAGCTAAATTGAAGGACAGGCGCGGGATCGTTTTCGTTGATCGTCACCGTGGCTGAAGAGGGTGTGCCAAGAGTAGCATTGCTTGGAGCGCTTAGGCTAACGCTAAAGCTTTCATCTCCTTCAAAGAACGTGTCGTTAATAATCGGGACGGTGAAGGTCATGCTGGTGTCTCCCGGCGCAAAAGTAAGATCGCCGGAAGTCGCCGTGTAATCGGCAGGCGCGGTGGCCGAGCCGTCGCTCGTGGCATAATGAACGCTGGTGGTGAAATCTGTCGCTCCGTTCTTCGTCACGGTGACGGTGGCGTTTCCGCCGCCTTCGCTTATTGCCGTGTTGGCTACGGTGAACGTCGGCTGAGGATCGTCATTCGTAATCGTGCCCGTGCCATCCGCGTCGCTGATCGTCGCGCCGGAAGGATTACTGAGGTGAACCGTAAATGCCTCCGTCGCTTCATTGATCGCATCGCCAGTTACCAGCACCTCGATAGTCTTCGTTGTTTCGCCCGCTGCGAAGCTGAGCGTGCCGGTGTTAACCGTGTAATCGTTGTTGGTCACGGTGGCCGTGCCATCCTGAGTCGTGAAATCGACTGAAGAACTCAGCGCCGTGCTTCCCGTCTTGGTCACCGTGAAGGTGAACGACGTGGTGCCTGTGTTGCCCTCGTTGTGCGTTACATGATCGATGGCGAAACTCGGAACAGAATCGTTTTCCACAATCGTGAGCACAGCCGCGTGGGGCGGGCCGGGGCTAGGCGGCGCACCGACGATCTGTGTGCCGCTCAACGCCAGATTCACCGTCTCATTGCCTTCATAAGTGGTGTCGTTAAAAGGCGTGACGGTGACCACCTTGTCGCCAGTCTCACCATCGGCATAAGGGATCGGAAAATTAGTCACCGCGGTGTAATCGCCTGGCGCTTGCGCCGTGCCGTCACTGGTCGAGAAGTTAGCCGTGACAGAGCCATTGCTTCCACCAACGCGTGTAACCGTAATCGAGGCCGGCCCCGCAGCCTCACCCCCGCTGTAAGTCGCCGAGGTAAACTGAATGTCGCCCGCCCCGGACGAACCGTCTGCCGCCGCAAAACATGCTGACAGCTCGGAGGTGCTGAAGGAGGCACCGGTGCTGGTAGCCGTCGCCGTGATGATTTTGTCCTTGGTCATCCCCGCCTCATGGCTCGCATCCGGATGGAAGGTGAACGACACATCGCCATTCGTGTCGGTCGGGTCGGTGGTAATGGAACCGAGATAAGTCTGCCCTTCGCCGTTCCCGGAAGCGTCACAGGAAGTGCTCGCGTAGAAATCGATATCGAAGATTTCACCCGCCTTCGAGTTCAGCGTTCCTTTAATTGTTCTCGTACTGCCGGTCACCAACGCTGAAGTGATAATCGGGAAGTTTTGTTGATTGTTCGCGCCCGTATCGGGATCCTTCGCGTCGTTCACGGTAACGCCATCCGTGGCGAGGTCGATGCCGAGATGTTGGCTCGTCGTGCCGTTGGAGAAAATAGAGTTACCGCGAATGGCGTTGCCAACGCTGGCAGTCAACGCCACTTGCACTCCATCGCCGCCGTTGTTGGCGATCGTGTTGCCGTCAGTTGATTGCGTGCCGCCAATGGTATTGAAGCCCGCACCTGCTCCAGAAAGACTGATGCCATTCCCCGTGTTCCCCAAGGCAGTAGTTCCGTTGGCCTTTGTCCCTATCAAGTTACCCAGCACCAAATCGCTGTTGCTGTTGGAGAACGAAATTCCAGCGCCGGTGTTGCCCGAGATAAGATTTACCTCCGCAGCGGTCGGCCCGCCGATGGACGCGCTAAACCCGGAACAAGTTATTCCGTTGCCCCCATTGCCGAGACCCAGCATGCCGCTTACATCCGTCCCAATGAAGTTACCGGCCGCGGTGCCATTGCCGCTCGGGAGGCTAAGACCGTCACCGGTAAAGCGATTGATAACCAGGCCGCGGACGGTTGAGGTTCCCGCGTTAAGGTTGAGTCCCGTTGCGCTCGCGCCAGCGCTCGTACCGTTCAACTCGATCCTTAAAATCGCGTTCGTGCCGGTTGTAGCCGCGTTAGCCGAGGCGCCTGTCTGGGTGTAACCACCGACAATCACGGAGTGAGTAATGGTGGGCAGATTCGACGTGGGCAGAATCGACCACCAACTGTACGGCCAATCCGGATCCTTATCCACCGGCAGGCTCGCGTCATCCACGGCGGTCGTCACGAGGACGTGGGTTACATCGTTCGTTACCTGGTTCGGAACACCGTCATCCTTATAATAGAAGTGCCGCGCGTCGGTGGCCGGGATGGCGAAATTGATGGCGATGATCCCGCCAGCACTGCCACTCGCGGCGGTGATCGCTTCGCGCAAAGTGCAGTCGCCGGTGGAAAGCGGGTCGCACGTTCCGACCGCATGATCGGAGGTGGTGTTAACGACGAGAACTGTGCCCGGTGAATCGTCGTTCTGGATTGTTCCCCGGCCTTCGCCGTCCGCGATGGTAGCGTCAGTAGGAGCATCCAGTTCGACCAAGAACGTCTCGTTAGGTTCGACTGTGGCGTCCTTGCAGACTGCTATGGTGATAGTTTGAGAGGTGGACCCCGGTCCGCTTGCCGGGAAGGTGAGTGTGCTCGTCTGAGATATGTAATCGGCGCCCCCGGTGCAGGAGGTGTCGCCGGTCGCCGCATTCGTCACGCCATCGGCCGTGGCGAAGTGCACGGTCGAACCTACCTGAGTGGCGCCGCTCCTGGTCACAGTGAAAACAAACGGCGTCGTGCCGCTGCCGTTGCCTTCGGACGCGATCCGGTCGCCGATCGCCAGGGTCGGTGGGTCGTCATCATTCGTAATGGTGCCCGAAGCTGAGACCGGAGTCCCAGGGTTATAGCCGGTCCCGGAAGTGACGGTGAGGATTACTGTCTCAGCCGCCTCGTAGATAGTGTCAGTCGCGGGATCGACCGTCACCGCAGCCGTGGTGACCCCATCGCCCATCGTCACACTGCCAGTCGTGGAGCTAAAGGTAGTCGCTCCACTCTGCGAGTAATCACTCGGGAAGCTTGCTGTGCCGCCAACCGAGAAATTGACGGTGATGGACCCGGTCGTTACCCCCGTGCGGTTAAAGGTATAGACCAGATTCGGCCCGCCATCTTCAACGACCGGCGACGATGGCGGCGCCGTTATGCTAACATCCGTGTCATCATTGGTGATCGTTCCAGTGCCGTCAGCGTCCGTGATCTTGGCAGCGACTGGATTCGACAAATGAACGGTAAACGCTTCATCTGGCTCGACGGTCGTGTCGCCCTTCACCGAAACGGTAATTTGCTTGCTCGCGTCCCCCGGCAGGAAGACCAGGGTCGTGGGCGAAATCTTCGTGTAGTCGGTTGGTTCTGTCGCCGAGCCATTCGCGGTCTCGTAATCGACCTTGGCGTCGAACGCCGTCGCGCCAGTCTTGGTAAGCGTGAAGGTATACACAGTTGTGCCCGCATCGCCTTCGTTCTGCGTCACGTCGTCGATCGCAAATGTTGGCGCGGCCTGGACCGTGATCGTCGCGGTAGCAAGTCCGCCGCCTAATCCGCCATTGGTCGCATTGACCGATGCCTGCACCTGGAAACTCCCATTCGCCGTGGAGTTGGCGGAAGGTGTGAACTTCAAACCGGCATTGCCTTCCGCGAAAGTAATGAAGTCGTTGTTGGCGATGACTGTGGTGCCGTCGTTCTTGAACAGCGTGCCATTGGTGATGCTGGTGATCTTGAAGTGCGTTACTTCCGCGCCGTCCGCTGTGTTCCGGCTGATGACCAATCCGGAAATTGTCTGAGTATTCTCGACTGTCGCGGCGTTCGTGACCGACGGGGTGTCCGCGACTGGATTGACCGTTATCGTTGCGGTAGCCGACCCGCTGCTCAAACCGCCACCAGACGAATCCGTCGCGCCCTGGACTTGGAAGCTACCGTTGGCAAATGAGTTCGCAGTCGGCGTGAACTTCAAGCCGGCCTGTCCCTCAGCAAAGGTGATGAAATCATTGTTGGCTATCGCTGTGGTGCCGTCGTTCTTAAAGAGCGTGCCGTTGGTGATGTTCGTAATCTTAAAGTGCGTCACCTCCGCCCCATCGTTTATATTACGGCTGATCACCAACCCAAGAGTTGTTTGGGTGTCTTCATTGGTCGTCGCGTTTGTGACCGATGGTGTGTCTGCCACGGCGGTAACTGTGATCGTATCGGTAGCAAAGCCACAGCTTAAGCCACCTCCAGATGAGTCCGTCGCGCCCTGGACTTGGAAGCTGCCGTTGGCAAAAGAGTTTGCAGCCGGGGTGAACTTCAACCCGGCCTGGCCCTCTGCATAGGTGATGACGTCATTGTTGGCTATCGCTGTGGTGCCGTCATTCTTAAAGAGCGTGCCGTTGGTGATGTTGGTGATCTTAAAGTGCGTCACCTCCGCCCCATCGTTTATTTTACGGCTGATCACCAAACCAAGAGTTGTTTGGGTGTCTTCATTAGTCGTCGCGTTTGTAACCGATGGTGTGTCTGCCACGGCGGTAACTGTGATCGTAGCGGTGGCAAAGCCACTGCTTAAACCGCCGCCGAAGGAGTCAGTAGCGCCCTGGACCTGGAAGCTGCCGTTGGCAAAAGAGTTTGCAGCCGGGGTGAACTTCAACCCGGCCTGGCCTTCCGCGAAAGTAATGAACTCATTGTTGGCTATGGCCGTGGTCCCGTCATTCTTGAAAAGAGTGCCGTTGGTGATGTTGGTGATTTTAAAGTGCGTCACCTCCGCTCCATCGTTTATGTTACGGCTGATCACCAATCCTGTGGTTGTCTGAGTATCTTCGTTAGTCGTAGCGTCCGTGACTGAAGGCGTGTCTGCTACCGCTGTCACCGTAAAGCTGGCCGTGGCAGCGGCGGCACTGGTCTTGGGATCGGAAGCGCCGTTGGTGGTTCCATCGTCCTGGATGGTGTAGTCGAAACTGGCCGGCCCGTAGAAATTGGCCGCGGGAGTGAAGAGCACCTGGCTATTCGGCGTATCGAGGACAACCGTGCCTCCCACTGGGTTGCTGACGGTCGTAACGATCAAAGTCTGGCCGCTTTCGTTGGCAGGGCCTTTGTTATCATTTGCGGTCAAGGTCGAGAAAGCAACCGCTCGTTGGCCCGAATCTTCAGCGACGTTGGATAATGTGTCGTTCACCGCTGTCGGTGCATCGTTCACTTCCGTGACGGTAAAGCTGGCCGTAGCAGCGGCGGTGCTGGTCTTGGGATCGGGAGCGCCGTTGGTCGTCCCGTCGTCCTCGATCGTGTAGTCGAAGCTAGCCGTCCCGTAGAAATCGGCCGCGGGAGTGAAGAGGACCTGGCTGTTCGCCGTATCAAGGACAACCGTGCCTCCTACTGGATTGCTGACGGTCTTGACGGTCAAAGTCTGGCCGCTCTCGTTGGCTGCGCCTTTGTTGTCGTTTGCGGTCAAGGTTGAGAAAGCAACCGCCCGTTGACCCGAATCTTCAGCGACGCTGGATAACGTGTCGTTTACCGCTACCGGCGCATCGTTCACTTCGGTTACCGTAAGCACGAACGTGTCGCTCATGCTTTCCGATCCGCTGGTGACGGAGACCGTGATCGTCGAAGTGCCTGTCTGGTCGGTTGCTGGAGTAATGTTCAACGTGCGGGTCGACCCGGTGCCTGTGACGGTGAGGTGACCTGCATCGTTCGGGACGAGCGTCGCGTTGCTCGAAGCAGCGGTCACGCTCGTGATCGAAGCGCTGTCGCCAACGTTGAAGTTGAAGGAAAGCGGGGTGTCCTCCGCCGTAGACTTGTCACTGATATCTTCCACCGAGGCCTGCGCCTCGAAGGCGCCGATGTCTACCGTCTGCACGGTGTCGGCGTCGGCCGAGTCTTGGAAACGGCTGAAGCCTGGGCCGCGTTGATCGGTCGTTAGGCCAGCGCTGGTGGCAGCCGCGTTGTCACCCGCGTCCACGGCCGGACTGCTCTTCTGAAGCGCGCGGGTAAAGGTAGGTCCGCCATTGTTGCTGAGCGGACCTAGTAAGGGATCGACGTTACTCACGCCGCTGCTGTTGACGGTTCCGCCGACGTTCGCGATCGGCGTCTGTACGATATTCGGCGTTGTCGCGGTAACTGTCGCGATCGAGGCACGTTGATTGTTCACCACATCGTTGCTCGCCGTGGAGTAAGCGACGATCGTGTTATTTAAAGTTAAGTTAGCATCCGCGGCCGTGATTCCGGTCGCCGCTTCATGCGCCAGATTGTAAACGCCGCCGCCCACGCCAGAACCCGCAGTGCCAGCGGTGCCTGAATTAGCGGTCCCGCCGCTGCCGGCCTGCGCCGTGTTATTCGCCGACGTGCAATTGGTAACCGTCACGGTGCCGTTCAGATTGAACACGCCGCCGCCCACTCCGTCGCCGCCATTGCCGCCATTGCCTGTTCCGAGCGCATTACCTCCATCACCGCCTTGGGCCGTATTGCCGGAAAGCGTACTATTAGTGAGAGTCACAGTGCCGTTGTGATTGAAGATGGCGCCGCCGAGACCGCCGCCGCCACCGCCGCCAGCTCCGCCATTACTCTGACCGTTCAGTCCGCCATTACCGCCGCCAAAGCCAGCACTCGAGACGCCGGAAGGAGATAAGCCGGCATTGCCCCCGCCGCCTGCGCCGAATCCACCATTCGCGCCAGCTCTCGTGCCGCCGCAGTTGTTTCCGAAGCTGCCGCCGCCGCCGCCGCCGCCGTAACCCCCCGGTGTGCCATTGCAACCACCGACGCCGCCAGTGCCGCCACCACCTGCGCCACCAGCGCCCCCGGTGACGTCACTGTTAGCCGCCTGGCCGTCGCCATTAAGCCCGCCTCCACCACCGCCGGCGGTAAAATTATTGCCGCTGCCGCTGCCGCCCTTACCTCCCTCCGCTTTATTCCCCGAGAGAGTGCTTTGATCGATGCTTAGAACACCCTGGTTATAGATAGCTCCGCCCAGCCCGGCCGCGCCGCCTCCTCCGCCTTCGCTATTACCTCCATTAGGTCCACCGCCGTCTCCACCTTTGGCCCACCCGTTGGCGAGCGTCAGATTGCGCAAGGTAAGGATGCCGGTGGGGTCGATATAGAACAAGCGCATCGGCCCGGGGCTCGTGCGCGCGATAGTGATACCGCTGTTGCCGGTCAGTCCCGTGATCGTGAGCTGCTTGTTGATGAGCAGGGCCGATGGTCCGTAGGTGCTATCGCCGACCGTGGAAAGACCGATGGTCTGCCCGGCCAAGGACCCGTCGAAATCGATTGTGTCTCCCGAGGTTGCCGTGGCCAACGCATCGCGAAGCGAACCCGGGCCGCTGTCGGCTGTCGTCGTAACCGTGATGGTGGCTGCCGATGCGCTGGCGTTTCCAATGAAAATCTCCGCCGCGAAAACAAGAACGAAAAATATTGCGCGGTATGGACTCAGGGAGATCACAAAGATGCTTTGGTCGGCTGGAGATCGCGCAAGCAGCCGTCCAGCCCCGAGTTTTTTCGGAGTCAAACGTCGGATGACGTAATCGGGGTCCTTTTTACGGGAAGCACCGGAATCGCGTCAAGATATTATCGAAGTCAAGGAGCGGCGATACTTCCATCACGGCCACGAAGAGGTGTGGGACGCGTTACGCTGCCGCTTCTTCGTTATCTGAATCAGCCGAAGAGATCGTCTCTTCGACGACCCGGAAGAATTCGCCGATGTCCAGCGGCTTGGTCAGATAGGCGCGCGCGCCTGCGGCCAGCAACCGTTTGATTTGAGGCGCGGTTGCGTCGGCGCTGATCACGATCACTGGAATGTCGCGGGTCGAGTGGTCTGCTTTTAATTGCGCGAGCACCTGCCACCCCGGCATGTCGGGCAAATGCAAATCGAGCAGCACCAAGTCGGGGACATGTTTGCGCGCGAGATCTAAACCGAGGCGGCCTTGCATCGCCGTCATGAGTTCCAGCGACGGGCGTTCCGCGAGCATTTGCTCGACCAGGGTGACGTTCGAGAAGTTATCTTCGATATAGAGAACCCGGCGTTTCCCGGTATGGGAAAGTTCTTCGGGGACCGGCGCATTCTTTTGGGCGGCGAGCTGTTGGAAGGGCGATTCCGCCTGCGGAAGTTCCACCCAGAAGGTGCTGCCGTCGCCGACCGTGCTGTTCACTCCGATGCAGCCATGCATGGCTTCGACCAGACGCTGGCTAAGCGCGAGCCCCAAGCCCGTTCCTTCCACCGTCGATTGTTCGGCGCCCAAGCGGTCGAACGGAGTAAAGAGTCGCGACAACTTCTCCGTCGGAATCCCAGCTCCCGTATCGCGGACCAGCAAACGCATGGTGCCGTTGCCCGAATCGTCGAAGGAAACATCCACGCTGCCTTGCATCGCAGTGTATTTGACCGCGTTCGTCAGGAGATTGAGAAGGACCTGCTTGAAGCGCTGGCGATCGGCGAGAACATAAGTCGTCGTGTCGAGCGGACAGGATGCGGCCAGACGAATCTCCCGCTCTGCCGCCAAAGGGCGCATCAAGTCGAGCGCTTCGCTCATCGCCTCTTCCAGGCAAACCGGTTCCAGCGATAGTTGCAGGTTGCCGGCTTCGATGCGGCTGATGTCGAGGACCTCATTGATCAGATTCAACAAGTGGCGCCCGGCGCTCAGGATGTAACGCACCCGGGTGCGTTGGGCATCGTTCGCCGACTGGCGGTCGAGTAATTGGCCGAAACCTAAAATGGAATTGAGCGGAGTGCGCAGCTCGTGGCTCATGCGGGAAAGGAAATCGCTCTTGGCGTGATTAGCACGGTCGGCTTCCGCTTTCGCTTCGCGCAACGCCTTCTCGATCCGGGCGCGATCGGTCACGTCATGCGCCACGCAAAATATCATCTTGTCGGCGGCCGACCAGGTTGCGGACCAAAGCACATCGACCATCGTCCCATCCTTGCGGACGTAGCGATTGACGAAGTCGGTGATCTTGCCGCTCGTGAGCAAGGCCTCCGAAGCCGCCTCCGTTTTGGCGCGATCCTCCGGATAAACCAGGTCGATGTAGCGCCGGCCGACGAGCTCGCTTGCTTTGTAACCCCAGAGCTCTTCGCACGCCGCGTTCACACTCAGGAAACGGCCATCCGCATCGATCGTGCAAATGACATCCTGGGAATTATCCATGATGAGCTGGTTCGCGTGCAGCGCGTTTTCCAATTCGCGCCGGCTCTCCAAAAGCGCGCGTTCGCTTTGCTTGCGCTCGGAAATGTCTTCCACCATCAGGAGGAAGTGTTGCGGCTCTCCGTGTTCGTCGCGGATCAGGCTCGCGGTTCGGCTCACCCAAAGCACTTCGCCATTTTTATGGACATAACGCTTGTCGCCCGTGTAGCGCACGGTTCCATCGAGCAGGTTTTTGGCGAGTTGCCGGCCGGTCTCGATATCTTCGTCGTAAGTAATGTCTTCGGCGGTGCGTTGCTTCAGCTCCTCATTGGAATAACCCACCATCTTGCAGAAGGTGGCGTTTACTTTTATGAACCGTTCATCGAGCGCGATGATCGCCATCCCGATCGGCGCCGCTTCGAACAACTCACGAAAGATCGCATCCGTCGGATCAGTTACTTCGTTTATCGCCGGATTGAACTGCTGCTGGGGCCGCAAATAGGAGATCATGGAACGGAAAAGGAAGGAGGCTAAAATGAGTCCGTGGGAAAGAGGTAAAGCATTTCTCTGCCTCTTGCGTAGCAGGCCTCATTCCATGGCGGGAGGGCGCCCAGCCGGCCGCGCGCGCCGCGCTGCTAATCGTCGTCGTCCGGCGTCGCGCTCGGCGATTCGGTCGGCTTCTGTTTTCCTTGTTTTAGACCGGACGATTCGACCGTAGCCGAGGTCCTCGGCTTGGGAGAATTTGTTGTTCCATCAGACGGAGCAAACTTAGCCGATGGGGACGGCCGTGAGGATGGAGATTCCGGGGGAGTTGTCCGTGGTCCCGGAGAGACCGTGCTTCGTTCGTCCGGCCCGAACTTGGCGGAAGGCGATGGTCGCGCGGAAAAAGAGGGCGGGGGAGGAACGGTTTCGCTTGGCTTCGGAGCGACACTGGCTTTTGGAGAAGCGGAGGGCTTACCTCCAGTCGTCGGGGCTGGCGAACTCTTCGCGGTGGCCGTCGGCGCCGGACTGTTCTTGGACGAGTAAAACGAAACAAAAGAATTCTTGGCCAACGCTTCTTCCAGGGAGGCAGCCGTCAAGACATCGCCTTTTTTGAAGCTCCCGAGGGATTTGTCCGCGGGCAGGGTCGCAGTCGGCGGATGACCTACCGGGCTCGGATCATATTGCTCGCCGACCACAGGTTTCACTTCCTTGCCGCTCAGATAACTCGTTAGGTTGGCCATCGTCACGGGCGCTTTGTCTTTGGCGCTGGTTGCGGCGACCCACTCGCCCTTGGCGGTGTCGAGCGTCCGCAAATTCTCCATGATCTGGGTTTCCTGCTTTCGATCTTCCTTGCCAGCTATCGTGCCGAACACGGCGAGCGAAACAAATTGGCCGAGCAACGCGAACGGCACGATGAGGACCCCACCAACAATGATCATAATGCCCTGACCCGTCCCCCCGCGCGTGATGACAAGAATGCCCATGATGATGGCGGCGACCGCTACCGCCCATCCGAGCACCCATGCGCCGCAACCGACGAATGGGATCAGAGAGATGAGGGCCGTGAGCCCGAGCAGCACCCAGCTCACAGTCGTCAGAGTCTTGTAGCTGCTGGCCGGAACTGGCGTCCGCGCGATCGGCGTCGTCGAACGGACCGGAACCGCCGCGGGTGCGACCGGCGTCGAAATGGGCGCGGGCGCAGGAGCCGGTATCGGCGCGACCGCAGCAGCCGCCGGAAGAGTTACGCCCGGGATGCTCGAGAGCGCCGCCCATCCTGCCGCGCCTTCATACCAGGCGAGATCCGTTGCTGAAAAAGTTCCATCTGCCAGCTTGCGATTGATCTCCTCGATAGGAAAAGGTCCAAGCTGTTGCCCATTCTTGCCGACATAGATTTGCATCGCCCTCCTTCTGAAGGAAACGCGGGACAAGATCAAGCTCCGGTTCGGCTTCCTCCTTGTCTTTTTCGAAACGGCGCGCGATGCATGGAACTATGAAGTCCATCCTGGCGTTCATCAGTGCATGTCTTTTCCTCGCTTCGGCTAGCCGGGCGGATGAAGTGGAATGGTCGACAGAAGCGAATATGGATCACCAGCTTTTCCCCTCGCTTCTCATCGCCACCGCCACCGTGCGTCCGATCGAAGCGGACGACGAAGAAGCCGAAGCGCCTGATCCGTCCCTGCTCGGCGAGCGCTTCGGTTTGGTGGGCGTTTCCATCAAAGCGCCCGCGGCGAATGCAAAAGTGAAGGTCACTGTGAAGGAGAACGATCTGATGGCCGCATCGAGTTGGAGCGGTGAATTGCCTGAAGCGGGCAAGGATTATTTCATCGCGCCGAAAGTGAATTATAAATTCGATCGGCTCCGCCAGGTGACGCAGCAGGTTCCGATGAACGTCACCTTCGCGGTCGAAGTCGACGGCGAATCCGCGGGAGAAAAAGCGGAAACGCTTCAGATCCGTTCGATCAACGATTGCCCTTTCGCCGTCAGCAATTCCGAAGAAACGCTCAACGACGAAAACTTCATCGCCGGCTCCGCCGCGCTCGGCTGGATGTTCGCGGCTTACGTCAATGAGAACCATCCGATGCTCGATAAAATCTTGCAGGAAGCGCTCGAGACAAAAATCGTCGGCGCCTTTCATGTGACGGCGCACGATCCGGACGAGACGCTCAAGCAGGTGTTTGCCGTTTGGTCCGCACTTCAGAAACGCGGCATCCAATACAGCTCCACAACCACCACTCCCGGCGGTTCCGAAACCGTCATGAGCCAGTACATCCGTTTCGTCGATCAATCGCTCGCCAATACCCAGGCCAATTGCGTCGATGGCAGCGTCCTCTTCGCTTCCCTCCTTCGCAAAATTTCGATCGAACCCTTTCTCGTCACTGTGCCGGGCCACATGTATGTCGGATTCTATCTCGGTCCCGGCAAATCCGAGTTCGTGGGACTCGAAACGACAGTGATCGGCCTCCCTGACGTCGCGGACGAAAAGAAGCCTGGCGAACCGGCGGCGCTCACGATGTTGCGCGACAAGCGCGAGCAAAGCGTGCGCACTCGCCGCGACTGGAAAACTTTCGCGAAAGCCGTCCAGGTCGGCACCGAAGACCTGACCAAGAACAAAGAGAAGTTCAAGGCCGGCGATCCTAACTATCAATGGATCGATCTGGCCGAAGCCCGTACCGAAGGCATCATGCCGATCCCGTTTGTAGCAGGGAAATAGTTCCTTCGCTGGAGAACGGAAGCGGCTAAGCGCGCGTTGTCCTTGAAGGTTAAGGACCAGCTAAGAGAAGCCGCACCTATCATTACACTGTCGCAATGATTGCGGCGGAGCCTGCTCGATGCGCTAAGGCTGTTAAAAGTTCTTATTTCTTTTTTCTTGCTCACGCGAACGGTGATCTATAGACCGGCTGTTGTTAGTGGTGTTCCCATCCATGAAAACGAAAAACAAAGTCAGCTTCGCGGCGTTATTCTTTCTCCTTCTCGCTGTCACTCCCTCCATAGCGCAATATAGTTACACGCTTACCGACTTGGGGACTCTCGGCGGCACGACGAGCTCAGCCAACGGCATCTCTGGCCCCGGACATAACGCCGCCGGCATGATCGTCGGATCGTCGACTTTAAGTGACAACACCGAGCATGCCTTCCTTTTCGTGAGCGGCCAGATGTATGACCTCAACCTGCTTTGCGACCTTTCCCTAAGCAACTTCAAGGTCCTGACCCTGGCGAAAACGATCAGCGACTCAAACCTCATCATCGGCGAAGGCGTGACCCTTAACGGAGAGAAGCATGCTTTTCTGCTCACGCCCACGGAGGTCGATGGTGGGAATTGGTCGTACCTTTGCTGTAAATGGGTTTGGATTCAAAAAGGTGGCGGCTGGTGGTGGGACACAGAGTGCCATTGTTATACGTGGCATGGTCCTCCCGGCGATCATCCGCCTTGTCCGTCGCAACCTCCACATTGGTGCTGGTGGCCGATTCCGCCTCCGGACGGATGCGGATGCGACTGGACGCCCCCGCCTTTTGGGTATTGCTACAGCTGCTTTAATGGACAAGTCCTCCTTCTCCGAGAGGAAGTGGTTAAGGCGCAAGGCGGACAATGTTACAGCACCCCCCAAGAGGCGATCAAGAACTGCAGGGCGTGGTGCTGGTCTTGCGTAGATGGAAAGATCATCAAGGTAAACGGTGCAGAAGCCCGCAAGAAGGGCCTTCCTTGTTACGGCTCCGAAATAGAAGCGATCAGGAATTGCAAGACTTGTTGGTGGGCCTGCATCGATGGCAAGGTTGTCCAGACTACATGGGCAGAGTGCCAGGCGAAGGGCCAATGCTATGCTTCCAAAGAGGAAGCGCAGAAGAATTGCGGACTGTGCTGGGTCTGTCTCGATGGAAAAGTGCTCCAGCTAACCGAGGCGCAGGCCAGGGATAAAAATCTTAAGTGCTACTCATCCCCGGAAGAAGCGCAGCGGAACTGCGGAAAGTGCTGGATCTGTCTCGATGGAAAAGTGGTGGAAGTGACCGAGGTGGAAGCGCGACGGAGAGGCGCCAAGTGCTACGGTTCGCCCGAAGAAGCACAGCGCGACTGCCAAAAGTGCTGGGTCTGCCTCGACGGAAGAGTCGTGCAGATCACCGTGGAGCAGGCTAAGGCGAGAAACCTCCCCTGCTATCCGTCTCAGGAAGAGGCGCAGCGGAATTGCGGAAAGTGCTGGACGTGCATTGATGGAAGAGTTGTCGAGATAACTCTTGAGCAAGCCAAGGCCAGAAATCTTCCATGCTATCCATCGCGAGAGGAAGCGGAGCGAAACTGCGGAAAGTGCTGGATCTGCGTTGACGGAAAAGTCGTGCAGGTAACTGAGGCGGAGGCCCACAAGAAACAAGCCAAGTGCTACGCCACCCAGGAAGAAGCGCAGAAGGATTGCAAACCGTGCTGGTGCTGCATGCAAGGACCCAACGGGAAAATTGTCGTCCAGACCACCGCGGCGGAGTGCGCGAAGCGAGGCGGCCAATGCTACGCGTCGGAGCGAGAGGCCGCGGAGGGTTGTGAGGGCCCGCCACCACCACTTTGCTGGATATGCCTTGACGGAAAAGCGCTCCAAGTGACCGAGGCTGAAGCCAAGCGGCGTGGCACCAAATGCTACCGGACCCCGGAAGAAGCGCAGCGGGATTGTAAAAAGTGCTGGATCTGCCTTGACGGAAAAGTCGTGCAGGTGACTGAGGCGGAAGCCAAGGAGAGAGGCGCGAAATGCTACGCTTCCCAGGAGGAAGCGCAGAAGGATTGCAAACCGTGCTGGTGCTGCATTCCCGGACCCGCCGGCAAAATCGTCGTCCAGACCACTGCGGCGGATTGCCAGAAACGGGGCGGTCAATGCTACGGTTCCGAACAGGAAGCGCGCGCCCGTTGTGAGGGATCGCCACCACCGCGTTGTTGGATTTGCCTCGACGGAAAAGTCGTCCAAGTAACGGAGGCGGAAGCCAAGCAGAGAGGCGCTAAATGTTACGCTTCCCAGGAAGAGGCGCAGAGGAATTGCGGGAAGTGCTGGATCTGCCTTGATGGAAAGGCCGTCCAGGTAACCGAGGTAGAAGCGGGGCGGAGAGGCGCTAAGTGCTATCCTTCCCAGGAAGAAGCGCAAAGGAGCTGTGAGGGAGACAAATGCTGGACCTGCGTGAACGGAAAGGTCGTTCAACTGACCGCGGCGCAAGCTAAGGCGAGGGGCGCTAAATGCTACGCTTCCCAGGAAGAAGCGCAGAGGAGCTGTGAGGGAGACAAATGCTGGACCTGCGTGAACGGAAAAGTCGTTCAACTGACTGCGGCGCAAGCGCGAGCCAGGGGCGCGAAGTGTTACGCTTCACAGGAGGAAGCGCAGCAGAATTGCAAAGATAACACACCGAAACCTTGCTGGACCTGTGTGAACGGCCAAGTCGTTCAGCTCACCGAGGCCGTGGCGAAGCGGAGAGGACTTACCTGCTACGCTTCACAAGACGAAGCGCAGCAGAATTGCCGGAGCGAAAAACCGACGCCCGGGCCGCGAGGGACTATTCCTCCACAACCGCCGAGACCGAGATAACCGCGTTCGCTAAAAGGATCCCTATGAACATATCATTTACCACCACTGCAGCTCTCGCGCCTTTGACGAAGTTTCGAAAATGTAACCGGATAACTCTCATGGCGGCAGTGTTGCTGGCCGCGCTCCTGGTGCCGTCCGTGTCCGCGCAGTTCATCTATGTCGGGAATACCGGCGAAGACACGGTTTCAAAAATCGACATCAACACGAATACTGAAGTAGCGCGATATTCCACCTGGTTCACATCTAGCAGTCCCTTTAATCACGTCCCCCACCGCAGCCACCCCAATACACAGGGCGGACCCTGTCCGTCTCGAATCGTTCAGGACCCTGCAGGAAATGTCTACGTCTTGAACCGTTTCTTCAATCCGTCACATCTCCCCGTGTTGATGAAGATCGCGCCCACTGGCGGTACACCCGGGGTCGATACATCGAATGGACCGACGAACGTTCTGCCCATTAACGACGTGAACAACAATAACACGATCGATTCGGGTGAGGCAAAGGACGTACGGATCCTATGGGCCAAGGAGATCGGCACTGCGGGTCCGATTAGCGGCGGTGGAGATGAGGCCGCGTGGGGACGCGCGCTTGGGATTGATGCGACTGGCGTCCTGTGGGTCGGCATGTTCAACACCAAACGGTATTACAGGGTGGACTCCGCTACCGGAAACATGCTCCCGCCTTTGACGGGGATCTCGGTTGCCCCTCAAATGCCCTACGGTTGCCAGGTAGCCATAGATGGAAAACTTTGGAGCGTCGACAATGGAAGCTCGCTTGCGGAAATCGATACCGCCACGAAAACGCTTCTGGGGATCCACTCCCATGGCGGCACCAACTATTCCCTCTCCATCTTCAACGGCTGCGGCTCGGACCCCATTAAGGTCTACGTTTCCAATCGGCCGGCGAACACCTATCTTACTTACGCTCCCCCAGCGACCACATTCAGCACGCCGGTGCCGAAGTTTGATTCCCTTGCCGTCGGAGTGGACCATAAGGGGAACATCCTCTCGGGCGAATGGCACACTACGGGTCGCGTTATGAAAACCAGCCCTACCGGTGCGGTGTTGTGGGACCAGACGCCCCCTGCGAGCTCTGGGAACCAAATTAATGATCTTCATGGCCTCATTGTCGACAACAACGATGATGTCTGGGCGGTCGACTTGGAGAAGGACAGATTGATCAAATATAGCGGCGTAGATGGGCACTTTATCGCTGCGGTTCCCGTCGGTATTATGCCGTACACCTACGGAAATCCTCCTGCGCCAACCTGCAGTGATACCACGACTGGTACGGGTCCCAGTTGCGCGCCGGTTACCGATAAGGACATTCATTGTGACCTGAACGGCGGATATAGTTACACCTTCACCGTGACCAACAGTGCGGGCGGCGACATGTCGCAAATTCTTCTTACGCCTCTCCCGGGCAGTACGTTCACGCTCAGTCAGGAGCTCTTTAACCTTCCGACGCCATTGCACAACGGCCAGTCCACCACACTCAGCGTCAGCATAGGGAATGTGAAACCGGGAGAAAAAATCTGCTTCTTCCTCAGCTTGATGTCGGACAAGGCCGCGTGCTGCATCGTTCAAGTCTGTCCCAAGTTGCCAAAGTGCGGCGATACTTATTATCCGCCACCTCCGCGTCCGTCGCCGACAGTGAAGAAGCGCCGGTGATCTACTGAGTCAGCTTGATTCTTCAGGCAGGGCGTAAGCCCGCGACCAAGGAGCTGGTGTACGTCGGCACTTCCGATTCTTCGCTTTTGTTATTATTGAGGCTCTTGGACTCTTTGGAACAAAAGCCGTTCCGGCTACAGTCCTGGCTGTTTTCGGATTCCTCATCGGCCTCAGACGCGTCTCGATTTTGCCTGCGTTGTATTCGCCGTTGAGCTCGGCACCGCCTCCGAGAGCAAAGAGGTAAAAGCTCCCCTATCTGCGCGGGCCCGATAATCGGCAGAGCTACCCAAGAGCGTTCTCTCTCCGCTGCGGGCAATGGGGCGAAAAAATAAATTAAAAAAAAGCTTGCGCGTGGACTGGTGTTATAGTGAACTACATCACTAGATGAAACCAGGCACTCAACCGGAACGATCCCTCGGACTTCCCTAAAGGGATCGGGAAGACAGGATGAATCATGAGTGGAACGACGGGCAGCCGATTTATCGCCAGCTTCGCGATCGGGGCGTCCATATGATTCTCGACGGCGTGCTCAAAGAAGGCGATCCACTTCCCTCCGTGCGCAATGTCGCGGCCGAGTACCGCGTCAATCCGCTTACTGTCCTCAAGGCTTATCAGCAACTGGTCGATGAAGAGCTGGTCGAGAAGAGACGAGGTCTTGGAATGTTCATCAAAGCCGGCGCGCGCAATCTGTTGTTGAAGGGCGAACGCCAGAAGTTTCTCGACGAAGAATGGCCCAGGATCGCTGCCACTATTCAACGGCTCGGCCTGACCGCGAAGGAACTGATGGCTGCTGCCAAACGGCACACCTCGGCGTCGAAGACTGCGAAGGAGGCCCGCTAAGTCATGGCGACAATCGAAGCACGCGGTCTCCGCAAATCCTATGGCACAACGATCGCCCTGGACGGCATCAATTTGCGCGTCGAAGAAGGCCGCATCCTCGGACTCATTGGACCCAACGGCGCCGGCAAGACCACCGCGCTCGATGCGATTCTCGGCCTCATCCCTTACCAGGGAGAATTGAAGGTGCTCGGACGCGACCCTTGGAATGAGCGCGACCTGCTTATGCGCGATGTCTGCTTCATCGCCGATGTCGCTGTCCTGCCGCGCTGGATGCGCGTCTCGCAAGCGCTCGATTACGTGGCCGGTGTGCATCCGCGCTTCGATCGCGCGAAGGCGGAAGCTTTTCTCGCGAAGACCGACATCAAGCGCGGCAGCAAGGTGAGGCAATTGTCGAAGGGCATGGTGGCGCAGCTCCACCTCGCTCTGGTCATGGCGATCGACGCGAGGTTGCTGGTCCTGGATGAGCCGACCCTCGGTCTCGACATCCTGTATCGCAAACAATTCTACGATTCGCTCCTCAACGATTACTTCGATGGCACCCGGACCATCGTGGTGACGACGCATCAGGTAGAAGAAATCCAAAACGTCATCACCGATCTGATGTTCATCGACCGCGGTCGCATCGTGCTCGAGACTAGCATGGAGCAATTCGAGGCGCGCTATTTCGAAGTGATGGTGAATGCCGATCAGCTTGCTGCAGCGCAGGCGCGCAAGCCGATCTACAGCCGCCAGATGATCTGTCGCAGCA
>JBEEHT010000011.1:0-19599 GCA_041167545.1 Verrucomicrobiota bacterium
CGCAGGCTGCCAGCCTTTTCATCTCGGCAGCTTGCCGAGATGTCTGGTTCGACGAAACGACGGGACGCTCGTTAGGTGCAGCCGGCAAGCTGCCGGCTGCTGCAGGCTGGCAGCCTGCGCTCCCCAGACTCTGATCGCATCGTCGCCTTGAGAAGTTGCCGCGAATGATTTGCGTCGGAAAAGTAGGGAATGGATTTACGGAACATCGATGAAGCGAAGGAATGGTTCGAAGTTTTGCAAACCAGCGCGCGGACACAGACCGCGATGATGACGCTGGCGCCTGGAGTTTCGACCGGGGAGAAGGCCGAAGCGCACAAGGAGAGCGATCAGATTCTGCTCATGCTTAAGGGCAAACTCAGCGGCAAGGTGGGCGAGGAAAAAGTCCGGCTCGGGAAGGGCGATGTCCTCGTGATCCCGGCGGGAACGCCGCATCGCTTCAAGAACAGTGGGCGCAAATCGGCGGTAACTTTTAATGTCTACTCCCCGCCGGAATATCCGATTGGGATGAAGGGCTGACTTTACGCTGGCACTAGCGGAGTCGGCTCGTAAGGCGAGGCGGTGCTGTTAAACTTCGTGTATAGGAATTTTGTGACCGGCGCGTTTTCATGCGCGATGCCGATCGCTTCCTTCAATCCCGCGTCGCGCAATTTCGTCAGCGATTGTTCGAGCAGACGCGTGCCGAATCCGCGGTTGCGATATTCCATCGAAACGCACGGTCCGGGGGAAAGATGGATTTCAGCCTCGGGATTCTGCGCAATCACGGCGGCGCCGATAATGCGCAGGCCGTGCCGCAAAGCGAGACAGCCGTTTGCGGGCGTAGCGAAGGCCCGCTCCAGCCACGGTTCGATGGTTTCCATGACTTCCTGCGTCGCCGGATTCCAGGACGGATCGAGCACAAAAGAAGTCGAAATGACTTTTCGCAGTTCCGTTTCATCTTCCGCCGTCGCTGGTCCGATCTCGTAGTGTTCGGGCAAGGCAGCGTCGAATTGCGGGAGCTGAGACAAGTCCCAGCGAAAACGGATCCAATTGCTCAAGTTCATGCGGTGCGGCGAACAGTATCGTGTGCGCCGCAGGGCGCTGCAACTGAACGTTCGTCACCGCGATTGAGGCCAATCGCTACGCCCGCGCGACCGCGAGCGATTAGATCGCCTGAACGGCTTTCAGCGTTTCGTGAAACGAGCCGTAGAGCTCGCGATATTGCGCAACGCCGCGGCGCAACACCGGCTTGAAGTTCGCCAGGTCCGCGATGTTGATGATCTGATCGACGCTTTGGGCAAAGCCGCTCATGGCATCGTTCGTCGCGAAACGGTGACTGAGGAGCACGACAAAATGCTGGCGTCGCTCGGCGCCGGGACGCCGGGTCAACTCGCGCAGAATCGGATTGTTCTGGGACGTGGAGCCTTTGAAGTTCTCGTAAACAATCACGACATTGTAGCTGTAGGTCTTGAGCTTCAGGACCACGTCTTCCTCGAACAAACCGAGGTGCACTTTGTAGGTCATGTCGATCAACTGCGGCACGATCATTTTCTGGTATTGCTGATGATCGACACAAACCAGCGCGGTGTTGTCACCGAGATCGAAGAAGGATGAATCCTGGGCTTCCATATTTTAGCGAAATGCGTTTGCCGGGAGATCGAGGCGCAGGCCGGAATCGAGATCGTTGTCAACTCCGCGCGCTTTTTGGATCAGGTCGATGCCGCGCGAAACCTTGCCTTTGCGCGACGCAAACAGTTTCGCGGTTTCTTCCGTGATGTGATCGCTCTCGTAGGCGTTCAGAATCGATTGATCGAATGTCATCCAACCAAAGGGCGCGCTCGCCTCGATGATTTCGTAGAAGCTCCGGTGTTCGCCTTCGCCGATCGCGATGGTTTCCCGGGTCCGGAGATTGTTGCCGATGATTTCCGAGAGCAATTGCCGGCCGCCGCCTACTTTCGGTGCAAGGCGCTGGCTGACGATGTAACGCAGTGTGTCCGCGAGTCGAATGCGGAGTTGCTGCTCCTCGCCGAGGGAAAAGAGACCGAGAATACGATTGATGGCCTGGCCGGCATCGACTGTGTGGAGCGTACTCAACACAAGGTGCCCGGTCTCCGCCGCCATCAACGCCACTTCGACCGTGGCGCGGTCGCGCATTTCGCCGACCAAAATTACCTTCGGCGCCTGCCGTAGCGCGGCGCGCAAACCATTCGGATAGTTGTTAAAATCATGACCGAGCTCGCGTTGGTTGAACGTGGCTTTCAAGGTCGGATGGACGAACTCGATCGGGTCTTCCAAAGTGACAATGTGCACGGGCTGGTGCGCGTTGATCTCATTTAGGATCGCGGCCAGCGTCGTCGTCTTGCCGCTGCCCGTCGCCCCTGTCACCAGGACCAATCCGGTTTTCTCCTTCGCGATTTCCTCAAAAATCGGAGGCAATCCCAGGCTTTTTACTGTGGGAATTACACCTTCGAGCTTCCGCAGGACGATCGAGAAATGGCCCTGCTGCCGGAAAATATTGACGCGGAAACGCGCCTCGCTGCCGAGCGAATAGCTGCAATCGCAGGAGCCGCCCGTAAGATAATCGTAAATGAGCCGCCGGTTTCCCTGCATCAAGGTGAGCGCAATCTGCTCGGTCTGATAGGGAGTCAGCGAGTCGATCGGGGGATCCACAAAGACCGGCTTCAGTTCGCCGAAATCTTCCACCTGCATCGGATGGCCGACGGAAAAATTGAGGTCGGAGATGCCGTCATACGTCTGGAGCATGGCGGACAAAATCTTGTCGAGATCGGGAATTCTCATCGCAGTAGGTTCCTATTCATCCGCGCCATCGGGCGGCGGTTCCTTCAGGAACGGCCGGAATTTCTTTTTATCGATCGCCTTGTCGTAGGCTTCTTCCGGCGCGATCCGCGCATGCCGAAGATGCTCCATGATGGCGTCGTCCAGCGGCTGGTTGCCCTTCTTCTTACCCACTTGGATCATGCCCGGGATCTGGTGGGTCTTGCCTTCGCGAACCAGGTTCGCGATCGCCATATCCACCACCAAGATTTCAAGGGCGGCGACCCGGCCTGGTTTATCGATCCGTTTGAAAAGGTTTTGTGCGATCACGCCCTTGAGCGATTCGGCCAGCGTCGCGCGAATCTGGTTTTGCTGATCGGTGGGGAAAACGTCGATGATACGATCGACCGCTTTCGATGCGCTCGAGGTATGGAGCGTCCCGAAAACAAGGTGGCCGGTTGCGGCGGCGGTCAGGGCTAGCTCGATCGTTTCGAGATCGCGCATTTCACCCACCAGCAGAATGTCCGGATCTTCGCGGAGCGCGCCGCGCAACGCGGCGGCAAAGGATCGCGTATGAACGCCGACTTCGCGGTGTTGCACCAGGCAATTTTGGCTCCGATGCACGAATTCGATGGGGTCTTCGACCGTGATAATATGATCGTGCCGCTGAAGGTTCGCGTAGTCCATCATCGCGGCGAGGGTCGTAGATTTGCCCGATCCGGTCGGGCCGGTGACAAGGATCAATCCCTTCTTCAACATGGGAAATTTCTTCAAGATCGGCGGCAGTCCGAGATCCTCGACGGTCAGGACCGTTGATGGAATCAAACGAAACACCGCGGAGATGCCGTATTTTTGCTGAAAGAAATTCGCGCGGTAACGGGCCATGCCCGGCACCTCGTAGCCGAAGTCGATATCGGAGGTTTCCTCGAAGATTTTAATTTTTCCTTCGGGCGCGATTTCATAGACCATCGCCTTCAACTCGTCGTTGCGGAGAGCTGGGTAATCGACGCGGACGAGCTCGCCGTTGATGCGCAGCATCGGCGGATTGTTGGTGGCGAGATGAAGGTCGGACGCCTTCTGCTCCCCCATGAGCTTAAAAAATGAATCGATGCGGGCCATGAGAGCGAGCCCTTAATAAGCTAAATCGATGCCATCGGCGGGGGATTTACCCCGCAGAATGCAGCGCGGTTTCGCGCGGAGAGCCTGGCGGCTAGGAGTCGAGCGTGGACCGGACTTGTTCGAGCAATTTCTCGCGCGTGTACGGTTTGGGAATGAAGCCCCTGAGGCCTTGCGCCAGCATCGTTCCCAATTTGCTCTGCTCGGCGAATCCGCTGCTTAGCACCACCGCCACGTTTGGATTCAGGGCGCGCAGCTCGTCGAAAACGGCGTCGCCATCCATGACGGGAAGAAAAAAGTCTAGGATCACCAGCCCGATCTGTTGGCCCGCCTGCTGGTAAATCCCGAGCGCTTCGAATCCATCGCGCGCGAGGATCACTTTGTAGCCTTCGTCGGTGAGCATCGTCGAAGCGAGCTCGGCAATTTCAGTTTCGTCATCCACCAGCAGGATCAGCTCGCGGTTCCCTTTCGGGTTCATCACTTTGAGACCTGCGGGAAGCTTATCGCTCTTGAGCGGGGCTTTTTTGTTCTCGGCGGCAGGGGCCTTTGTCCGAGCCTGCGGTTTCTCGGGCGCGGCCTTGGCTTTTTGGGAGGGCGCCGCGGGTTCGGAAGGCGGCGGCATAATTTTGAATTCCGGCGGCCGAGAAGGGTCTGGCGTTTTCCTGGCCTTGGGCGCGCTTCCCTCCAGAATCCTCGAGGTCACCCGGTCGAAGAGAGATTGGGCGGTTTTCGAAGCAAGCTCGACGCGTTCACCGAGCATCTCGATGTAGTTGTATTCGCCCTTGTGCTGGCGCGCCAAATCCGAGTAACGCGAGATCTGCTGCAACATCGAGTTTAATTCCGTCGAAGTGGAAGCGATCCACTTCAGATCTTCGTTGTCGAGCATAGAACCGGGGCCTGCTTCAAGTCCCATCGCCATCATTCAAGCAAGCCCATAAAACACAACCGAAAATTGCGAAAATGGCGATGGAGAACGAGCCGATGGTGAGCATGGTAGAGCAGCGATTAAGTCAGCACGGTTCATGCCTTTCAGTGGGCCCAGAGTCAACCCGAATCGACCCGTAAAATTTATTGCCGCGCCGAGAAATAGGCGCGAGCTACGTAACTCCCGATGAATTTTCGAAACGGATTTTTCGCTGGCCTCCTTGCCGCGCTGATCGTGGGAATTTATCTCGCCAGACTCTGGCAACCGGAACGGCAGGTCGCGCTCCATGCCGCGCATCTTCTCTCGCGGATCGAGAACAAGGATTGGGCCGCGGCCACCGATCTGATCGCGGACGATTATCAGGATCGTTGGGGCCACGACCGCGCTCTGCTCCTCGAGCGGCTCCGCGAAGTTTTTCGCGCGATGCCGAACGCCCGGATCGCAGCGGCTGATCCGACGGTGCGTGCCGAGAGTGGAAAAGGATTTTGGGTCGCGAAAGTTACCATCGCCGGGACGGGGGAATTCGCTGCGGTAATTGAAGAAAGGGTCAATGCCCTGCCTGCTCCTTTCGAGATGGAGTGGCGTCGCCGATCCGCCAAGCCTTGGGATTGGAAGCTGGTCCGCGTCGACAATCCAGCGCTCGAGATATCGGGCCTGTAATTGCCGCGCTTATTTACCCAAAGAGGTCCGCAATTCTGTTTTGGCTGCTTCCACTTCGCGCGGTGCTGCATGGCAAAGCAAAATCGCGCGCAACTTTTCTCCCTGATAATACCGCGCCACGAATTTCTTCTTGGCGTACGTGCCTTTCAGATTCACCCGCGTCGGCTGCAAGCTGAAGTCCCCCACAAAGTCCATTTTTAGATCGAACATCTCCGTCCAAAAATACGGGACCTGCTCGTAGCGAATCCGCTTTTTGCCGGTCATGTTCGCGCCGGCCACGAGCCCTTGTTCGCGGGCATTGTCCCAATGAGTCTGGCGGCGCACCCCGCCCATGATCCGGTCGGGGTAAAACGCCAGGTCGCCGATCGCGTAGATCCCTTTTTCTTCGGTCTCGAGGTACTCGCTTACGGGCGAGCCGTGGGGCCCGGAGAGCGGAGTGTTCCGCACCAATTCCAGATTGGGCTCGGCGCCGCACGCCACCACCGCCACTCCGGCCGCGATCCGATTGCCGCTTTTCGTCTGGATATTTCGCAAAACGGTTTTGCCTTCGAACCCGTTCAGGCTCTCACCCAGAAGCAACGTAACCCCGTGCTTTTCGAAATATCCGCTGATCCACGCGCCGGTCTCGGGATCGAGGTAGCGGTTCAGCAGATAATTATTCCGATGCATGATGGTCACCTTAAACTTCAGTTGTCGCAGGCTGGCCGCCGCTTCGCAGGCCAGGAGTCCGCCGCCCACCACGACGATCGCTTTTTCCAGCGACGCCATTTCCCGCAACGCCAGCGCATCCCGAATTGTTCTAAGATAAATCACGTTCCCCAGCCCGGTTCCGGCCACAGGCGGGCGGACCGGCCGGCTCCCCATCGCGAGGCACGCCTTATTGAATTCGATCGTCTCGCCGTTTCCCAGCACCGCCAAACGCCGGTCGATGTTGAGTTGCGTTACCATCGCGGCGAAGCGCGTCTCGATTTTGTGCGACTCGTACCAGCGCGCGTCGAGGTGCGGCATTTTTTTTAACGGCGGGATTTTATCGCGCAGAAAACTCTTCGAGAGCATCCAGCGTTTGTAAGGATGGAACGTCTCCGCGCCCACCAGCGTGAGACTCCCTCGCTTGTCGTATTTGCGGATGCTCTCGCAGGCGCTGCCGCCGCCTACGCCGCTTCCGATGATGAGATAATCACGCTGAATCATGTTGAGACGCGGACGATAGGAAACCCCCGGGGCACTGGCGAGGTAAAAATTACAAAACCGCCCGGCAGATGATGACCGAGGCGATTACCCCGGCCAGATCACCTAACAAGCCGGCGGGAATCGAGTGCCGCGTCTGCTTGATGCTGACCGATCCGAAATAAACCGCCGCGACGTAAAACGTCGTTTCGGTGCTTCCGTAAATCGTCGCCGCCATCAGGCTGACGATATTGTCGGGGCCGAGCCGGTGAATGATGTCGGTCAGGATCGCGAGGGTCGCGCTTCCGCTCAGCGGCCGCATCAACGCCAGCGGAAGCAGGTCGGTCGGGAAATGCAGCGGCGCGAGCAGCGGAGTGAGCAGGCGCGTCAAAAGATCGATCCCGCCCGCGCCTTTAAACATGCTGATCGCGACGAGCATGGTGACGAGAAACGGAATGATTTTCAAAATCACCCCGAACCCTTCCTTCGCGCCTTCCACAAATTCCTCATAGACCTTGATCCCGCGCGTCGCCGCGTAAACCGGGAAAAAGCTGAGGAGGAATGGAATCGCGAGGATGGAGAGCGCATTCACGCTGCGCACGAAAGCGGTTTGGGTCGCGGCGTTGGGATCGGCCGGGAGATTGAACAAGGCCGGGAAAGCGATGCGAATGAAGAGCGCGATGAAAAACAATCCGAGCGCGCTGAGGATCAGCCAGCTCCAGGCACGTGGTTGAGCGACGACCGGTAATTCTTCAGCGGCAAAAATATTTGCTGGTGCGTCCGCCCTATAGCCGGGATCGCCGATCCCGGTCGATGTTTTCGGCGCCGTTTCGCGCAACCGAAAGAACGGCAGCTTCTCCAGGATTTTCGCCGAGGCGATTGCCACCGTGGCCGCGCACAGTGTCGCCAGAAGCGCCGTGCCGACGATGGCGGTCGGGCGGCTCGATCCGGCGGAGGCGAGCAGTGCGATGGCGGTCGCCGGAATCAGTTGGACGGAAGCGGTATTGATCGCCAGAAAAGTGCACATCGCATTGGAAGCGACGCCGGGGCGGGGATTGAGCGTCTCGAGATCGCGCATCGCGCGAAGGCCGAGCGGCGTCGCGGCGTTGCCGAGCCCGAGCATGTTCGCCGCCATGTTCATGAGCATCGAGCCCATCGCGGGATGTTCCGGCGGCACATCGGGAAAAAGGCGGCGCATGATCGGTTGCAAGCCGCGCGCGATTCGTTGCACGAGCCCGGCGCGTTCGGCCAGACGCATCACGCCGAGCCAGAGAGCCATGATGCCGATCAACCCGAGCGCGATGGTAACGGCAGTCTTCGCGCCATCGAAAGCGCCGGCCGTCACTTCGCTGAGGCGGTTGTTCCAACCGCCGATGGCGACAGCGAGAACAACGAGCGCGAGCCAGATGTAATTCAGCACAATTTTTTATAGCAGCCCCCGCATGGCCGGAAAGCGATTTGTCCGCGCAGCGTGCCTGTCATCCCGAGCCGCGCAGACGGCGAGGGACCTCGCAACTGCAAATTGCGTTTGCTTGAAACGACAAGCGAAACTTGACGTAGATGCGCAACGTAGCGCGAAAGCGATTGACCGCCTGTGAGTTCCCTCGCCGTCTAGCGCGGCTCGGGATGACAGCTATCCTAGTGCTCCTTCAACAAACTCGCCGCATGCTTCAGCGCGGAATCCGTCTTGCCGCCGAGCATCCGCGCGATCTCCTCCTGCCGTGCTTTGCCAGCAACTTCACTGAGCCGCGAATGAGTGCGGCCTTGAACGACTTCTTTCGTCACCACGAAATGCGTGGCGGCTGCCGCGGCCACTTGTGGCAGGTGGGTAATGCAAAGCACCTGATGATCCGCGGCAAGTTTCCGCATTTTAGCTCCAACCGAATTCGCGATTTCGCCGCCGACGTTGGCGTCGATCTCATCGAACACCAGAAGCGGAATCGCGTCCTGCGCGGCCAGCGAAGATTTGATCGCAAGCATCAGCCTCGAAATTTCACCGCTGGAAGCGATCGTGCGCAACGGCTTCATCGGCTCGCCCGGATTCGGCGAAAAGAGCAGTTCGACGGCATCGAAACCGGTCGGGCGCGCTTCGTCCAATCCCGTAAGCTGCGCTTCGAATTCCGATTGCCGGAAACCGAGCTCGCGCAGATTCGCGCGGATATTTTCAGAAAGCTTCGGCGCCGCTTTCGCTCGTAACTTATGGAGCGCATGTCCGGCTTGTTCGACTTCGGCCCGCGCGCTTTCGATTTCCTTGCTCAACCGCTCGAGTTCCGCGTCGCGCCCTTCGATCTTGCGCATCCGCTCCGCCGCGCGCTCTCCAAAAGAAATTACTTTGGCGAGGGAACCGCCATATTTTCGTTTCAGCGTCTCAAAGAGCGAAACGCGCTCTTCGAGCGCGGCGAGCTGCGCCGGATCGAGGTCGAGGTTCTCGGCGTACTGGCCGAGCGTGCGCGCGATCTCGGAAAGCTCAACGATGCTGGCCGCGTGAGCGTCCGCGAGTGTCCCGGTGCCCGGATCGATTTTTTCCAGGTCGCGCAGGAGCCGTTGCGTTTCGGTCAGCCGTGGCAGGATGGCATCGTCGGCATCGGATAGCCGTCGCGTGATGGAGCTGGCGAGCTCAATCAACCGTTTGCTGTTCGCCGCCAGCTTATAACGCGATGCAATCTCCTCCTCCTCGCTCGCCGATAAATTCGCGCTCGTGATTTCCTCCACCTGATGTCGCAGCAGATCGATTTCCTGTTCGCGGGCGGATTCCGCCGTGCTCAGTGCCGCGTATTCGGCGCGCAACGCTTGCAGCTCACCAAAGCGCTCGCCGAATTGCCGAACCGTTTCCTCCGCGTGCGCGTATCCATCGAGGAGCGCGAGCTGCCGATCCGGCGAGAGGAGCGATTGGTGATCGTGCGGTCCGTGCAAATCCACCAGCTCGTCGCCGAGATTTTTTAAAACCGCGAGCGTGGCCGGCGATCCATTGATGAACTGCCGGTTGGCGCCGGCGCTGGAGAAGGTGCGCTTGAGAATCAGCTCGCCTTCACCCAATTCCATCCCGGCCTCGCTCAATTGCGAATTGAGCGTCGCCAGTTCCTTTCCCTCGAAAACCGCTTCCACCGTGCACATCTCCGCGCCAGTGCGGATCAACGATCGGTCGGTTCTTTCGCCGAGCAATAATTGCAGCGCTCCGATGATGATCGATTTACCAGCGCCAGTCTCGCCGGTGATGGCGGTGAAGCCCGGCTTGAGCTCCCACTCCAGATCCTCCACCAGCGCGAGATTTCTGATTCGCAACAAAGTGAGAACGACGGGCATTTGGAAAAGGTTGAGGGTTGAGGGATGAAGGATGAAAGCGGAAGGTGCGGCGCCTAAACGTTTGAACTCTCCGCTCTCAACTCTCAACCATCAATTTTCGCTGACCTTCCTCGGCACCGGTACTTCGCAGGGAGTCCCGACGATCGGATGTGACTGCGACGTTTGCCGATCGCCCGATCCACGGGACAAGCGCCTGCGTTCGTCGATCTACATCGAGACGCCGGAATGCGCGTGGGTCGTCGATACCGGCACGGATTTTCGGACGCAGGCTTTGCGCGAAAATATTCGGCGGCTGGACGCGGTTGTCTTCACGCACTCGCACACGGACCACATCATGGGCTTCGACGATCTGCGGCGTTATTCGCACGACCTGGGTTCGATTCCGGTTTACGCCTCCGCGGAAACGATGCGCGATCTCGCGCGCGTATATGAATTCGCTTTCAACGGGCTGAATCGTTTTCCGGGTTATTTGGTGCCAGTGCCGCACATCATCGAGGGTCCATTTCAGCTCGGGGAAACATCAATCACGCCGCTGCCCGTACCGCATGGCAGATCAATTGTGAACGGCTACTTGTTTTCCAGGAACAACGAAAAACTCGTCGCCTACCTCAGCGATTGCAGCGCCGTTCCGGATGAAATTGTGCGGCAGATCGCGGAGGTAAAGGTCTTGATCATCGACGCGCTGCGTCACCGGCCGCATCCCACGCATCTCACGGTCAACCAGGCTCTCGAGGTTTCCGCGAAAGTGCGGCCCGCGCGCACGCTCTTCACTCACATTTGTCATGACCTTGCGCAAACCAGCGAAGGCGAACTTCCATCCGGCGTCGGCATCGCCTACGACGGATTGAAATTGCACTTCTAAGATGCGAATCCGGTCGCGCCTGAAACTCTTCGCCGTCGTTTGTTTGACGCTTTCGACGCGTCTGGTTTTGGCGGAGATCCCGCTCGCGCCCGCGACGATTGTCGTTTTTAACAAGGACGTTCCGGAGTCGATCGAGCTGGCCAAATACTATGCGAAAAGGCGCGGAATCGCACCGGACCATTTGGTTGGTCTGACCTGCTCCAAGGCGGAAGAAATCAGTCGCGATGAGTACGACCTCACGATTCGCAATCCGTTGCGCGCCGCGTTCCAGGAAAAAAAGTGGTGGACGCTCCACGAGGTTCGCGGTGGTCAAACCACAATCACGGCGAATTCAATCCGCTTTGTCGCACTCATCAAAGGGATGCCGCTGAAAATCCGGGCGGCCTCCGATTATCCCGGAGATAAAACAGGCGCGGCGCCGATCGGGAATCGAAACGACGCCGCAGTCGACTCCGAGTTGGCGACGCTCGGCGCGTTTTCCAGCCAGATTTCCGGTGCGCTGCCCAATCCGTATTTTCAAAGCTACCGCGCCATCACCGATTTCGAAAACTCGGCGCTGATGCTCGTCTGCCGGCTCGACGCTCCCTCCGGAGCGACCGTCCGCCAGATGATCGATGACGCAATCGAGACGGAGAAAACCGGGCTGTGGGGCCGGGGGTTTATCGACGGCGCGCACAATACGGGACAAGGACTGGGGTTGGGGGATGCGTGGCTCGCAGAGATTCCGGGCCAACTTCACAAAGCCGGCATCCCGGTCATCTACGACGATTCGCCCGAAATCTTTCCGGACGGTTATCCGATGACGGATTGCGCGCTTTATTTTGGATGGTACGCGGGCACGGTGGCCGGTCCGTTTACGCAGTCGGATTTCCGTTTTGTGCCGGGCGCAATCGCGGTGCACATCCATTCGTTCAGCGCGAGCACCCTCAAGTACGACAATGCGAACTGGGCCGGGCCGCTTGTTTCGAAAGGCGCCGCGGCCACGATCGGCAATGTCTACGAACCGTATTTGCAGCTCACTTCCCACCTGAATGTCTTGAGCGATCGGCTGCTCCACGGTTTCACCTTTGCCGAGAGCGCCTACATGTCGGTGCAGACGCTTTCCTGGATGTCGGTCATGGTGGGCGATCCGCTCTACCGTCCGTACGCGGCCTGGCTGCGCCTCGAGGAAAAACCCGAGGCCGAGAAGAGTTCGTCGGATTGGAAAGCGTATCATGAGTTCGCGGCAAAAAACGGCTCGCGGCCAGTTGCCGAATTTCGAGCGCAAGCCAGGCAGTTTGCGATGCGAACGCACAATGCGCTGATGCTCGAAGATCTCGGATTAATCGAAGCGGCCGCGGGAAATTTTGGGGTCGCTACGGTTTGTTTCGATCAGGCGCGAACAACCTACACGAAACGCGATGACATCCTGCGCACCGTTCTCAACGAGGCGAATGCCCTCGCGAAAGATAACAAAGCGAGACGCGCCCTCGATCTTATCCGGAGCGTTCTTCGGATCGTCTCCGATGCGCCCGCTTCGGCTTTGCTCAAGAAACTGGAGATGGAATTGCGCGCTACGAAACCGGCCGCGACGCCGGTAAACGTGCGCCGTCCTTGACCACGCGACCCAGCTCGTCATCCTGAGCCGCGCAGACGGCGAAGGACCTCACACCCGAAGTCTGCGGGAGCGAATATTGCGACGCGCGACCTAACGTAAACGCATGATGTTTCGCGCAAGCGTCAGAGCGCTTGTGAGATCCCTCGCCGTCTGCGCGGCTCGGGATGACACGGTGATTTACCGAATAATCCCGCGTTCGCTCTCTTCGATGAACTCGATGATCTGATTGATTTCCGCGCTCGCGGGCAATTCGTTTCGGATCGCTTCGACCGCCTGCCGTGTGTTGTATTTCGAGCGGTAGATCAGCCGAAATGCTTCTTTGATCGCCTTCACGCTCTCCGCCGGAAATCCGCTGCGTTCCAACCCGACCAAATTGATGCCGCGCACTTTCGCCGGGTTCCCGTCCGCAATCATGAACGGCGGAATGTCCTGCACGATTTTCGAACAGCCGCCCGTGATCGCATAGCGGCCGATCCGGCAAAATTGATGGACCGCCGTGAGACCGCCCATGATCGCGTGATCGCCAACGCGCACGTGACCCGCCAGCGTTCCGTTATTCGAAAAAACCACCGCGTCGCCGACCGTGCAGTCATGCCCAATATGGCTGTAGGCGAGAAAATTTCCGCAGTTACCGATCCGCGTTTTGCCCGCGGCGGTTGTGCTTCGGTTCACGGTGACGAATTCACGAAACGTATTCTCGTCGCCAATTTCCAGGTAGGTCGGTTCCCCCTGATATTTCAGATCCTGCGTTTGCTGGCCGATCGAGCTGTAAGCGTAAAATTTATTCCGCGCCCCGGCGGTCATTGGCCCGCAAAGGGTGACATGATGCTGCAGCCAGCAGTCCGGACCGACGACCACTCCCGCCTGGACGATGCAGTACGGCCCGATGATCGTGCCGGCGCCGATTTCCGCCGTCGCGTCAACGATCGCGGTCGGATGAATCTGCGGGTTGCTCATTGATCCATGAACGTGAGCATCAGCTCACATTCAGAGACGACCGCGTCGTTCACCGAGCAACTGCATTTCAGACGCGCCAGTTGTTTCCCGCGCGATTTCGTGACTTCGGCGGCGATGAAAAGCGTGTCGCCGGGATAAACCGGTTTGCGAAATTTCACCTCGTCCGCGCTGACGAAATAACCGAGCCGCCGTCCACTGCTCTTGGTGATTTTCATCATCAGGATGCTCGCGACCTGCGCCATCGCTTCGAGTTGCAGGACCCCCGGCATGACCGGATGGCCGGGGAAATGGCCCGCGAAAAACGGCTCGTTGATCGTGACCGATTTCGCGCCGATGCATTTTGTTTCGCCGTCGAACCGGACAATGCGATCCACCATGAGGAACGGATAGCGGTGAGGCAAAAGCTCCATGACCTCGTTGATATCGAGGCCGCCTTCGCCCGCTGGAAAACTATGCGGCCGGAGAGGTGGTGTGGCGCGCGCCTGTTCGCGCGCGAGCGCCCGGGCCAGTTCGGCGTTCGCGCCATGCCCGGGTTTGATCGCGATCACATGTCCGCGAATCGGTTGCCCGAAAAGCGCGAGGTCGCCGATGATGTCGAGGATTTTGTGCCGGACGAATTCGTCGGGAAACCGCAACGGCTCCTTGCTCAGGACCGCGTCACCCCGGATAACAATCGCGTTCTCCAGGCTGCCGCCTTTGATGAGGTTTTTGTCCATGAGCGATTGGACATCTTCGTAAAAGACAAACGTCCGGGCCGGTGCGATCTCGCGTTCGAAAATCGCCGGCGTAATCTCGCTGGAAAAATACTGGGTGAATTGTCCGTTCGGACCGACTTGCGTGCAGGAGATCCGGAATTTCGGATCGGGAAAAATCGCCAGAAGCGATCCGCTCTTCGTTTCGATATGGATCGGCTCGCGGACATCGAAAATCCGGCGCGGCGTTTCCTGCGTAACGACGCCGGCTTTCTTAATCAGCTCGACATAAGGCCGCGCGCTCCCGTCGCCGATCGGCGGTTCGTTCGCGTCCATCTCGACGACGGCGTTGTCGATCCCCATCGCGGCAAGCGACGAGAGAATGTGCTCGACGGTGTGCACGCGCATCGAGCCTTCGCCGATGGTGGTGGCGCGTTCGACCGTCTTCAGGTTGGCGATGGTGGCGTCGATTGTCGGTTCGTCCTGGAGGTCCTTGCGCTTGAACTTGATGCCGGAATCGACCGGGGCCGGCTGCAATTTCAGCGTCACTTTTTCGCCGGTGTGCAGCGACATGCCGCTCACGCTCGCGCTGCGCGCCAGAGTTTGCTGAGGCTCCGAAGACATAAGGGGCTTAACTAACAAAGAATGCGGGTGGTTGCTAGGAAGCGTTTTCAGGAGACGGCTCGTGAACTGCCTGGAGACGGCCCGCCCTCGGGCCGTTTAGTGCGTTGGCGTGAGATTTCCTCCGGCCTGAGGGCAGGCCGGCTCCAGGTGCGCCCAATCAATCTCCACCCGCTGACGCTGTGCGAAGCGATCGAGGAAGAATAATTCCTTGTGCCGGCAACCATGCTCGTGCACCAGCCGCGTCACCTTCACGTCGAAGCAGCAGTATTCGGCGATCTCCAAAATGCGTCCTTCGCGCCACCAGCGAATCGCGTCCAATCCCACCGCGGTTTTCTGAATGCCGAGCGTGGCATGCGCAATCGCGTCGAGACCAAGCCGATGACCCAGGCGCTTTTCCATGTCGGCCATGAGATCGGCCGTGGGAAGTTCCGCGACCAGATCCAGAATGGTGTAGCCCATTAGCACCTGGTAATCGAAGTTCAGGACGTTGAAGCCGATGACGAGATCGGCGCGCCGCAACCGCTCGATCAGGCGATGCACCTGCGCTTCGCCGAACACTTCATAGCGGCCCGTCGCCGTGCTGAAAATGACGCCGACCGACATTTGCATGTCGCCTTTTCGCGCCCACCCGCCGGCGTCGTTGGCTGTCCGCTGGGTTTCAAGATCGAAGTAAACGATGTCGCGCGGCATCGGCAAATCTCAGCGAAGAGCGCGGTTCATTTCAATTCAAAACCGCCGCAATCGAAACTCATCATCTGGTCCACGCCGCTCAGCCGAAATTGTTCGACGACCGCGCCGTCATCCTGAAAAACATCGATGGCGTTTGAGCTATGGAGGGCGAGCAAGCCGCGAATGAGTTTGGGCGTCTCACTAATGCTGAAAAGCGGCAATCCATCACTCGCCTTTAAAAAACTCCCATCTTCATCAAAACCGATGGCGAGCTCGACGGTTACTCTCTCATCATTAACGAGAGGATTGGGCTGTAACTTGATCTTCAGTTTCTCCGGAGCATTTGCACCCGCGGTCGGCGACGGAACCGGCTTGCCGTCCACTAAAGAGAAATCTTTGTGAGCCACAATCCCTTTCTCGAAATCCACTTTCCAGTCCGAGGTGGGCTGCTGTCCCCCCTCGGCTTTTGTGAGAACAAGGCTTAGGCCGCGCAAACGCTGAAGGGCAGAGCCTTCCTCCAAGACGAAAATCTTTTCCTCACGATTCGACCCCGCGATCACTTTTGGTTGCGGGTCGCCTCGTTGGTAGGCCAGACGGCGGAGAAATTCGCCATTCGCTGCAAACTGCTTCACTTCGAGGGCCGTATCATTCTCGGCAATGCGATCGATCACCCAGATGCTTCCGCCGCTTCCCATCGCCGCGTGTTCGGGCTTGATCAGAGTTGACCACGATACCGGCTTCCATCCGTCAGCTTGATTGACAAGAAGTTTTCCATTTTCGATCCGGACGGCAGCACGTCCGGGTTCGAAAGCTTCTGTAAAATGACCAGGCCCTTCGAGCGTGAAATCGAGGATTTTTCCTGAGAGATCGCAGGTAACGGTTGCTCCTTGGTCCCCTGGCAGCGAAACCAGCAAAAGGAGCTTGCCACCCATGTCGCGGACGTTGTCTACGCGCGTAATTCGCGGCGAATCATCCTTTGTGACCCAGTCGTTAAAGAAAAATCCCACGCCCTCGATCTTTAGATCGCCGACGACGAAACCATGCGCGCTGTATTTTCCCGGCGGCACACTTTCACCCGCGTCATCCTTTCCGTCCCAGGTCGTCGAGAGCGAGTCGTTCCCGATGGTGAATTCATTGATGTCGGCCTCGCGAAACAACACGCGCACGAGTTTTCCTTTCGCGTCGTAAATGCCGAGGCTGATCGTTCCCTCGATCGGCGGCGGCACAAAACTGACGCGGACACTTCGTGCTTCGGTCGGACTCGGAGAGGGAGATGGTGATTCTTGCGCGGCCGCGCGATGGGCGAAAAAAATCGCGCCGAGCGCCGCCGCCAGCGCTGCATTCCGCATTCCGCAATCCGCAATCCGCATTACATGTAATAGCGCCAATTCACGTCCGGGAAAAGATTATCGCGCCATTCACAGTTCGAGAGGAAACCTTCGTCGACACTGCCGTTGTTGAGTTCGTCATAAAGACGATTGAAGCGCAGCAGATGGTCGGTCACGCGTTTCGTCGCGTAATGCTTCGCGGTTCCGGTCTTGATCAGGAACGCCCAGTCGCTCGACTGTGCCAGCAATAATTCGCGCGCCATTTGCTTGAGGACGCGGTCGGTCAGCGTGCTGGCATTGGCGGCATCAGCGCGCGCCGCCTCCGTCATCCGGCGTCCGGCGGAATGGAGATGCGGAAGGATCCAGGAGTTTGAATCGTCGAGCCAGACGCCCAGATATCCATTCTCACCCCAGCTCGAGGCCGCGGGGGCAATGGTTTGTTGGGTTGGATGGCTGGCGAGGAATTCGGTCGGAGTCGTTAGTTGAAAACTCGCCTGACCATATTCGGTTCTGCTCGTTAGGCGAAGGTCCTGGTCCTCGTAGGCGGCTTTGCGAATGAACGACTCCAGAAACTGCGGTCCCTCGAACCACCAATGGCCAAACAACTCCGCGTCGAACGGGGCCACGACAATCGGATCGAAATCCAATCCGCGCAGCTCGTTCATCTGTTGGCGGCGCGCTTCCAAAAAATGCGTCGCATGCGCGTCGGCGGCGATTGCGGCCAAGGCGGGATCGTAGAGTTCTTTTGCGCCATCGCGGCCGGTGATCCGGTGATATTTGATGCCAGTGAATTTCCGGAAGGCCGCGACCGATCCCGGCCGGATGTATTCCGGCGGAAGATCGAATCCGATGTCGCGATAAAATTCGCGATAAGCCGGATCGCCCGGATAACCCTCGGTTGCGCTCCAAACTTGCCGGCTCGAATCGCGATCGCGGGCGAAAGCCGCCGGACCGGCTGGCGTGTAACAAGGCGCAAAGATCGCGTGACGCGGGCGCGGATGACCGAACATCAACCCGTGGGCATCGATGATAAACCAGCGCAGGTTTGCCTCCTGCAAAATGGTCTCCAAGCCCGGGCTGTAGGCGCATTCCGGCAACCAGAATCCCGCGGGATCGACGCCGAAGGTTTCGCGATAGGCATCGCAGCCGATGAGCACCTGCGCGCGGACCGACTCCGGCGATTGCGCGAGCAGCGGCAGCAACCCATGCGTCGCCGCGGAGGCGATGATCTCGAGAAAACCTTCATCGCGCAATCGGCGGAAAACGGAAAGCAGATCGGCATTCCATTCGAGGAAGCGGGTTCGGCATTCGGAGAAGTTCGTGTGATAAAATTCCCCCAGCCGGCCGAGCTGTTCGTGATCGCGATTGCGTTCGATCTCGCGCGCTGCCAGATCAATCAGCCGATCGAGGTGGCGCAGGTAGCGTTCGCGGAGCAATTCGTCCTGCAACATTGCGCAAAGCGTCGGGGTGACCGTCATCGTCAGCTTGAACGGCACTCCTTCGCGCGCGAGCCGCTCCATCATCGCGAGGAGCGGGATGTAACTTTCCGTGATCGCCTCGAAGAGCCACCCTTCCTCGAGGAACTCCTCGTGTTCGGGATGCCGCACGAACGGCAGGTGCGCGTGAAGAACGAGCGCGAGGTATCCGGAAGACATTCCGAATTCCGAATTCGCTACAGCGTCCGGCAGAAATCCTGAAACCGGTCGAGACCTTTTTTGATGATGTCGATGCTGGTCGCGTAACTAAGACGGACGGTGCGATCGTCACCGAAGGCAACGCCCGGCACCACCGCGACGCTTGCCTTGCTCAACAACCGATCCGCGAAATTCTGCGAACTGAGGCCGAGCTGGCTGATGTTAACCAGAATGTAAAAGGCGCCTTCCGGTTTCACGGCGGTGATGTTCGGGATCTTCGTGATCCGGTCGAACATGTAATTGCGCCGCATCCCGAATTCATCACGCATGTCCGCGAGCGGCTGCTGGTCGCCCTTGAGCGCCGCGACCGCGCCCTTTTGCGCGAACGAGTTGGGATTCGAGGTGCTGTGGCTCTGAATATTATCCACGGCTCTCGCGACCGCTTCCGGCGCCGCGAGGTAACCGAGCCGCCAACCGGTCATCGCATAGGCTTTGCTGAAGCCGTTGACGGTGATGGTGAGGTCGTAGGCCTCCTGCGAAAGCGAAGCGACGCTGACGTGTTTCACATCGTCGTAAACGAGCTTCTCGTAGATTTCGTCGGAGAGAATGTAGATGTCCTCTTCGGCCGCGACTTCGACGATCGCTTCCAATTCTTCGCGGGTATAAACCGAACCGGTCGGATTGCCCGGGCTGTTGAGGATCAACATTTTCGTCCGGGGCGTCATCGCGTTTTCAAAATCCGAGGCGCGCATTTTCCAGCCGTTGCGCTCGTTGGTTTGCACGATGACCGGCTCGGCGCCGGCGAGGCGAACCATGTCCGGATAACTCACCCAATACGGGGAGGGGATCAGCACTTCGTCGCCGGCCTGGCAGGTGGCGAGGATGGCGTTGTAACAGGAATGCTTCGCGCCGCTGCTGACGACGATTTGACTCGGCCGATACGAGATCTGGTTATCGGCCTCGAGTTTTTCGGCAATCGCCTGGCGCAATTCCGGCAGCCCGGCGCTCGGCGTATATTTCGTGAAGCCGGCTTCGAGCGCCGCGATCGCCGCGGCTTTGATGTGCTCCGGCGTGTCGAAATCAGGCTCGCCCGCGCCGAAGCCGCACACGTCGATTCCTTCGGCTTTCATCGCTTTCGCTTTGCTGTCGATGGAGAGGGTGAGAGAGGGGCTTAATTGAGCGGCGCGCGCGGAGATTTCCATGGCTGTCGAGATCGGGTTCAGGGTTTGCAAAATGGGAGCGCAAGCTATGGGCGCGCGTAGAAACTTTCAATCAAAGGTTTGAAGTTATTCTCGTCCACCTGCACGATCGCCA
>JBEEHT010000012.1:0-16568 GCA_041167545.1 Verrucomicrobiota bacterium
GATCGGCTCGATCGGTTTCGCTCCGGGTCGATTAAAACCGTAGAACGGTCCAGCCGGCAAATCGTAATAGAACTGGGCTCGATTGGCCGCGAGCTGCGCCTGCAATCCATCGAACACTTCTTTGGGAAGGCCGCCCGGATTTTTCTCCGTTTTCACCATCAGCGGCGGCACCGCGCTGATCAGCACAGCTTTCGCCACCCGGCTTTCGCCATGCCGTCCCAAATAGTGCGCCACCTCGCCGCCGCCGGTGGAATGACCAACATGCACTGCATTCTTTAGGTCGAGGTGCGCGGTCAAAGCCGCCAGATCGTCGGCATAGTGATCCATGTCGTGACCGTCGGTTGTTTGCGTGGACCGGCCATGTCCGCGGCGATCATGCGCGATAACGCGATAGCCGTGTTTGAGGAAGAACAGCATCTGCGCGTCCCAGTCATCGGCCGACAGCGGCCAACCATGGCTGAAAACGATGGGCTGTCCTTTGCCCCAGTCTTTATAATAGATGTCGATGTTACCGGAATTCTCTTTTCCAACGGTGACGTATGGCATGGCGATGTCCTTTCTGTAGGAGGTTTGCTGCGAGAATAGCAATTACACGCCTTGGCATGCGCCATGTCACGTCACGATTGCGTAAATTTTTCGTTAAGTTTCTTTGAGGATTTGAATTGTCAGCCGAGCACCCGATCTAAAAGATCGACATCATGAAACTCACCAAGAACATCGGCATGCTTCTGCTCGCCGTTTACGTGATCATCGATAGCCTTTTGGGATTCGGCTTAAATCTCGGACCAGCTATTTTCTTGCTCTACCTTGTCGGTCTGGCGGCCGGCATTTTTATTCTGATCGGCAAATAGATCAGTCCAGCAACTCGACGGGGTCGCCTTTGCGAATCATTCCTTCTGCGAGCACGGCGCCATAAACACCGGCCATGCCTTCATGCGCTTGCGCGACGGCTTTTAATATAGCCGGGTTTTTTTCCGCGGTGTCGGGATCGAGCGTGATCATCATGCAGCGCGCATCGCGCTGGAGAACGGCGACGGTTACTTTTGAGCCGATGCGTAACGAGCGACCGACGAATTCGTCCTCAGCGAAACCGTCGGACGATGTCAGATCGAGATAAACGTTTGCCCGGAAGCGACGCTTATCGACGGCGACGCCAGTTTCATCGCCGAGCTTTTTCGCCGTTTGCACGCCGAAGATCGATAACGGACGACAATCGGTGATCGCCTTGTCCGAGCGAAGCAACGTGAGCTCGTGCTTTCCGTCGATGCTCGTTCGCAGTTCGTCAATCAAAGCCGGATCATCGATCGCGAACGTTTTTCCGTCCGGCGTTTTGACATCGATCATTAACTCGGATGCGTCAGCCGAGATCGGGTTCAGGTTCGGCGATAGTTTCTCCGCTTCACCCAAATTGACCGGCCGCGCCGCCTTCTCGGAATTTCGGAAGCGGGCATGGTAGCGAATCATCTGGCGTTGATCGCGTCCGGTAAAAAACGGGAACCCTTTCGGATTGGCGGAGGTTTCAAATGCGAAAAGCCGGTCGCCATAGACGCCCGCGTATCCCGCAAAGATTTCGTCCAGCTCTTCGCCGCGCATGCTCTTTACCGGGTAACGCCAGAGACTGTCGACTGTTCCAATGATCATAAAAAGACTTGCTCGAAATTCTCCGAGACAAGAACGTTTGGCGCAATCATGAAACTACTTCTCGCAGCGACCATGGTGTTCCTACTGGCGATCAATCCGGCAGTCAGTGCCGAGATCAAACCCGAAGCGCAATCTTTTGCGGCGTTCTGGGTTCAGTTCAAGGCGGCGGCGGCCAAAGGAGACAGGGCGGCCATCGCGGAGATGACGAATTTCCCCTTTGACGACGGAAGCAAAGTGTCGAAAGCCGACTTTATCAAAAAGTGTGGTGAGATCTTTGACCGGAAAACGCAAAAATGCTTTTCGAACGCGAAGCCGGTTAAGGATGACAAGCGCGATAGCTACTGCGTATTTTGCGGTGAGACGATTTTCGGATTTGCGAAAGTGAATGGGGAATACCGATTCACCTACATCGGTATTAATGATTGATGGAGGGGCGGCCGAACTGAATCGGCGCGCCTGGCAGGCGCCGTTGCCGCGCGAGATGTCATAACTCGACGTTTTTTTGCCGAACCAGATTGAGCAGGTGCGAATAGCCCGCTCACGGACGATAGTGGGCGCCTTATGCCGTTTCGCGCCCTGCAACTTTCGCCGCCAATTCTCAAAGCCATCCAGGAAGCTGGCTATACGGAGCCGACTCCGATCCAGCTCGCCGCCATTCCGGAGGTGCTCGCGGGTCGCGATGTGATTGGAATTGCGCAGACGGGCACCGGAAAAACCGCCGCCTTCGTGTTGCCGATTCTGACGAAGCTTACCGCGAACATCGCGGACAACAGACGGCGCGGCACGCGTGTCCTCATCGTCGCGCCCACGCGGGAGCTCGTGGTCCAGATCGAAGAG
The DNA here is from genome assembly GCA_041167545.1 of Verrucomicrobiota bacterium. Classification (GTDB taxonomy): domain Bacteria; phylum Verrucomicrobiota; class Verrucomicrobiia; order Chthoniobacterales; family UBA10450; genus AV80. The sequence goes on from JBEEHT010000012.1 coordinate 2,479, forward strand.
AACGTGCGCGCGTATGCGAAGCATTTGCCGTTGCGGATGGCCACCGTCTTCGGCGGCGTGAGCGAACGGCCGCAGCTCGAAGCGCTCCGCTCCGGAGTCAATCTCGTTGTCGCCACTCCGGGCCGCTTGATCGATCTGATGGGCCAGCGCGCCGCTAATTTCTCCAACCTCGAATTCCTCGTGCTCGATGAAGCCGATCGCATGCTCGACATGGGTTTCCTGCCGCCGATCCGCCAAATCGTGAAAGCGCTGCCGCGGCAACGCCAGACGCTGATGTTCTCAGCTTCGCTCTCGCGCGAAATCGAGGCGCTCACCCACGAGTTCCAACGTTCGCCGAAGATCATCGAGATAGGTCGCCGCGCGAATCCGGCCGAGACCGTGACCCAGTTTGTTTACGAAGTGCGTTCGCATCTGAAGCCGTCGCTTCTTCTCCATCTCCTGGCCGATCCGCAATTCGACACCGTGCTCGTCTTCACTCGCACCAAGCACGGCGCCGATCGGATCGCGGGCCGGCTCGAGAGAAGCGGGATCAAGACCGGCACGATCCATTCAAACCGTTCGCAGAACCAGCGGCTGCGCGCGTTGAAGGATTTCAAATCGGGCGCGGTGCGCGTGCTGGTGGCGACCGACATCGCGGCGCGCGGCATCGACGTCGATGGGATCTCGCACGTGGTGAATTACGATTTCCCCATGCACTCGGAGGATTACGTCCATCGGATCGGGCGCACCGGCCGCGCCCATGCCGTGGGCGATGCGATCAGCTTCGTTACCCCCGAAGATCACGGGCCGTTGCGTTCGCTCGAGCGTTTCATCGGCCGCGGGATCGTGCGAAAAAAAGCGGAAGGATTCGATTACAACGCCGCGGCTCCGCCGCGCGAAGACCGGGGCAGGGGAGAGCAGCGCCGCGCCCGGCCAGAAAAAATCGAGCCGCGCCTGCCGGGAAATTCCCCGCAGGGACGCCGCAGCGCGTCTCAGCGCGACGACGGCCGCGGACCTTCATCTTCCCCACGCCGGCGTTCATTTGGACGATCGCGCTCGCGATAACGCGAGAGAGAGCGACGGCGGTGGAGGGAAGGCATAGGGCTCAGTCGGTGATTCTCGCTGTTTTCGTGTCGATGCTGGGATGAGCGCCTGTTAGACTTTCGCCATGGCTCCTAAAAAGAATTTCGCTCGAATGACGGGCGAGAATCACAGACTGACCCCTTTTGCTGCCCCATCACTTCAAAGTTGAGCCTAGGCCTTGAGCGTGCCTGCGCTCTCCTCCAGTTTTAACGCCACAGAGCGGTTCAGCCATGTGACCGCCGCGAAAAGCACGCCAAGGCCTCCAACGCGCGCGGCGGCTGAAGCAAAACCTCCGGGTGCAGAGGCCAGCACGAGCAGAATGCTCGAGCAGAGTGGCGCAAGATACCAAAGCGGCACAAGTCGAAGCAGGCGCGCCTGAGCGGCAAAGGCTTCGCGCCAGAATGCCGTGTCGGACGGCGGGTGCGTGCGGAGCAGATGATAGCTAAGGGTGTAGGACCAGTTGACGCCGAGCACGAACGACGTGGAGACAAGCCCGAGCAAACAACCGTAGTATCGGGCCGTGCCGGGTTCGCTGTGCTGCAGTAGGTAGGTGACAGCGAAGATGACGAACACGCCAGCGACAGTCTCGCGGACTGCGCGGTAGATCGTCGATTTGATGAGGTGTTCGATGGTGTTTTCTGTTCGTGGTTTGTCCATGATGTGTGGGTGGATTGTGGGCCTAACGAGAATAAGATGAGCGACGGCTGGCGGGAGAGCGCGTCGCTGCGGGTTGAGAGTGGAATTTTATCGCGAGCGTGGAACCAAAGCTGCCAGTCGTTCGCTCCATCGATTGGTTAGACGGTCGCTCACCGTGCAGGAACCTTTTCATCTTCGGCATAGAACCAGAATCCGTCAGCAAGTCGCTTAGTGCCGTTGCCAGGAGTCCGGGGCGAAAAGCACGCACACCAAAATGCAAAAATGTGCCACCGAACTCAAGCTGGAACTCATCTACAGTGATCTTACCGCTCGAAGGCTTGAGCAAGCGGAGCGAATCGGGCAGTGAGGAATCGTCTCCCCAGAAGAAGATGAAAGCGCCCAAATTGGATTGAGGCGGCTGCGCCGAGGACCACACGCGTGTCCCGGCGTAGTCTCGCATGAGACGAGCGAGCGCTTGGTGATCTGTATCGTAGAGCAACTGACGCTCCCGCTCGACAATAGCGTGGTGAAGGCCAAACACAAAAGTGATAGGCCGGTAAAGAAAGATTCCAGCGCCGATGGCCAGCACAATCAAAACGCAAATACCGAGAAGAACGCCGCGCTTCATTCGGGTGATGCTTTACCGTCTAACGAGAACAAGATGAGCGACGGCTGGCGGGATGGCGCGTCGCTGCGGAGCGAGCATGGAATTTCATGAAAAGTGAAGAACCAAAGCTGCCAGCCGTTCGCTCCATCGCATGGTTAGACCTTTGTGTCGTCAGCGCGAGTCCACATAAATGAGAATAACGTCGCCCGGCTCCAAATCCTTCATAAGGAGGGTCGAGGTCTTTCCGATTTTGCCGTCGTAAAAAACGAAGTCAGCGGGTTTGTCGTGGTTGTAGCGGTAGATGGGACCAAGCCAATATAGCGTGATTGGGCGGTCACGGCCGCTGGCCGACTCCAGCTTCGAAAAGAACTGCGTAGGGGACAAATTGGAGGCATCCGGTGGAGGCACTACTGTGTGCGTAGCGACTTGACGCGCGAGACGGTCATATGCCTGGAACGTCACTGCGCCTTCCGGACGCGGCGCCGCCGCTAGCGTCGTGGCGGCGAATAGTAGAGCGAGCAGGCTACGCATAGGTCTAACGAGAATTAGACGAATGTTCGCCTTTAAAGGCGAACATTTTTTCGTCTAACTCGACTTTCCTGGTTCGGATTTGAGGAGAGCAAGCTGTGATCCAGAGGACTTCGAACCCCGCTTTGGCCGGCCCTGGCTTGGCTTTCATAACTCTGCCATCATGGCGCGAGTCGTATCGGCAGGCTCTTCAACACCTGGTCCATGGCCTCGCCGTTGTGAACCACGGTGTCATCCAGGTACAACTGATTTTGCATCGTCTTCGCGGCCTCACTCGAGAGCAGCCATCCCAAGGGCAGCGGCACATTGATGTCGTGCAGGGCGAAGTAAACAATGTCCTTGGTGTCTGAAAGCGGGTCGGGCGGCTCGCCTGCCTTGAAGGGACGTTGTTCGCGACGGATGGTCTTTTGCGCATACACGCCTCTGGCTTCGCGGGTGTTGAGTAAGGCATGGATCGGCGCCATCACGTCGCCTAACAAATTTCCTTCGGACCGGACAGATGTACTTCGCTTTGGGCCCGGTGCTTCTTCGACGGGCTTCGCGGGCGCGATCATGATCGATCCTTTGCGCGGATCGTTGCTGATCATGATCACCTTCACCTCGACGTTGCTAATTTTATCGTAGCGGCAGACGTCTTTAATGCGATTCACAATTTCCAACGCCGTCGTCGCCCCGGCGTTTTCGAAATAGCCGCCATCGACTACGTGCGAACCGCCGGGGAATCGGCCGGCCGGGCTTACGTAAGTGAAGCGCGCACTCATATCGGCGGCGGTGCTGAGCGGAATGTGACACGCTGCTTTGGTCGCGGGCAAGCCATGCCCGGCCAGCGTGTCCGCGGCGTCTTCCGCATCGAGGAACACATTGGTCAGCCTGAGATTCGTGGTGATGATGCGATGGCCTTTCTCGACGGAAGTGCCGTTGAGGAAAAGAGCGGGCATCCATTCCCGCGAGCGGACATTCCAGAGATCGACGAAGGAGCCTGCCAGGCGGTTGTTGTTCATGATGTCGCGCCACCCTCTCTCCCAACCGAGCTCGAGGGCGCGGCCGCGGTCGAAATGCGGAACCGGGAACGGCAGGAAGCGCTGAATGAAATCAGGGTAAAGCATCGAGCCGAGCGCAGGTGAAAGAAAATCCTGGCCCAGAATTTCGTCTGCCTTCTTTTTAAACTCGAAGGAGCCCGGGGGGTTCGGTTCGGCGAGCAGCGCATCGAAGACAACGGCGCCGAGGCTTCCGCCAGAGACGCCGCTGATGGCAAAAAGATGGGGAGCAAAATCCGGGTTCGCATCCTGAAGCCCGCCGAGAATGGTGGCGGTCCAGTAGGCCGCGCGGATTCCGCCCCCTTCCGTGGCCACGATAAAGAGCGGATGCCGGACGCCGGCGCCGTCGTTTTTTTCGGCGAGCGCGTACCATTCGCGGAACGATTGGATCACGTCCTGGCGTTTCACTTCCTGCGGCGGAAGCGTCCGGATAATGTGGTTATCGTTCCACAAGCTGAAGAGCACAGCCGCTGCGGCCAGCGCGGTGATGAGTGGCAGCTGCCAGCGGCCGCCGAAGTAAACCAGAAGGCTCCCGGCGCTGATCCATGAGGTGGCGGCCAGAAACAGAATCGTGCCCATGCCGAGCCATTGCGGCACGGAAACAGGATCGATGGCGAAGGTGACAAAGAGCCCCAGGGAGCCCACCAGCAGCACAGCGACCGCGGCAACCGTGGCCCCGCGGAGTTCTTTGATGTGTTCAACCCGCCGGGTTTCGCCGATCATCCTTCGGCGAAAGATGAGCGCGACATAAAAAAGGATCGCGAGCACGAGGCAGACTCCGGCAAAGGAATAGAGCCAAAGTCTTGCCGACGACGCGCCATAAGGTTGCGCGGCGACAAGGAATCCACCGGCCACGATGAGGATCGGTGCTACACCCAGGAGGCGCGGCGCGTGGGTCTCGGCAAACTCGGATTGCGCTGGAGCGCGAGGGAGCCCCGGAAAATTGACGTAGAGTAAAACGCGCGCCGCATACCAACTGCAGACCGCCCACAAAAGGAGGGCCGCGAAAAACGCACAAACGCGCGGCGCGTATGATTGATCGCCCGCCATGCCTTCGCCGACGGTGCGCAGGATTTCGGTGCCTTGAGCAACGCAAAGGAAAACCGGGCAAGCCAGGAGCGCGACGATAAAGCTAAACCGGGTTGGCTTGAGTTGATGGTAAAGACGGCGGAACGCCCACCAGACGCGCTGGAGAAAATTGCCGGGTTGCTTGGGTTCGTTATTCATATTGGGAACCAGGAAGAGCTCCAGCTCGTTAGGCCACTTGACGTTGGGTTTGGCAGATCAAGCGGCCGGTGCGGCAGGAGGCTTGATCTGGTAGGTGCCATCGGTTTTCATCTCCTCGGAATTCTTGATGGTGAGCGTATGCGGATTCCCGGCCGCGGAAATCCAGGTCGGATCCGGCGTGGAAATAGTTAGCTCAAGCGAGGTGGCAAACTGAAGGGGTGACTCTTCATCAGGCGTAACGATTTTGATCCCGGCCGGCGGGAGTTTTTCTCTTGGGACCGCGACACCGCCAATCTCGAACGTGGCGACCCGCGCGAGATTTTCGCCGGTTAAAGTTAACTTGAGCACTTGGCCGTCCGGTGGCGGCGTCCCAGGCGGAATCAGCTCGGCTTTGATATCGCCCGTGATCTTTGGCAGCCGTGGCAAGGCCCAGCTTGCCGTTTGGCCGTCAGGATTACTGATGAGCAGCTTGGTCGCTCCATTGAGCCACTCCAGGGTGGGTTGATCGATTGTAAGCTCCAGCTTCTTAGCTGTCTTATTCTGGGACGACGTCTGGTCGTCCGTCTCGAGTACCTTTACTTCGAGTGGCGCAAAGTGGTCCGTCAACGACACCTCTTTTGCCGGCGTGTTCTTGTCCTTCGTTTCGTAGGTGATCTTGAAGTCTGCGTCCGGCGAAAGGATCCGGCCGCGGATGGTAAGGATCGTCGTGTCCCGTGACGTTTGGGCGTCGTCTTTTTTTCCAGCCTCGCCGTTGGCAGCGGCGTCGCCCTCCTTCTTTTTTGGAGGCACGAATTTCCCCAGCTTCACGGAGACATCGTTAATGATCGGTCCGGCTTTGCGGGCAAACTTGCCGCCCAAATAGCCGAGCGAGCTGATTCCCATCAGTTGCAAGAAGCTATCCGGGACTTTGGGCAACTCCATAATATCAACCGGAGTCTGGACCAGAGAGAGCCAGAGAAACATGAGGGCGCCGATGATCGTCCAGATGAGGAACTGAACCCGCTCGACGGCGACGACTCCGCCTGAGCAAACAAAATCCGCCAGAGATGGATGCACATCCCCGGCCCCTTTCGGGCCGCGACTGTTAGTGGCAACCACGGCCATCACTCCCGTTGCGCCGCTGATAAACACGATCCCGGGAAGATTGTCCGGGAGGGCGATGAAGGTCCACACGCCCTGAACCCAGGCGCGTGACGCAGCCAGATAGAGATAGGCCATCACCGAGACTGCCGTCCAAATGTAGAACTGAAATTTCGACAGGCTATAAGTGGCGGTCTCGCGATCGAGGAATAACGCCGTGAGGTATTGTTCCCACCAGTTCCTGCGGCTGTAGGAAGCTGCCTCTCCGCTGTTCTCGGTGGCGATTTGCTTTCTGATCATCTTCCTGATGAGAAAGATGGGTATGAGCAGGATTAGTAGCGCCGCGGCAAACACGAGCAGTCGAAAAATTTTACGGTACAGTGACGTGTTTGCGTGTTTTGCCAGAGTCAGCGAGAGCTTGTTGGATTTGGTGACTCGCGGCGTGGGCGACGCCGCTGGAGTAGGACTCGCTGATGGCGACGCCGTCGTGCTTGCGCCCGGCGTGGGAGGAGGAGTGGCCGGTGCATCCAACCCGACTCTCAGTTCGACGACACCGGAACAGGCGAACCCGTTGATCCACAGCTCAATTTGCGAGCCGTCACCTGGATTCTGGACGTAGGCGTCCGGTGGCGTTACTGCCTTTTCTTCAGCTGATTGTTCGTTCGGCTCTTTCGAGGGTTTGCGGGGCGGGCCGTCCTCGTCAATCTGAACGACTTTGAGCTGCCGGTCGTCGACGAAGACTTTTAAAGCGTCGCCTACCGGCAGATTCTCGCCCATGACGGTGACGTGATACAGCGGACAGATGAAGTCCGTTTTATTCGCGTACACTCCCGTCGGGCTCACCTTGAGGAGTTTCGGCTTTGGTTCGTCCTCCTTCTTCGTTTCCGCGAACAAACCTGCAGGCAGCGAGATCAGCGCGATGGCGATTAAGCACCGGAGCACCTGGGCTCTCTTGTTGTGGCCGTTCATGACGCAGGTTGGGGTGCGATCGCCTTCACGGCTGTGGTGACAATGACATTAAAGACAGAGTCGCGGAACTTCTCGATCCGCATGGCGCCGGCATTCGCCTCGCGGAGCGCGCGCATGGCGGCCACGGTTTTTTGCGAGTCGACCAGCAACTGAAACTCACCCTGATCAATCTGCCCCGACGCGAGCAGCTCCATCCATTTCGTCAGTTTTTGTTTCGATTCGGCCAGGAAGGCTTCGGCGTCTTGTTGGGCCTGCGCCGCGAATTCCTTGACATTCTCCTGCGCCAATGGAGCCAACTGAGCTTTGATGTCGTTTAGGATTTGGTTGATGTCTGCCATATGGGTTCTCCTTAGGGTTTGGGCGCCGTCGACTTCTGTTTGTCTTCTTCGGTTTTGATCAAGGTGTCGAAGAGCTCGGTCACTTGTGTTTTGTATTGATCGACAAAGGCAGGCGAGAAGGAGCCTTTTGTTTTCCATTGGTCGAAGAGTTTGGTTAATTGCGCCTTGATTGCTTTCCATTGCTCAACCGTCGGCACATTTTTTGTCCGCGCCTGCTCGCTCGTGATTGCCTTGTCAATTTTCTGCATGAGCTGATCGACGTCCGCCGAAACGCCGGAATAAGGCGCGCGGTCCCTGGCCCGATCAAGCAGGGCGAGTGAGTCTGCCTTGATCTTCTTGTCCGTGTTCAATGCGCTCTGATCGAATTGGATTGAAGACATCAATTCTTTGGTCGTCGAACAGCCGAACTGCCCGAAGAGGAGCGCGGCGAAGGCGAGAACGGCGCAGGTGTTTTTGAGGAGTCTCATGGTATTGTTTTCTGCTTTAGTTTTGGTTTGTGGAGGAGAGGTGGGATCAGGTGCGCGGAGTCGGCAGCAAACGATAGAATCTCGCTGTGGAATCTTTTTCCAGGGTGTGGCCTTCGCGTTCGTCCATGTTTTTCCCGCGAATGAGGGCGCGGATATCTTCGAATAAGACCGGGCGGTCGTAGGAATGGCCGAAAAGGTCGGAGCGGACGGCGGAGGCGTCGATGACATCGATCTTCTGGGCGAGATCAGAAGAAAATTCGCCGCCGCGCGGATAATTGTGGAGGAAGGAGGAGAGGCCCAGGGCGTGATCGCGTCTGGAGGCGTAAACGGTCACATGACCGCAAAGCGCGCGGGCGCGGACGATGTTCTGGCGGAAATAAGCGCGGTTGACGTCGGGCTCGAGGAGGATCAGGTGCGCGAACATCGGCCGCCGTGGATCGATTTGCCCCGCATGGATCAGGAAGACATCGCGCAAACCATAGGTGAGCGCGCGAGCACCAAGGCTGTGACCGATGAGGACAGCGGGGGTCGTCACATCGTTGTCGTGCAGTTTATCGAGAAACCTCCGAATGTTTTCCTGATTCAGGAGCGCGGTCTCCTCATCCTTTAGATAGGCGAGAGCCTTGCTCGCGGAAGCCCAGCTATAAATCGCCGGCCGCGCGGCGGTGTCGGGCTGAAGCTCATGCGCAAAAATTGCGGCCCGGTGCGCGGCGGTGGCGAACGTGTTGTTGAATCCGTGAAAGTAAACGATCAACGGATGCGCGTCGCCAATCTGACTCCGCACCTCTCGATAGAATTCTCCGGGCGATAACCCGGGATGGGTGGTCAGCGGCGGATCATAGGCGCCGATCCGAACCTTTGGCGGGGCAATCTCGACCGTCGCGCGGCCGTAGTTGACTACCTGTGGCTCGCTCGCCATCGGGCCAAATGACGCGTCTGGGCTCTGCGGATTCGCGACGGTCGCCCGTGTCGTAGCGTAATAAACCGGAACCGTTGCACTCTCACGCGGGCCCGCCGGCGCCGAACATCCGGCACCCCAGACGAGTGCCAGGAACGCCAACGAAAAGGAGGAGACTCTTAAGGCGCGCAGGTAACGCACCGAAGTGCGGAAGCGGCTACTCATCTGAGGGGAATGTTTTGCCATCATGGCCAAACGCCTGTGATCTCGGGCCAAGCGTGCGCAGGGCTGACTTATCTTGTAAAGACGATTTTGTGCTTCGGCCGCTCCGGGCAATTGGCCCCGCGACCGCATCGAAGGTTGACTCCGAATCGTTTCACAAGCAGGGAGATTCTCGTGCCGGAATTTAACCTGGACGCAGTCGCCTTTCCGAAGCTCGACGATGGGCAGATGGCGAAGCTCGGCCGTTACGCGGACGTTTCGCCGAAAAAATTGCGCGCGGGCGAGGCCTTGTTTCGCTGGGGCGATCGCGATTCCAGCTTCTTCGTAATCAAGTCGGGTGAAGTCGAACTGATCGATGATACAGGCGACAAGCCCAAGATCGTTCGGGTCCTGACCCCGGGGGAGTTCACGGGTGATGTGGGCCATTTAACCGGCAACCCAAAGGTGGTCAGCGCTATCGCCCGGACCGATTGCGAAGTGCTTGAGATCTCGGACAAAGCGCTACGCGAGATTTTGAATCAGGATCCGCCGCTGAGCGATCTCATCCTGCAAGCGTTCATCGCGCGCCGCCAAATGATGCGCGAGCTCGGCGAGTTCGTGGGCTTGCGCGTGATTGGCTCGCGTTACTCGCGCGATACTTTCCGGATCCGCGATTTTCTAACGAAGAACCGAGTGCTCTTTACCTGGCTCGATCTCGAAGGCGATCCAGAGGTAGCCAGGGTGCTGCAACAGTTTGGAGTCAATGAATCCGAGACCCCAGTCGTGGCGTGTGCGCAGCGCGTGTTGCTGCGAAATCCATCGAATCGCGAGCTGGCCGATGCGATTGGGATTCGCCGGCCGGTCGAGCACATCGTTTACGATCTCGCCATTGTCGGCTCGGGACCGGCTGGTCTGGCTGCGGCCGTTTACGGCGCGTCCGAAGGATTGAATACCATCGTGCTCGAACACACGGCGCCGGGCGGGCAAGCCGGCAGCAGCATGCGCATCGAGAACTACCTGGGATTTCCCACCGGCATCACGGGCGGCGAACTGGCCGACCGCGCCGTTCTCCAGGCGGAAAAATTTGGCGCGCGTATTTCCGTTCCCACTCCGGTGACGAAGCTGACCTTCGACAAGACGCTTTCGGCTCTGGAATTGGAGGGCGGAGAAAACGTGGTCGCGAAATGCCTCCTTATCGCGACCGGGGCGGAATATCGCCGGCTCGATGTGGAGCACTGCAGCCGTTTTGAAGGCGCCGGAGTTTATTATGCGGCGACGGTGAACGAAGCCCAGATGTGCCGCGGCTCCAATGTGGTCCTGGTAGGCGGCGGCAACTCGGCAGGTCAGGCAGCGGTTTACCTTTCCCAGAACGCGCGCAAGGTGTTTCTGCTGATCCGCGGCGACGATCTTTGCAAAAGCATGTCGAGCTATCTGGCGCATCGCATCCTCAACACGCCGAACATCGAGCTGCTTCGCTGCAGCGAGATTGTGAGGATGAATGGCGACGGCCATCTCAGTTCGGTCGAAATCCGGGACAAGATAAGCGGCCAGACGCGAACGATCGAGACCACTGCGGTCTTTAGTTTCATCGGGGCGACGCCGCGCACCGACTGGCTGCCCCGGGAAATCGAGAAGGACGAGAAATGTTTTGTCCGGACTGGAATCGAATTGGCGGACTCACCGCGATGGACCTTGAAGCGCCAGCCGTTCCTTTTGGAAACGAGCCGGCCCGGAGTCTTCGCTGCGGGCGACGTGAGATCGGGCTCAGTCAAGCGGGTTGCCTCCGCCGTCGGCGAAGGATCTATGTCAGTCCAGTTCGTTCACGAGTATTTGAAGGAGATGTAAGAGCGATGACTGAAGGAAGCTGCGTACATATCGGCGCCCTTACCACGATCAAACAACCGGAGAACCCCGTGTGTGAGGAGTGCGTGAAGATCGATTCATCGTGGGTCCATCTTCGGACATGCCAGGAATGCGGTGCGACGCTTTGCTGCGACGATTCACCGAATCGTCACGCGACCCAGCACGCGCACGCCAGCGGTCATCCCGTGATTGCGTCGGCGCAGCCAGGCGAACGCTGGCTCTATTGCTACCCGGACGACGCGATCACAGGTTACTGAGCGCACGATGATATCGGAACTACCAGCAATCGCGGAGCGACGGCGACTTCCTGCGCCGGCGGTCACTCCTCAGGCACTTGCGTGGCACAAAGGCGCGTTGTGGATCGGCTCCCGCGATCTGCGCCGCATTTATGAGATGGACCCAACGTCCTGGACTGTTCGCCAAGAGAAGGAAGCGCCGGGAATTCCATGGGCGGCGGTCTCCATCGGGAAAGACCTTTGGTTCACTCTGGGCGAAGGCACCGAAGACGATCGTTACCTTTGGCGCTACGATTCCGAAAAAGGATTTTCGGAAAGCTCGCGGATTCCCTGTCCGGAGTTAACCGGCTCCTACCTCAGTTTCGATGGCGAGAATCTCCACCTAAGTCAGTGGTATAAGCATAGAATACTTAAGCTCGACGAGCGCGGGAACATCCTTCGGGTGATCGAAGTCGGCGCCGAGATCTGCGGCCACGTTTTTGTGGATGATTTGATCTACGTCTTGCGTGGAACCGAGCAAGGCGAGGGGAATTGGCGCATCGCGCGGCTGGATCCGCGGGAAGAGAATCCCAAGATCACAGAGTTAGCTCGCGTTCCATTTCAATGTCGTTCGCTAGGCTTCGACGGCGAGGATTTCTGGACGAATTATCGTGAGGCAGACACGGTCGTCTCGTTCGCAGTATCTCACTAGCGCTTTTCCGATTCGCTCTGCACGAGCTGAATCGCATCCCGAAATTGAAGCGGCTCGGCAATCGTCGCGAACGATTCGGATGACCCGCCGGTACCTCGGATCTCGACCGTGCCGTAATTTAGAAGTCTTCCGACCATGCCCTGGACGACCGCCACGGATTCGATCTTCGAGATAAACATCTCGAAGGTTTGCCGCTGGATGAATCCGACCTTGATGAGGACGCGCCGGTCGGTGATGACGAGCTCGCTTGTTTTGACGGCGACCGCGGCGGAGAGAAGGAGAGCTATGGGAATAAGCAGCAACGCCCAACCCCAGTAAGAACCCTTCCACGAAGCGAACATGGCAATGGGCAAAATGATAATGAGCGAGAGAGAAGCCCAAACGATCGGACCCACCAACACCATCCAGTGGATGGTTGTCTTATAAAGCGGCCGCTCATTGGCCTGCAACGTCGTGGCTGTGTACGATCCGAGGGATTTTTTATCGAGCGCCGGCAGACTCGACTTGATCTCGCTCGCCGCGACGGGAACCGAAAGAGGCGGAGGCGACGCCGGTAACGGTTGTCGATAGCTGGTGGCGAATTGTCGGAATGCGGAAAGCGGCGCCCACTCAGTAGCGCCTTCGTGCCAGCCGAGATCGGAAAGCGATATCGTGCCGGCGATAAGACGACTTCGGACCTCGGGCTCGGAGTATGGGCCCAGCTCCCGCCCCTCGTGGTGGATCATGAAATCCATGGCGAAGCAAATAATCGCACTGTGGCCGATGTAAAGGGCTTGTCGTCATCGCAACGACACGGTAGGAAACGCGCTTCCGATGCTGTTCAATTCGCTGACTTTCGTGGTTTTCTTCGCCGTCGTCGTCACGGCGTACTGGAACATGCGGTCGTGGGAAGCGCGGAAAAACCTGCTGCTCGTCGCGAGTTATCTTTTTTACGGCGCTTGGAATCCGCCCTTCGCCGCGCTTCTCTTCGCAACGACCGCGCTCGATTTTTATCTCGGCCGCAAAATGGGGAAACTGACGGAGCCAGGCGAGCGGCGAGTTTGGCTGATCATCAGTGTGGTCGTGAACCTGAGCATGCTCGGCTTCTTTAAGTACGGAAACTTTCTGCTCGAGAATTTTCAGTGGGTGCTGGCGCGCGGCGGCATTCAATACAAGCCGCCTCATCTCGATGTCTTTCTGCCGATCGGCATCTCGTTTTATACCTTCCATTCCCTTTCCTATACGCTCGACATTTATCGCGGAGTGATGCGGCCGACGCGCTCGCTTCGTGATTTCACCCTCGCGGTTTCATTCTTTCCGCAGCTCGTGGCAGGACCCATCGTTCGGGCCGGCGATTTCCTGCCGCAGCTCGGCGCGCCGCCAAAGCCGCAGGCCGGCCGGTTCCTCTGGGGACTGCTGCTGATGACGCTCGGTCTGTTTGAGAAAGTCGTCCTGGCCGACACGATGTTGGCTGGCTCGGCCGATCGCGTCTTCGGCCATGGCGGTCCGCTCGTGGCGCTGGATTCGTGGATGGGCGTCATGGCCTTCGCCGGCCAGATTTTCTTCGATTTTGCCGGCTACTCGACCTGTGCGATCGGCGCCGCCCTCTGCCTCGGCTTTCATCTCAAAGATAATTTTCGGTTCCCGTACGCCGCCATTGGCTTCTCGGATTTCTGGCGGCGCTGGCACATCTCGCTTTCGACGTTCCTGCGCGATTACCTTTACATTCCGCTCGGAGGCAACCGGCTCGGCGCCGCTCGCGCCATGATCAATCTGATTATCGTGATGTTCATCGGCGGGCTTTGGCACGGGGCCGCGTGGACATTTGTGGTCTGGGGTTTGTTGCACGGCTCGTATCTGGCGCTCGAGCGCTTGGTGAAAGCGTTCGTGAAAAAAGACGCCGCGTGGGCGAATAACCTTGGCCTCAAACTGCTTCTCGGCCTGATCACTTACGTCGCGGTGCTGGTCGCGTGGGTTTATTTTCGCGCGTCGGATTTTGACGTCGCGAGTCGTCTGATCGGCGGGATGTTCGGGCGGCATCCGACCGGCGACGCCATTCTGAGCACGCGGGAGATGTTACAAGTCGGGATCGTCACCTTCTTCCTTCTGCTCGCGCACTGGTCCTTGCGCGATATCTCGATCGAAACCGCCGTGCAACGTCTTCCGCGGTGGGTCGTCACCACCGCCTGGTTCCTGATGGCTTGCGCGATTATTCTTACTCAAGGCAGCAGCAATGCATTCATCTACTTCCAATTTTGAACGGGTAATTCC
>JBEEHT010000013.1:0-16844 GCA_041167545.1 Verrucomicrobiota bacterium
CGACTCCTACTCCAACACCGACTCCTACGCCTTCACCAACGCCGGAGCCGACTCCGACCCCAACACCGACTCCTACGCCTTCACCAACACCGGAGCCGACTCCTACGCCGACCCCGACCCCAAGTCCTACTCCTACGCCGTCACCGACCCCAAGTCCTACTCCTACGCCGTCACCGACACCGACCCCGACCCCGACCCCAAGTCCTACTCCTACGCCGTCACCGACACCAACTGGGGCCGGAAGTTTTGTTATTGGAGATGACGACGCGGTACTTGGGCGAAAAGTCTACTTCTGGGGCTCGCAATGGGCGAAAATGAATGGACTTAGCCAAAGCGTAGCGCCTTCTGCCTTTAACGGTTTTGCCAACTCGCTTAGCTCGAACCCTCCGAATTGTGGAGGCACATGGAAAAGCGATTCCAAGAATAGTTTAGGACCGCCCAGCAGCGTCCCGCCTTACATCACCGTTATCGCGACAAGCTCGGCCACGAAGTCCGGATCGGTGATCTCCGGTAACGACAGGAAAATCGTGGTCGTAAAGACCGACCCTGGCTACGACTCCAAGCCCGGCCATGCCGGAACGGGAACAGTAGTCTCAGTGACGTGCCAATAGGGCTCCACCGCCACCTCGCGCTTCCGAGGCGGAACAGATTGCGACCTGGTAGATATGCGGGCGGATCGCCTCCGCGAGTCGCGCACAAACCGCGTAATCCTGCACCTCCTGCAAAAGAATAATGTCGGAGTTCAATGGCCGGAGAATGTCGGCGACGGCGGTAATCCGTTTTGTCTGTTCGGCGGTTGGGATTTCTTTTGGCGAACCGTTCGGAAACCATTCCAGGTTCCAGGTCGTGACTCGGACAGACGCCGCCGGCAGCAATGGCGCGGCAAACGCCAGCGTGGCGAGAACAAGACCGACAGCAATTAACTGAACTCTCCTCACAGGAATCCTCTCGCTCTGGAGGGGATCCGGAGGAGAACTACTGTGTCAGGGAGACGGTTAGCATAATCGCGATTGCGGCTTTAGCCATCGCGGAAATCGCGACCTAAGGCTGCTTGGGTTTCTCCGGATAATCGACGTTCATCGAGCGGAGTGACTTCACCGCTTCCTCGAGCGCGCTCTTGTGCTTCGCATAGGTCAACTTCTCGTCGGATGTGAAAACAATGTAAGCGACGGCCTTCGGCAATTGGACATACGCGACTCGCTCCGAGCGCTTGTAATCTTTCGTCGGCGGATACTCATTGATGAAGTAAGCCTGGCCGCCCGCCGTTTTACCCGATGCTACCCGTTCCAGTTTGAACCCGGGCCGCTTCTTCTTCATGTCCTCGATTGCCTCCTTTGCGAACGCCTCGGCCTCCTCGTAATTGGTGCTCGCAATCTTCGCGTACATCAATGGGTCGGCTGTCTTCCAAGTGGCGCCCTCCGGATAAAGGACGCACGGCAGGCCTTGCCCAGAGCCCGCGGTAGGATCGAGCTTCCACCCCTTCGGCGCGCTGAGATTGAAAGCGCCCTTCGGCCCGTAAACAATTCCGCCCGCCGACGGCTGCGCCAACGTCTTGATCCCTGTCGCCAGGAGAAACAGAAGGACAAGAGAGTGCATTTTCGTTTTCATGAATTGAATCTCCAGTCTGGATTGCGCCGCGCCGCCGAGCGGCTCAGAGCCTCCGCCGTTTTCGGATTGACCGCAACAACCAGCGTTTCATATCCTTCGATCATGCCCCCTCGGCTGGCTCACGCCTTCCAGTCTCCGACATAGACGAACTACTAACGTGAGCCCCATAACTTGGCGCGGAATTGAACGCCTCATCATCGATTTCGGTGGAATCGTGTTTGGCGTAATTGGGTACCTTCTTTATCGACACGGATTGACCACTGGTCGCAACAAGCTGTCGGTCAAATCCCGGTTGGGAGAACTTGTTTTTTCTGGCATTGGGCCAGGTCTGTTTTTTATGTGTTTTGGAAGCGGTATTTTAATATTTGCTCTTACACATGGAGGAGCGAATGCATCTGGGACTCAAACTGAAACTCGTACGAATCGGTACGCATCCCCCTCTCCTGACTCGGATCAAGTATGGCAGCGCGTACGTGCCGCCGCGGTTAAGGAACTTGGCGTGATGGAGCGGAATGTAACTCGCACGGCCTCATTCAGTGAGGATCTTGGCGCGAACGACCTTGACCCAATGCCGTTGTTTATGGCCCTCGAGACCGAATTCAATATAAAGTTTACTGAGGATGAGATGGCTAACTGCAGAACCCTCGGCGAGATCTCAGATCTAGTTACGACTAAGGTGAAAACACGCGCGAGAAATGAGTATTCGGCGACGCCCAACGCGCCGAAAAGTCCCTAGATTATCATTCTCCACGCAAACTAATCGATGACACGCAAGCAAATCTCCCGACTTCTACACCTCCTCTGGGCTACATTCACTGCAATGATTATCGCTGGAATTGTCCTGATCTTCATATCGACTTCGGCTGCGGCAACGCCCAACCCGACCCAAACGGAAATCGAGCTTTCCGCGACGAAGGACGCCGCCAAGGCGAAGATCAAAACAACCTCAGGCGGTATTATTCTCGTTGCGATAGGCGGACTCGGAGCAATCCTTCTTCTGATCAAGATTCCCGTGCAGTGGGTTATTTACAGACCGCGTGCACCTCACAACAAGGGGGGGGCCGCTGCTACACTGACTCTTACGAGAATAGATATGTTGTTGCCTGAACTCTCAGCACCAGAAGAGATGCCTGTTTTGTTGTGGTGGCTCGTCAAGGATCGCGCTCCGGTGGTTCACGCGAATCCCAAGGAGCCCTGAGCGAGCATCTGACCCAGCGATGGAGTTGATTCCGAACGTGAGCGCGGGGAAGGCACAGCTGTGAGTGAACCAGCTGATAGCAATAAGCCCAACGCTAATGATGCGGCGTACTGGGAACAGCGACAGTTTAAAGTCCAAAAAATCATCGCATATGCGGGGGTGCTCGGAATCGTCATTTATGCGTTTCAATTGTATTACATGAAACAATCGACTGATGCCGCTACACGGGCCAACAAAACGGCTCTGGAAATGGCGCATCTCGACCAGCGCTCATGGGTATCTACTCTCCAGCAGCCCAACAGTGAGCCGCCTCAAGTTGGCGCTAAGTTTGTCATCAGAATCCCCATCAGGAATACCGGAAAAACATTTGCAAGGAGGGTAGCGATGGACTGTCAACTCCAAATCGTCAAAGCCGGGAAAAAAATAGACTTCGAAATGCCAAAAAAACCTGGTGCTGGTCCTCCGCTCAACAACTTGCTGTTGTCGCCTAGCGGCGAGTATACGTTCACTTTCACGACAGCGGAACCTTTGAGTGACAAAGAGGTGGAGCAATTCAAGTCCTTAGAAGTAGGTCAAGCTGTGCTTTACGGCTATATTACCTATTATGACATTTTTGACTGCGTTCATTGGACAGTCTTTTGCTTTAAACTTCTCCCCGAGCATTGGAACTGGGAGATTTCCAACGAACACAATGCCGCAGACAATGATAGATGTGACGAGACGCCAGCGAACTGAGAGATAAACAAACCGAAACGGTAAAAGGAAAAGAGTTTGAAGACTTCCGCACGCTCGCCAGCCGAATTGTGAAGATTCCTAAATGCGAGATCGCGCCAATTCTCAGTAGCCGCGGCTGATCTAGTTGTCGTTAGAGCATGAAGCTCATCGCCTATTTGATTGCTGTCGCTTTCCCGCAGGCTGCGATCGCGCAGCCAAGTCGGGGCGGCTTTGTCGGTCTTGCGCTATCCACCACGGATTACGATCTCGTTAGCGGCATCACTCCGGGCACCGTGGGCTCACCGATTCACGTCGGCGACCGCATTGTTTCCTTCGGCTCTGTCCCAGTGGCGCACATTCACAATATCGTGATCTCGGGAAGGCTACCTTCGGCGCTCCCGGCTCCTAGATTGAGCTCACGGTGAATCGGGTGGCGTTCGCGCACCCCAATAGGTGTTCGCCTGCGCCGCATTGCTCCGCGAAAGATCGCGCCCGATTTCAATCGATACCAGGAGAGTAGCGATCATCCGAAACAAGGGGAGATTTGTCTCGCCTTGGACGTTGGCGTTTGTCAAAATCGGGCATGAAGCCGTTTCTAATCATCCTCATTCTAGTCGCTTTCCTCCGCAGCAGCGATGCAGCCCCACCCATAGCTCAGGGCCGCACGCTAGCGGAGATCAATGTTATTCCGGCGCGGGTCCTGAAGAGATCCATAAGCCCAAAATTCTACAAGAGTCTGCTGATCTCGCCCATCCAGGGATGGGTGGTTGTCCGCGCGAATATTTCGGGGACGCGGCTCTTTGGAATGAGAGTGATCCACTCTGAGCTCAACGGGGCTTACGACGCGCTCGCTCTTAAACTGGCGAAAGAGGCGCAGATAGCCGGATATTATTCGATCGTGAACCCAAACGTTCGGGGCTCCGTTTTGCTGCATCTTCTCATTTACCAGATCGCGGACGGCACCATGGCGCTTTCGTTCCCTCAATTTGACGAGCCTGGCGGCGAGCAGATGGAGTACTTGGGCTGCGCAAAGCTCGCGGTGTTAAAAAGCGACGGCAAATGGACCGAGATCAAAGGACCCGAAGGTCTGGAAGGGAAGGGCTGGGCAGTTCGAGCAGCCGGCATGGGTAATGAGCTAAGGATTGTAAAGAAGCTGGAGGCGGGATTGAAGGGGCTTACCTGGTAAGGATTGCCGGTACCGAGAGTTCGTCGAGTCGGCCCGCATCGGTGAGGGATGAAGGAAGGCAAGGCTCCTCCATCGTAAGCCTCTTGTTGATCTTGAAATGCGGTGGGGCGTAGTTCTGCGCGCAGCATTATATGAGATACATGGTCGTCGAGACATTTGCCCCCGGATGTAAAGCGGCTGTCTACGATCGCTTCCGTGAGAAAGGAAGGATGCTTCCCGAGGGCTTGTCTTACATCGATAGTTGGCTGGAGAAAGACGGGGATACCTGTTACCAGCTTATGGAGACTGATTCACCGCAGCTTTTCGATAGGTGGATTGAGCAATGGAAGGATCTCGTTTCCTTTGAAGTAATCGAGCTCGAAGAAGAAAGTAGAAAGTAGAAAGTAGAAGGTTGGAAGTAGGAAGTAGGAAGGATGGAACGAAGCTGAATCTCGCGCTCGACAGGGTTGGTGATAACTGATCTCATTTGGCGAGGGAGCGCGTTGCCCGGGAGCGAAACCTAATGCGTCAAAGGTAAACAATGTTTGTTTTTGTTCGGGTGATTACTTTCTCGGCGCTGTTTATCGGCTTCTTCCTCATTTATCTGCCGGCCCGCGTTTTGGCCGGGGCCGGGATTGTCCGCCCGGCAGCGATTGAGCTACAACAAGTGGCAGGAATGCTGATCGGCGGGGTGGGGACAGTGATCGCTCTCTGGTGCATTTTCACGCTGGCAGTTATCGGGAAAGGAACTCCAGCGCCGTTCGATCCGCCGCGGCGACTGGTGATTCGCGGTCCCTACCGCTACGTGCGAAACCCCATGTACATCGGGGCGGGACTTGCGCTCGCTGGCGCGGCGCTTTTCTACGAATCGTGGCCGCTTTTGGGTTATACAGGCTTGTTCTTTCTCGGAACGCACCTCTTCGCGTTGTACGAGGAGTCCACCCTGCGAGAAACTTTTGGTCAACCGTACGAAGTCTACTGCCGCCAGGTCGGACGATGGTGGCCAAGAAGAAAGTAAGAAGGAGGAAGTAGGAATTAGATGTCCCGCGCGTGGCTCGCAGTGCGAAGCGTTTTCTGGACGATCGTTTTTCCGGGATTCTTCGCGGGGTACCTGCCATGGCGCTTCTTTGGACTTCGATCTGTGGTGGTTGAAGGTCGGAGTCCGCTTCACTGGATCGGGCTGTTTCTTATTTGTTGGGGTGCGGCGCTATTGGGCGTCTGCATTTTTGAGTTCGCCCGGACGGGGCGCGGAACGCTCGCGCCGGTGGATCCACCCCGGGTCCTTGTCGTGCGCGGCTTGTACAGATACGTGCGCAATCCGATGTACCTCAGTGTGACGTTGATCGTGTGGGGTGAGGTTTTGCTCACGCGATCCGCCGCTCTATTAGTTTATTGGATTGTCTGGTTTACGGCGGCCAACCTTTTCGTGTGGGGCTACGAGGAACCGGCCCTGCGCCGCCAATTTGGCTCTGAGTACGATCGGTATGCTGCGACTGTCGGACGCTGGTTTCCCCGCTTCCGCGCATTCAAACGATCTGACTGACAGGCCGACTCACCGGGCTTGTCGAATAAGCCGGGCCGGAGCAAACTGGTGCCGCGCGATCTGGGAAGCTCCCGCCAATCCGAGATGCTTTTCAGCTTCTTCTTTACCTAGAATCACAACATGCCGGCCATCGGGATCACGGGTGGAATTTCCACGGGCAAAACCAGCTTCGGTCGAGCTCTGCGCGCGATGGTTCCGGATGCAACGTTCTTCGATGCCGACCAGGCCGCGCGTGAGCTGGCGGATCGCGACCTGGAGGTGAGGGGACTGATCGAGCAGGAATTTGGCGGGGCTGTTTATTCTGCGAGCGGGGACTTGAACCGGGCCGCGATTCGCTCGATAGTGTTCGCCGACGCGGGAAAGAAACGCGCGCTGGAGCAAATCCTGCATCCGCGCATCCGCCGTCAGTGGAGCCTCGAAGCCGAAAGCCGGCGCAACTCCACCGATCTTTTTTTTGCTGACATTCCACTTCTTTATGAAACCCGCGGTGAAACCTTGTGCGATCGCGTCGTGGTCGTGGCCTGCTCTCCGGGCGTGCAGCTCGAGCGGCTCGTCGCGCGGATGGTTGCCATGGAGGGACGAGCTCCTTCGAGTCCTCCCGGTAGCATCGAGGCGTCGCGGGAGCTCCGCCCTCCAACCAGATTGGCCGCGCAACAAATGATCGATTCGCAAATGCCGCTCACGGAGAAAATCGCCCGGGCCGATCATGTGGTTTGGAACAACGGCGGCAAGGATGGGTTGGCGGAACAGGCGCGATTGCTGGCGAACTTTTGGCGGCAGCTCGGAACAAGGAATTAATGGACGAAAGCGATTCAACGGCGATCGAAGCGGCGGAGCAAAATGCCCCTGCCGCTGAGACAGCAGCAACTGCCCTGGCGACAACGGACGCTTCGCTAGCTCCGGTGCTGCCGGCGTCGCTGGATCTCAACGAGCTCCAGGCGCTCGGACCGGCGGAGATCGAAAAGCTTTGCCGCGATTTTGAATTGCGCGTCTATCCCGGCCGATCGCGTCACCAACAAATCCTCGACCTGATCCGGGCCGCGCTCACGCGAAACATTCCGGTCACGGCCACTGGGTTTTTCGATCCGGTTGCGGATTCATTCGGCGTGCTGCGCTGGCCGCGCCTGAATTTTCTTGCGGTGCCGGAAGACGTTGGCGTGCAACGCGCGTTCCTCCAGCTATTCCATTTCCGGCCGGGGCAAAAAATCAGCGGCACATTGCGTTTACCGCGCGACCGCGAAAAATTGCTGATGCTCGATGAAGTGACAACAGTCGAGGGAATGCCAGCCGAGGAATGGAAGGAGCCGACAGATTTCGACAAGCTGACGGCGCTTTATCCGGAAGGCCGGATCATGCTGGAGAATTCGAAGACGAATTCCATCAGCGCGCGCGCGGTGGATCTGCTGACTCCGCTGGGCCGGGGACAACGTGGATTGATTGTGGCCGCGCCGCGTGTCGGCAAAACCATTTTGTTGAAGGAGATCGCGAAGGCGATCCGGGTGAATCATCCGGAGATCACTTTGATTATTCTGCTGGTGGACGAGCGCCCGGAGGAAGTGACCGACCTGCAACGCGAAGTGGATTGCGACGTTTACAATTCAACTTTCGACGAGAATTCGCGGCGGCACGTCGAAGTCGCGGAGCTCGTCCTCGAGCGCGCGAAGCGGCTGGTGGAGCAGAAGAAGGACGTGGTCGTTCTGCTCGACAGCATCACGCGGCTGGCGCGCGGTTACAATTCGCTTCAGCCGGGCAAAGGCCGGACGATGTCGGGCGGGGTGGAAGCGAAGGCGCTGCTGAAGCCGAAGAAGTTTTTCGGCGCGGCGCGCAACTGCGAGGAAGGCGGCAGCCTCACGATCCTGGCGACCTGCCTGGTCGATACCGGCAGCAAAATGGACCAGGTGATTTTTGAAGAATTCAAGGGCACGGGCAACATGGAGCTGCATCTCGACCGGTCGCTCGTGGAGAAGCGGCTTTATCCCGCGATCCATTGCCTCCAATCCGCGACGCGCCGTGAGGATCTGCTTTATCATCCGGAGGAATGGGAGCGCGTGCAGGTGCTGCGGAAAGCCATGGCCGCGCTGCCGCCGATCGAAGCGATGGAAAAGCTGATCGACAATCTGAACGCGACGAAAACAAACGCGGAACTGCTCTTGAGTGGATTGAGATGATCGCGACCGATTCCCAACTCGCCGATCTTCTTCCGCAGCTCGAGCCGCACGACCGGATCGCGGTCGATACCGAAGCGGACAGTCTGCATTGTTATTTCGAAAAGCTTTGTCTCGTGCAGTTGAGTTTTCCGGGCCACGACTACCTGATCGATCCGCTCGCCGGCTTCGATCTGAAACCGCTCGCGGAAATGCTGACCGGGAAGGAAATCGTGCTGCAAGGCGCGGACTTCGATCTGCGTCTTTTGCGCCGGAGCCTGAATTTCGTCGCGACCAGGATTTTCGATACGGTGATCGCGGCGCGTTTGCTGGGCCTTCGCGCATTCAGTCTGGCGGCGCTGGTCGAGCGTTATTTCGGAGTCGTGCTCACGAAAGGTTCGCAGAAGGCGAACTGGGCCCAGCGGCCGTTGCCGAGGCAAATGGCGGAATACGCGCTGAACGACACGCGTTACCTTTTGCCGCTGGCGGAAAAACTCGAAGCGGAATTGCGCGAGCGCGGCCGGCTCGAGTGGTTCCAGCAATCGTGCCAGCGCGCCCTCGAGCAGACCTCGGTGCAGCGGGTGCGCGATGAGGAGGAAGCGTGGCGCATCGCCGGCTCCGGCAAACTTGGCGGCCGTGCTTCCGCGGTCTTGCGCGAGTTGTGGCAGTGGCGCGAAAAAGAAGCGCAGGCGGCGGATCGGCCGGCGTTTCACGTTCTCCAAAATCATCTTTTGCTGCAGGCCGCCGAGGCCTTTGCTGCCGGCGAAGCGCCCGATCACCGGCACTTTTCCGCGCGCCGCCGCCAGACCTTTCGCGCCGCGGCGGAGAGAGGATTGAGTTTGCCCGAAGCCGAGTGGCCTGTCCGGCTGCGACGGAAAGGCGTGCGGCCGACTCCGGCCACCGAACGCGCGGCCGAAGCGTTAAGACGCCGGCGCGATGCGGTCGCCGATGAGCATGGCCTTGAGCCTTCGTTCATCGCGCCCCGTGGCGCGCTGGACGCCGTTGCGGCAGATGAAAGCCGGAGCGCGACGCTGCTCGTTCCGTGGCAGCGAAGTTTGCTGGAATTGTAGGGCGTTTTCGCCAAACGCCATCGCGCGCCGACGGTTTAACTGCTTGACGCGTGGAATCGCGAGCGTCACAACTGAACGCTCTCCATGCGCGGCATTCTCAAATTTCGGCGGTGCCGTTGCCCCCTTGCGGCAGCTTTGCTTGCGACTGCGGCGCTGATTGTGGCGGCGGCGCCGGCTCCAGCGCAAACCCCGGTCACGCAGGATGTCGATCGCGCGCAGCTTTTGCGCAATCAGACGCTGATGCACGGCGATGCGTACTCGCTCGAAAATGGGGACGACAATGGTTACGCCGTCGAGAGTCCAAACGATCCGGATCTGGGCGAGCAGCAGATCCTCAAACGGATCGAACGTTACGAGCCGTTCAGCGTTTCAGTTGCGACCCCGTTTTATTACACTTCGAACGTGGCGCTGGCGAAGAGCGGCGCGCGCGGCGACTTGCTCGTCGCCCCGGCCGCGGGGGTAACCTACGCGCCGCAATTCAGCCGCACTTTTTTCGGATCGTTCACCGTCCAGCAGCAATCTTTTTATTACGACCGTTACAGCGATCTCGATTTTGGCAGCTTCGATTTCCGCGCGGGCCTGGTTTACATCGTGCCGAAGCTGCACAACCTGATGCTGCGCGGCGAATACGATTATAACCGGCTGACATTTTCGAATAGCTTCAACGAATTTTTCTCGAACCATTCCATTTTCGTCAGCGCTGAGCTTCCGTTCCGGATCGGACGCGCGCAGCAGTTCTCGTTAGGCACGGACGCCAATTTCAGCGTGCATGCCGAGCCCGCGCCGCCGCGCCGCCATGAATTCGATGTCTATGCCGGCTACGCCGTCAGGCTGACGCGATCGTTCTCGCTCGACGCCACGGGGCGGATTTTCGTGCGCGATTATTATACGGCCGATCGGACCGACGTGAGCGAGGTGTTCGCGCTCACCGCGAATTACCGGGTGACGAAATGCTTCTCTGCGAGCGCGGCCAGCACCCTGGCGTCGAGCCAATCGAGCAAGAGCGTTTTTGATTACAGCGTGGCGAACATCGGAGGAGCGCTCTCGTTGAGCTTCAGGTTCTAGCCAGAATGAAAGCTGCAATTGGATTTTTGGGAGAGAGAACACGCGCTGCGCTGGTGGCGGCCGCGTTCGTGCTGCCTTTTGCGATCGATCACGCGAACGGCGGCGTGCTGAAGGAAGCGCGCGTCACCCAGGTGATCAAGGACGTGAAACTGCTGCCTGGTCAGGGCGCGCCGCGTCCTGCCACCGTGAGCGATGACGTGCGGGGAGATACAGCGGTCCGCACCGGAACGGAGTCGCGTGCGGAACTCACGTTTACGGACCTCACGATCGCCCGCCTCGGCGCGAACACGATCTTCAGTTTTAACGAAGGAACGCGCACGATCGCCTTGAGCAGCGGCGCAATTCTGTTGCGTGTTCCGAAAGATTCCGGCGGCGCGAAAATCCAAACTGCAGCGGTAACGGCGGCGATCACCGGGACGACGGTGATGGTGGAGTACCATCCCGATTCGTACGCGAAATATCTGGTTCTCGAAGGGACGATGCGCATCTATTTGAAGGGGCAACTGGGCGAATCCATCCTGATGCACGCGGGACAGATGATGATTCTGAACCCGAACGCCACCCGGCTTTCCGAATTGGTGGATTTCGATCTCGAAAGGCTCTGGCAGACGTCTCTCCTCACGCAGGGTTTCTCCCGTTCGCTCGGCAGTGAGCCGCTCGTGGCAGACGCGCAGCACGTGCAGCTCGAGAAAAAAGCGGCGGGCGAACTCATCGATACGAATCTGGTGATCTTTGGGCGCGGCACTCTGGTGACAATGGTCGATCCGCAATCGCTCGATGTGATCGATCGGAAAACGGCCGCGGTCACGCTGCCAACCCCCACGCCGACTGCAACGCCGACAGCGAGTCCGATTCCAACCCCGACGCCGACGCCGAGTCCGATTCCCACTCCGACCCCAACGCCCTCACCAGTTCCCACTCCCACGCCGACTCCGTCGCCGGTCCCGACTCCGACTCCGACGCCAAGCCCAGTTCCTTCGCCCACGCCCACTCCGACCGTGGCCCCGACTCCGAGCAAATTCGGAACGCCGCCGCCGATCACAAGCTTCGTTCCTTATCCGATCGATAGCGGGACGGCGATCCAGACCGACCCCGCGATCACGCGAGCCGGAGTCACCGACTTCGGAAAAATCTATCGCGACGCAACCCAGGACGGCCCGTTCTCGACCTGGGCGTTCACAGCCACGACGCCGTTCGATACCACGAGCGGCATCAACGGTCTTTATGGCCCAAACGCACCGGTGGCCGCATTCAAATTCACGGCCTTGCAACTCGTCGGCAATCCGACCATTTCCACCGCCGGCGGTGGCGCGACGAATCTGGCCTTGATCTCAATCGGCCCGATCACCTCGGCGAGTGCGGGTAATGCCACTTTCACCTTCGCGGGAATGCAGAGTGTCTTGCTCGCGACGCAGAACGGCTCGATCGATATCTCCGGGCCTGATATTGTTTTCCAGGGAATTCCGTCGCTTTCCTTTTATGCCCGCGGCCCGGGATCGAATCTGACGCTCGGGGGAATGGGGATCTTCAATGTGAGCACGCTGCGGCTGATCGCGGAGAACAACATTGCGATCAACGCGCCGGAGACTCTGACCAACGGCGCCAATGGCGGAATCCTGCGCGGCACCGCGGGCGGCAGCGTGACGGTGAACTCTCCCATCGACGCGCAGACTGCCTTTATTCCAGTCGGAAGTTTTTCCGGCACGGGTGGAACGGTCTCACTTTCGGCGCTTGGCGGCACGCTGAGCATCGCGTCGCGGATCCAAACTTCCTACAACGATCCGACACCTGCCTTCGCCGGGACCTTGGTGCGGCGGAGCACCGCCGGCGGCATTATCACCCTCGATAGTGGATTAACGAGCGGGACCGGCATTACCTTGAACTCCAGCGCGAGTCTGCTTTCGCTGTTGAATAACGCAGCGCCGGGCACCGGCGGCAGCATCTTTCTGAATACTCCCGGCAGCGACATCGTGACCAACGGCGCCACCCTCCAGGCAGATCGCGGCACGATCACGATCCTGCACACGGGCGCTCCCCTGGTCGGCACGGCGCAAATCACCCTCAACGGCGGCACGATTCAAAGCGAAACATTGCTCGCTTCATCGCGCGGCAATCTGACGGTCGGCACAACGTCGCCGGTCAATCTCGCTGACGTGACGATCTCGTTGTTGGCGAGCAACAATTTCACCTGGAACGGCGGGACCCTTGTCGCCACAGCCAGCGCTTCCTCCGGAAATGTCACCCTGCAAGCCGGCAATGATATTTCGATCACGGGCGCCGCCGACATCGAGCGATTCAATGGTGGAATCTCAGATGGCCTCAATATCCAGCTGAACGCGGGCCGCACTTTGCAGATCGGCAATGGCTTGACGCTCCTGACTGACGGCGGCGGCCTAACGAGCGGCGGGAACATTAACGTGAATTCCGGCGCTGCCATGACGCTTGGCGGCGCCGCCATCCTGCGCACCGGTCCCACGACGGCGAACCAAACCGCCGGGAGTAACCTGACCCTGACGGCGGGCGGCGCGATTAGCGTACTCGATTTGTCCGGCACGGTGCAGATCGGCGCCGGCCGCACCCTCACCAACGGCGGCGCGATTTCGCTGGGGGGCAGCTCTTACACCGCGACCCGGGCCGACGGAGGACTCGACCTTTCCGTGAACAATTCCGCCCCAGGGCTCATTGGAACGGGAGGCAACATCGCCCTCAACATCACGGGCGGCCTAACGACTGGAAACAGCGGCGCCCTGCGCCTCGCCATCAACAATTCCAATGGCGGGCGGATCCAGACTGGCGGGAATATTACTTCGTCGATCGGCGGCAATCTCATGACGGATCAGGTCACGGTGCAGATCGACAACCGCTTCAAAGGGTTCATCGGCGCCGGGGCGGGGATCGATTTCACTGTCGGCGGCGCCTTCACGACGACATCGAACGCGAACTTTACCATTCTCAACAGCGACTTCGCTGCTGGCGGTGCTGGAACGATCGGCTCGAACGCGGTCATCAAGCTCACCCTGGCAGATGCGAATGTCGGAAAGGACCTCAACGCTTACATTAACAACGCCGACGGAAGCATTGGTGGAGTGGGGGGCACAGTCACGTTGCAGATCAACGGCAAGTTGACGGTGACGGGGCGGATCGATGTTTTCGGAACGCTTAACAGCACCGGTACCATCACTGCCGGGCAATTATCCGGCACCAATGTCATCGGGCCCGGCATTCAGGTCGGCACCGGTGGCATCACGCGTTTTACATTTCCCAGCGCCTTCCCCGTTCCGGTCGCCCATATTATTACCGCTGCCTCGCTCACCTCGACCGGCGGCATCAACTTCAACGGCCCGGATTTCGGAACGCCGCCGGGATTTGGCCCCTTCGATGGTGGACAGCTCACCATCAATGTTCCGTCGCTCACTTTTGGTCCGTCCGCGGCGGATAATATTCAGGGAGCGGTCACCTTCAACGGCGGCGGCAATTCCACTGCGGCGATTGCCGGCAGCGGAGGAACGTTCACGGTCAACGCCACGGGCGCCATCACCGTTGGTTCTCCCATCCAGGCGACGACAGGCCTGATGCCAAGCGCCTCGGAGCCGAGCGGCAACGGCGGCACCGTGAATCTCAATTCGACCGGTGGTGCGATCACGGTCAATTCCGCCATCACCGTTTCCTCCGCAGATCCCTCCGGCGCGCCGCGGCGGAGAAGCAGCTCGGGCGGCAATATTAATCTGCAGAGTAACGTGGGAACCGGCGTCGCCATTAACATCAGCAACACGGGCCAGCTCCTGTCCCTCCTCGACGCCGCCGCGGCCGGGCCCGGAGGAAAAATCACGATCCTCGCCACCGGCGCGAGCAGCGCCATCAACGTGAACGGTTCAACTGGAGTCGCGCCGACCGATACCATTCGCGCGGACCACGCCGGCGGCTACGTCGACATCCGGCACACAGGCGGGTCCGGCTCCATTACCATGTCGGCCGCGAATATCTCGGCCGACGTGATCAAGGTCGGAGCCCTCGGCAACAATGGCACTCTGACGATTGGCGGCGGGCGCATCAGCGCGGACACGATTTTGAGGCTCTATGCGACCGGCGCCAACGGCTCTGTGATTTTCGTCAGCGACGTGACCCTGAACATTAACAGCACGAATCTCGTGAATAAAATCACCATCGCCGGGAACTCCGTCACGGTGCGGGACAACGTCGTCGTGTCGATCGGCAGTCCCACTGGCGCCACCCGATCGGCGGAAGTTTACGTTCCGGATATTACGAAGGCGAACTACTCCAACTTCAACGGCGGGAATAATTCAACCAGCGGCAAATTTATTTTGGAGGGCACCGCCGCATCGCCCGTCTCCGGGGCCAATACTTTTTTTGTCGCGCCACCCACATTCGGCCCGCCCGGCGGACCGTAGCGCGCGTTTACTGGAAGGTGGATCGAGCGCTCCGCCGCTCGATGTTTCCGTGTGCCGGCGAAGCCGTAAGAGCGTCGCGCGACGGAGCGCGCGATCCACCCTACCTGCGGCGCTGATGGTCCAGATAACCGGCGCCGAGCACGATCCCGGCGGCGATGAGAGCGGCCGCCGTCGCAAATGGAACCGGATCGAACGGCGCGGGTGGGAGTGAAATGATTCCGCGCTCATCCGTTCGCGCGGATCGCCGCACATAACGGCCGGTTCTTGGCGTGCGAAACCGTTCCGCGAATCGCTCGAGGCGCGCCGGCAAGTCCGCGTCGCATCTTGGAATTCCGTGTCCGCAACCTGCGACGTTCGGCCGCAGGTTCGCCAGTTCCTTTACCGAGAGCCGCGTCGCTTCCCAATCGGTATTGAAAGGCGTCCCCCCGCGCGAGAGCGATTGCTTGCCGGTCACGAGTCCGCTCCACGAATCCATGTTCATGGTCGCGAAAGCGTCGCCCGCCAGAAGAACTCGATCCGATGGGCGGAAGAATGAAACGTGACCGGGAGAATGTCCGGGAGTGGCAAGCCATTCCCAACCGGCTGCGCCCGGCACTTCGTTCGGTTGCAATTCGCGAACGCGATCGCCCAGGTCGCGCCCGTGCGCCGCGATGAAGCGTGAGAGAAAAGCCATCGCGCCGCCGACGGTCGGATCGGGTGGCGGGTAATCGGATTTTCCGGTGAGGTACGGCATCTCCATGCGATGCGCGTAGATCGGCACATCCCAATGTTCGGCGAGCGCGAGCGCCGATCCCGCGTGATCGAAATGTCCGTGCGTAAGCAAAATCGCTTCGGGTCGCGCGCCCGCGCCGAATCTTGCTTCCGCGGCTTCGAGGATCTGGTTCGTTCTGCCGGGCAAACCGGCATCGACCAACGACCAGCCGCCTCCCGGCCGTCCGATAAAATAAACGTTCACGAAGCTGATCGGCAACCAACCGACATCGGGGGCTATGCGCGTGATGATTCTCATCGGCTACCTTGTAACTTTTTAACAATTCACGGAATCGTCAATGTCTGTCCTGCTTTGAGTTTACCCGGATCGCTTGCCACGTCCTTGTTGGCGTCGCGGATTTGTTTCCAGTGGCCGGACGTTTTGTAAAATTTTCGGGAGATGGAAGCCAGCGTGTCGCCGTCGCGCACGACATAGGTCCGCGGTGCGTGTGAGGATTTCTTCTTGTCTGCTTTCTCCGGCGCTTTTTCTGTGGTCTGAGAATGAGAGCGCTGGTCTTCAATCTGTTTGTGCAACGCCAGGTTCTCATTTTTCAAGCGCGCCGCTTCCGCGCGGCTCACCACCGCATCGCCCGATAATGTCGTCCCCAGCTCCAGTTCGTCTTTCTTCATAAAATTCTTCACTTCGGCGGCGTGCGCGCCGGAGGGAGCGAGGGTCAGGTAGCGCTTGAAGTGATGCAGCGCGTTAAGCGGATCGTGCATCTTGTCGTCATAGAGGAGCGCCAGGCGGTAATGGATGTCCGCCGCCTTTGGTGAATCGTCGAGCGCGCTTTCGTAGAGCGCGATCGCGCGCAGGAAATTGCCGTCCGCCGTCTTGCTCTCGGCGTCTTTGACGATCTGCGCGCTGCGCGGTGTGATCATTCGATCGCAGCTTCCGGAGCCGAGGGCAAGGCCGAGGGTGAGAGCAGCCGCGAAGTTGTTCAAGAGACGCATGGAATTCCTACCTGTCGCATGAACTGCCGCTCTGTCGCAACGCCTCATCTTTTTCTCGCCCTCTTCCTGGCTGTGGCCACGGCGAATGCGGCCGACTTGCGCGTGGGAAACAATTATCAGCTTACTTTTTCCGACGTGGATCGACATCAGCTTTCGACCTCCGACGGGCACGTCACCATCATTACGGTCTTGACGAGGAAGGATGAGGATAAGGCCCAGGCGGTGGG
>JBEEHT010000014.1:0-19639 GCA_041167545.1 Verrucomicrobiota bacterium
AAGAGCGGCGATACCCTCGCGATCGGCGGTCTTCTCCAGGACGAAGTGACCAAGGCGCGCACCAAAGTGCCGCTCATGGGCGACGTTCCTATTCTTGGCTATTTCTTCCAGAGCCGCACCAATCAACGGGTGAAGCGGAACCTTCTCGTGTTCGTCACGCCGACGATCATCGATCAGCACTACGGCACCGGCCTGGAAGATCAGGTGTCCGGCGTCCATCACTCTGGCGAGGAATTTGCCGATCCGAACGGCTGGCGGAACAACGCCAAAGGCAGTGTGCGGGTCGTGCCCACGTCGCACCGCCAGATTGCGGCCGATTATCCGAAACCGGGAACGCCGCCGGCGCCGGCCACCACGAGCAGCTCTACTACCACGACACGGACGGTGGACTTCAAGAGCACGGCGAACGATCGAGACTAAACTTTAAGCAACGCAACAATGTGGGGTTGAGAGGGGGCGGATTCTCGCGAGAGGTCCGCCCTCTTTGTTTTTATTCACGAGCACGATCACGAGGATAGATATCGGCTCAAGCTCGCCCGCAATTCGGTGCGGGCGCGAAACAGAAGGCTCTTCACCGCCGAAACGGATTGATCGAGGATCTCGGCGATCTCCTCATAGCTGAGTTGCTCGTAACGGCGCAAAACCACAGCCATTCTTTGCGTTTCCGGCAGGCTCGCGATGGCGGCGTCGATGGCCTGGTGCAGCTCCTGTTCGAGGAGCGAAGCATCGGGCGCAAGCGTTCGCTCATCTTTCAATGGCCGCTCTTCCTCGTCCGCTTCTGTTTGGAGCGGCACCTGCGCGTGACGCGACCGGCGCCGAAGCTCGTTAAAGACCAGATTGCGCGTGATCGTCAGCAGCCAGGTCGTAAATCTCGCTCGCGGCACATAGCGGCTGGCGTTTCTCCAAACGCGCACGAAAACCTGCTGCGCGATATCTTCGGCGTCCGAATTGTTGCCGAGCATTCGGGCGACAGTGCCGATCACCAAACGTTGGTGGCGCTCCACCAGTTGCTCGAACGCATCAGTCTGCCCCGCGCTCACCAGCCCCATCAACCGGATATCTTGCGCGTCTTCATCGGACCGCTCGGCCGGGCTGGTTTCGCTGCGTGACATGTAGCAGAGACAGCTGAAACCCGGATTCGTTAGGAGCTTCGAGCGCTTCCGGGAAAAAGGCAGCTCATGTTCTTCCGCGCTTTCGGTTGCAACGAGAGGGGAGCATGTGCATCATGGCGTCGAAATTCTTCACCGCCTAACGTTTTGATGAATCTATCGCTCATTCCCAATGATCTTCGGCCGATCGCCGACAAGGTCGAGAGCCAGCAACGAATTTCGGAATCGGAAGCGCTTCTCTTGTATCGCTCGCACGATTTGAATGCGCTGGGAATGATGGCGAGCGCGGTCCGCGAGCGGAAGAATGGAAACTTCGCGACCTACATCCTGAATCGTTACATCAACTATTCGAACGTCTGCATTCTCTCCTGCCAGTTTTGCGCCTTCGCCGCGAAGAAGCGCGACGCCCATGCCTTTGAGCGCTCGATCGATGACATCGTTGCAGCCGTGCAGGAATCGCTCGCGCTTGGAATCACTGAAGTCCACATGGTCGGCGGTCTGCATCCGACGC
The DNA here is from genome assembly GCA_041167545.1 of Verrucomicrobiota bacterium. Taxonomy (GTDB): domain Bacteria; phylum Verrucomicrobiota; class Verrucomicrobiia; order Chthoniobacterales; family UBA10450; genus AV80. The sequence continues at coordinate 1,621 of JBEEHT010000014.1, forward strand.
TGAAAAAAGATTGGTACCTCAATTTGCTGAAGCGCCTCCGTGCGCTCGATCCGAACCTTATCATCAAGGCTTTCACCGCGATCGAAGTGCGGCATCTGGCCCACCGCATCTTCAAGCTCTCGATTGCCGACACGCTTGCGATCCTGCGCGACGCCGGACTGGGCGCGCTCACCGGGGGCGGCGCGGAAATTTTCGACGCGGAAGTGCGGGACGAAATTTGCCGGGGCAAGGAAAGCGCGCAGGAGTGGCTCGAAGTCCACCGGCTCTGGCATGAGATGGGCGGCCGCAGCACGAGCACGATGCTTTACGGGCATATCGAAACGCTGGAGCAGCGCGTGGATCACCTGCGCCAGCTTCGGGAATTGCAGGATGAAACCGGCGGGTTTACCGGCTTCGTTCCTTTCGCCTTCGAACCGCAGACAACGATTCTCGCTCACGTGAAACCCGCCTCGGCTGTCGATCAGCTTCGCAACCTCGCGGTCAGCCGCATTTACCTCGATAACTTCGATCACCTCACGGCTTATTGGGTTTCAATGGGATTGCCGCTCGCCCAGGTCTCACTCAGCTACGGCGTGGACGATTTACACGGCACGATCATGGAAGAAAAAATCTTTCACATGGCGGGAGCTAAGACGCCGCAGGAACAAACCGTCGCCACGCTGGAGCACGTCATTCGCGAAGCCGGCCGCGAACCGATGCAGCGAGACAGCTATTACCGGCATTTGTCACACCCGCGTCCTGCGGTGGCGCCAGCTCCGCCGGCGGTGGAGTCCGAGCTGGTTTGCGCATAACGGGTGGCTGACGCGGAACGGCTTCGGATCGGTTGCGTTAAGTATCTCAACGCGCGTCCGCTCATCCACGGGTGGCCCGGCGATGTCGTCTTCGATCATCCCACCGCGCTCTGCGAACGTCTCGCTGCCGGTTCGCTGGATGTCGCGCTCGTCTCGAGTTTCGAATTTCTCCGTAACCCCGTCTACACGCTGGTTGACGATGTTTCCATTTCGTCGCACGGGCCGGTGCACAGCGTCTTCGTCGCGCACCAGGGAAACCTCGCGGACGTCGAGGAGATCGAGATCGATCCCGCGTCGCAAACTTCCGTGAACCTGCTGCGCTGTCTTCTCGCCGAAGCCGGTCTCTCGCCAAAATTTGTCGTCCGTTCGCGGTTAATGCAGCGCGCGATCACGCCGCGACTCGCGAAGTTTTTTATCGGCAATCAGGCGATCCGGTTTCGGGATGACGACTCGTCCTCATTTCAGTTCTGGGATCTCGGGGAGGAATGGGAGAAGCTCACCCACTTGCCGTTTGTTTACGCGCTTTGGCTGATCCGGCCGGAAGTTCCTGAGCCGAAGCCGATCGCCGATGGTCTTCGCGCTTGTCGCGATAAAAATCTGCGTGATCTCGATTCGGTCATCGCCGCCGAGCAGGAATTCAGTCCCGAATTCTGCTCCTATTATCTGCGTGACTGTTTGAGCTATCATTACGGAGCGCGCGAGAAAGAGGGTTTGTCCGCCTTTCGGAACCTTTGTGAGAAGCACAGCATTTTGTGGCACGACTCACGGCTGATCATTTAGCCTCGGCCACGTCCTGGCCGCCCGAGGACGATCTCCGCATCGGCATCTCCGGGTGGACCTATCCGCCCTGGCGCGGGGTGTTCTATCCCAAAAAATTGCCGCATCGGCTCGAGCTGGAATTCGCCAGCCGCGCCTTCAATTCCATCGAGATCAATGGCTCGTTCTATTCGCTCCAGCGGCCTTCGAGCTATCAACGCTGGTACGCGGATACGCCGCGCGGATTTGTGTTCAGCGTGAAAGGCGCGCGTTTCATCACCCACATGAAAAAGTTGCGCGAGGTCGAGACACCTCTCGCAAATTTCTTCGCGTCCGGTGTCCTTTGCCTCCGCGAAAAACTCGGCCCGATCCTCTGGCAATTTCCTCCGAACTTTGGATGGAACGAAGAGCGTTTTCGGGAGTTCTTCGAATTGCTGCCGCGCGATACTGGCGCCGCGGCGAAGCTGGCTCGACGCCACGACGACAAGTTAAAAGCGGGCGCGTGGACGAAAACCGATGCGGTGCGCCCGTTGCGCCATGCCGTTGAAATCCGACACCCGACGTTCATGGTCCCGGAATTTTTCGCGCTCCTTCGCCGGCACAACATCGCGTTCGTTTTCGCCGACACCGCCGGGAAGTGGCCTTATGCGGAGGATCTGACGGCCGACTTCGTCTATTGCCGGTTGCACGGCGCCGAGCAGCTTTATGTCAGCGGTTACAGCGACAAAGAGATCGAATGGTGGGCGAAGGGAATCGAATATTGGCGCAAGGGCAAGCGGCCACGCGAAGCGAAGCTGATTGCCGATCGAAGAGCCAAAGCCGGGCATCGCGACGTTTACGTTTACTTCGATAACGACGCGAAGGTTCACGCGCCGTTCAATGCACGAACGCTCGCCGAAAAGCTTCAAGGAGGGGCGCTTTCCAAACCGCCCGCTTGAATGTCGGCGGTTTGGAAACCGCCGCTCCTTGTCAGCCGAATGCTTCGACAATAAAATATCAGGTGGAACGACGTTGGATCATCGCTCGAGGCGAACAAGAATCGGTCGCTGCAATTCCCTGGCCGGAAATATGCGGGCTGCCTTGCATCGCTGAATTGCTGAAAAGAAAAGGCTTCGGTTGCGCGGATGACGTCACCACCTTTCTACAACCGCGCCTGCGTTCCTTGAGCGATCCTTTTCTGCTCCCGAACATGGCGGCGGCGGTCACGCGGATCCTGCGCGCGATCGATCAGGGCGAACGCATCGTCCTTTTTGGCGACTACGATGTGGACGGCGTTACTTCGCTCGCGTTGCTGGCGGAAATGCTGCGCAGCTACGGTGCAGACCCGGCGTTGTTTTTGCCGCTGCGGATGGAGGAGGGGTACGGCCTGAGCCAGGAAAGCGTCGAGCGTTGTTGCCAGGAACATCACCCGCAACTCCTGATCGCGGTGGATTGCGGCACGTCGTCGCTCGCCGAAATCGGCCATCTCAAAAGCAGCGGCATCGACGTTATCGTGCTCGATCACCACGAACCGAAGTCGGCCTTGCCGGATTGTGTCGCGATCGTGAACCCGAAGATCGAACCGAAATGCGCATTCCAATATCTCTGCAGCGTCGGGATCGTCTTCAAACTTTGCCACGCCCTGCTCAAGACGCGGCCCGCTCCCGGTTTCGATTTGAAGGCGAACCTGGATCTCGTCGCGCTCGGGACGGTGGCCGACATCGTTCCTTTGCGGGCCGAGAACCGCATTTTCGTCCAGCGCGGCCTGAGGGAGATCGCGCGATCGCAGCGTCCCGGAATTCGGAAACTGATGGAGGTCGCGGCGGTGCGTTCGCCGCTTTCGTCCGAAGATATCGGATTCCGCCTTGGTCCGCGCCTCAACGCCGCGGGCCGTTTGGCGACGGCGGAAAAAGCTTTGCGCCTTCTGCTGACACGTGACGAAACCGAAGCCACTGAACTGGCCACGCTGCTCGATGCTCAAAACCGCGAGCGGCAGGGAGTCGAGCGAAAGATTTTCGGCGAAGCGGAAGAACAGTTGGCGAAAGTCTTCAACGCCGCTAACGACGCCGCGATTGTTCTCGGAGCGCGTGATTGGCATCCCGGAGTGCTCGGCATTGTCGCGTCGCGACTCGCGCGAAAGTATCACCGGCCGACGATCATGGTCGCTTTCGATTCGAACGGGCTCGGAAAGGGAAGCGGGCGCAGCATCGAAGGTTTGTCGCTGGTCGAAGCGCTCGGCCGTTGCGAGCAATGGCTGGAAAAGTTCGGTGGTCACGAGATGGCTGCCGGCCTCTCGGTGCGCGAAGAGCAGTTTCCGGTTTTCGCCGATACTTTCCGGCAAGCGGCACGCGAGCTCCTTTCGGACGACAAGTTGCAACCGCGGCTGAAGATCGATCACGAACTCGCCTTCTCGGAACTGAATGGCGAATTGCTGCGCTGGCATCAGGTGCTGGAGCCGTTTGGCAACGGCAATCTTCAACCGATGTTTTTCGCGCGCGCGGTCGAACCGACCATCCCGCCCCAAATCTTGAAGGAGAAACATCTCGTCCTGCGCCTGCGGCAGAAGAACCATTTTCAGCGCGCGATTTTTTTTGATGGCGCTTTATCGGCGCTGCCGGATGCGCCGTGGGACATGGCCTTTCGCCTGAGCGCGAACGAATACGAAGGCGAGACGCGGCTCCAAATTCACGTCGAGGCCTTGCGTGCGGCGGCCCCCATCGAATGATCGAGCTTTCGCAAGACCTGAGCGAGCTGGAGTGGATTCCGCGTCCGAAGTTGACGGCGTTGCGCCGGCTCGAGATCGAGACGGTTGACGATCTCATCACCCATTTCCCGCGCCGCTACGAAGACCGCACGCAGTTCCCCGGCTTTCCGCGCGAAGAGAGCGAGGTCGCGATTTGTCTTTGCGGTGAAGTCGTCAAAACGCAGGTCCGGCGCTTTGGCGGTTGGAAAAAAATCTTTGAAGCGACCATCCAGGAAGCGGACGCCAATGCGCTGAGTCAGCCGCTCGTCCTCCGCTGGTTCAACTTGCATTACGTGCAAAAAATGATCGCGACCGGCCAGCGGCTCGTCGTCTTCGGCAAACCGCGCTTGCGCGGCCAGCGGCTTTGCATGGAGCACCCGGAATTCGAAGTGATCGAGAACGACGAGGAAATCTCGGTCCACTTCCGCCGCATCACTCCGATCTATCCGGCCACGGAAGGGCTTTCGCAGCGCGTTTTCCGCGGACTGATTTACCGGGTCCTGGAGAATCTCGATGGCGATTCGGTCGAAACGTTATTGCCGAAAGGGATCAATCTCGGCGGGCGGGTAGAGGCATTGCACCAGATCCATTTTCCTGAGAGCGAAGCGCAACGCGACGCCGCGCGCGAGCATTTGGTCTTCTCGGAATTTTTCGCGATGCAAATGTTGATCGCCTCGCGACGAGCGATGGCTTCGGCGCGGAGCGGAAGGGCGCACTGCGGCCCAGGAATATTACTGGAGAAATTCGTGCGCAGTCTCCCCTTTGACCTGACGGATGCACAGGCACGCGTGATCGAAGAATTGCGTCGCGATCTGGGTTCGCCGCATCCGATGAATCGCTTGCTGCAAGGCGATGTCGGCTCGGGCAAAACCGTGGTCGCGATCGCGGCCATGCTTCTCGCCGTCGAAGCCGGATTCCAAACCGCGCTCATGGCGCCGACGCAGATCCTCGCCGAGCAGCATTATGCCGTCCTGTGCCGCTGGCTCGAACCGCTCGGTGTGCGGTTGGCGATCAGGACAGCTGCGCGGCAGGAAGAAAGCGGAGCGTTGCCGTTGTTTGATCTGGGTAGCGCGCGCGTCTCGCGCGTTGGCGACGGCGTCTCGCCGTCGCGGACTTTTGACCCCGATATCGACGCCGGTGCGCATTACACGCGTCGCCGTCTCCCTCATTTCGAAAAACCGTGGGCAATCTATGCCGTGACCGTCGGAACAAAGTTACGCCGGTGTTTGTCGCCAACCTCGCGGACCATCGTGCTCGATGCTTTGCGCCACTTTCATAACCAGCGTTATGAGCTGTTCGCAGTCTGCGTAATGCTAGATCATGTGCACGTTCTTCTACAGCCGTGGCCGAAAGAGAGTACCGATGCGGGAGAGACCGTGTTCTGGCCATTAAGCGAGTTGTTGCGTTCGATAAAATCATTTTCGGCCCACGAAATAAACAAGCTCGAAGCGACGAAAGGGCCAGTTTGGGAGCGTGAAAGATTCGATCGGTACGTGCGCTCTGATCGAGACCTGGAAGAGAAGTTTCGATACATCGTCAGAAATCCGTGGGATGCCGGAGTTGCAGGGCAGAACGAGGATTATCCCTGGGTGTGGACGCCAGAAGATGAAGCGCGCGAGGAAAGTTCGTCGCGGCGAGACACCGCGACCAACGCGCGAGACGCGCGCGCTACCCGAATAGAGCACGACGCGCCGCACGTTATCGTCGGGACGCACGCGCTGCTCTACGATGGCGTTTCATTTGAGAACCTGGGCCTCGTGGTCATCGATGAGCAACATAAGTTTGGCGTTTCGCAAAGAGCCCGGCTCACCGCGCGCGAGCCGGCGCCGGATGTTCTCGTCATGACGGCAACACCCATCCCGCGCACGCTGACGATGACCGTCTATGGCGATCTCGACGTGTCGGTGATCGATGAGATGCCGTCGGACCGGGGCAAGATCATCACGGCAGTGCGCGATCAATCCAAGCTCGGCGAAGTGCTGGCCTTCATGCGCGCGCAACTCGAAGCCGGGCGGCAGGCCTACATCGTCTATCCGTTGATCGACGAGAGCGAGAAGCTCGACGTCAAGGCCGCCGCGGCGGAGTTCGAGACCTGGCGCGAACGCCTTCTGCCTTTTCGCTGCGAGTTACTGCATGGGCGTATTCCCGCGCCGGAAAAGCAATCGATCATGGAGCGCTTCCGCCGGGGAGAAACGAGCGCGCTGGTTAGCACCACCGTGATCGAGGTGGGCGTCGATGTTCCCAATGCCACGATTATGTTGATCGAGAATGCCGAGCGTTTCGGGCTCGCCCAGCTTCATCAATTGCGGGGCCGGATCGGCCGGGGCGAACACAAATCGTATTGCATTCTCTTGAGCGCGGAAAAATCGGAGGAGACGGTCGCCAAACTCGCCGTGCTCGAAAAAACCCGCGACGGATTCGAGGTTGCGGAAGCGGATTGGAACATGCGCGGACCAGGCGATTTGTTGGGGACGGCGCAGAGCGGTCTGCCGGAGTTGAAGTTGGGCGATTTGAAACGCGACGCCCAAATCATGCGTCGCGCGCGCGCGGCCGCCACCTTGATCATGGAAAACGATCCGGAGTTGCAGAGCCGCGAGAATCAACGTTTTCGCGGATTGATTGTCGAAGAACACGGACGAACCTTCTCGAACGTTAGCTAATGAAAAATCTGATCAAATTTCTTATTTTTGTTCTGCTGATCAGCGCCGCGATTTCGGCGCTCTACGATTACCGGCTGAAGAATGGCGGACTCAAGTTTCTCGCGAGCGCCCCGGAGAAATATTCGCTCGCGACGACGGCAAGCGTCGATCCGAAGGACGTAGCCGGACTTGAGAATCTAAACCGCGAGCGGCGCGCGCTGGTCAGCGCCGTTATCCCGGCAGTCGTCAGTATCAAGACTTCGAAAAAGGTCGCGATCCACCGCCAGTACCAGCTTGATCCGTCGGAGTTTTTTAACCGGAACCCGCGCCAGTTTCGCAATCCCAACGAGGAAGCGATGGTGCAGAACTCCCTCGGTTCCGGCGTCGTCGTCTCCGCGGAAGGCCATATCATTACGAACAATCATGTCGTCGATCAGGTGGACGAGATCGAGGTGCAGCTCAGCGATGGCCGAACGAAAAAGGCCCGGCTGGTCGGCGCGGACGCCGTGGTGGATCTGGCTGTGCTGAAAATCGACGAGGCCGGCGTGAAGCCGTTGAAGTTTGGCGATTCGGATGCCGTGCAAGCCGGCGATTTTGTTCTCGCGATCGGCAATCCGTTTGGCTTTGAGGAAACAGTCACCGATGGAATCATCAGCTCGCGGGGCCGGCCAAACCGCGTGGATGGCTTCGGCGATTATCTGCAAACCAACGCCGCCATTAATCCCGGCAATAGCGGCGGCCCGCTCGTGAATCTTCGGGGCGAGATCATCGGCATCAACACGGCGATTATTTCGCGCAGCGGAGGATCGCAAGGCATCGGGTTTGCGATTCCATCAAACTCGGTGAAGACGGCGCTGGAAAGTTTGTTGAAACAAGGCCGCATCATTCGGGGTTATCTTGGCATCATCGCACGACCCACGACGCCCGGGGCCCGCGATACCGACGGAGTGACCGTCGATAATGTGTTGCCGAATTCGCCAGCGTCGCGCGCGGACATTAGGCGCGACGATGTGATCCGAAAGGTCGACGGTCGCGCCGTTAAAAATATTAACGAGCTGCGAAGCCTGGTCACTCAGATCGAAGTAAACAAGAAGGTGGATCTCGAGCTGACTCGCAACAGCACGCCGCTGAAAGTGACGGCGGAAATCAAGGAACAACCGGCCGACTACCTGACCTCACGCGTAAATCCCCGCCAGCCAGAAACGCCGCAGGATCCCGCCGAACCTGAAGATCAACCCGAGGAAAGCAACCCGCTGGCCTCGGTGGAGGTAACGGACCTGACGCCTGATGCGGCCAAGCGTCTTGACCTGCCGAGCAGCATTCGGGGCGTGCTCGTGACCAAACTGGGTGGGGAAGTCGGGGAGCTGCGCAACGGCGATGTCATCGAAGAGATTAATCAGCAGCCGGTGACGTCAGTCGCGGAATACAAGAAGGTGATCGGTTCGCTCGACCCGAACGGTACGCAGGTCCTCTCGGTTTGCCGCCATCGCACGCGCTCGTTCGTCGTGTTGCGGGCCCGTTAGGCCCCAAGGCGCGGTGATAAACACGCGTCGCGGCCTCCCGTTTCCCGAATCATATCGGATGAATAACCCTCGGCCCGCGAGGGTCTAACTCCTTCAACTACTCCACTTATGAAACGAATCCTTCTTGCATTAACGGTGTTGGTATTCCTTTTGCCGGCCGTCCCGCAACTCGAGGCGAGGACCGATGTTTCCATCGATTTTTTCTACGATAATATCGGTGCCGGTGGAAATTGGGTCGAGGTCGCCGATTACGGCTACTGCTGGCAACCGACAATTTCGGTGAGCAATCGCAACTGGCGTCCGTACTCCGACGGGTATTGGGCCTACACCGATGTCGGCTGGACGTGGATCTCGTACGAAGATTTCGGTTGGGCAACGTATCACTACGGACGTTGGACGCGGCTGCGAGATCGCGGTTGGTTTTGGGTACCGGGCCGCGAATGGGGACCGTCCTGGGTTTCCTGGCGCACGGGCGGAGATTATGTCGGCTGGGCGCCGCTGCCTCCTCGGAGAGGTGGAGATGTTTACGACAGCCGTCCCATCACGGGACAGGTGGATATCGAATTCGATATCGGACCGCTCTATTACAACTTCGTCGATGTCCGCTATATCGGTGAGCCGGTTTTGCGCGAGCGCATTTTCGCGCCAGAGCAGAATGTGACCTACATCACCAGGACGGTAAACGTGACCAACATCACGTACAGCAACTCGACCGTTTACAATAACGGCCCGGATTACAATACGCTGAGCCGTTACTCGAGTCGCCCGATTCAGCGCCTGACCTTGCAGCGCGAGGCCAACGTTGATCTGAGCGCGGCAGCCCGATCGAACTCGCTCATGAAAGTGCAGGGAGACAAACTCATGGTGGCCGCGCCGCCTGTTTTGGAGAAACCGCTTACGCCGGTCGCGCCCAAAGTCGTGAAGGAGAAGATCGACAAGCCGAATTTCGAGCGCGGATGGACGGGCGACGAAAAGGCGCAGGCTGAACTAAAGCAGAAGATAAAAGCGGAGGATCCCAAAACTGTTGCGCCGCCCACGGTCAAGCCTCGCGATGGCGCGGATGTGACGCAGAGTCCGGCGGCTTCCCCTGGCGCCACCGCGACACCTCCTCCATCGAGCCCCGCCGCGAGTGTTAGCCCGGCAAAAGATAAACGTCGCGAGAATGGTTCGCCCGGTCCCAGCGCGTCGGTTGCGGCCAGTCCGGGCGTGAGTCCTGCCACGACTTCGGAAAAGCCGAAGAACAAGAAGAACGAGAAGGTCGCTCCAGTCCCAGCCCCGGCTGCTTCACTAGCGCCGGGAACGAGCGCGACACCGCCACCGCGCCAGAAAACAGAGAAGCCGAAACGCACCGAGAAAGCGCCGGTGAATCCGCCTTCTACAAGCCCCGCGGCTGCCGCGGAGCAGAACGCACCTCCTTCGGCTCCCCCGCAGGTGAAGCCTGAGAAGAAACGCGAGAATCTGCGGCCCACGCCGCTGGAGCCCGCGAAACCGGATACCGATCTTCCTGACGGCACGAAGCGGAAAGCTAATCCGCCTGTCACCGAGCCACCGAAGCCACCGACCATCCCGGAACCGGAAGCCAAGCCGCGGAAGAACAATCCGATAACGCAGGAGCATGCGGCGCCTCCTCCGGGCCCTGCAGCCAATGCGCCGGTGAATCCGCCCGAAAACCGCGGCAAAGACGAAGGCAAAAAGAAGAAGAACGAACCTGTCACTTCGCCGACGCCCTGACAAAAACTGAAATCGAAACGAAGCGGCCCCGGAGAAATCCGGGGCCGCTTTTTTGTTACAACAACTCCGCGATTTGGACGGCGTTCAGGGCGGCGCCTTTGAGCAATTGGTCGCCCGAAACCCAAAAGGCCAGTCCGTTCTCCAACGCGCAATCGAGCCGCACCCGGCCCACTTCGCAATTATCCTTGCCCGCGGTAAAGAGCGGCATCGGATAGCGGTTTTTCTGCGGCTCATCCACCAACTCGAGCCCGGGCGCCTTGGCGAGGACCTCGTGCGCTTCCTCGATCGAAACACTTCTCTCGAATTCCGCACTGACCGCGACCGAATGCGCTCGATAGACCGGCACCCGAACGCAGGTGACCGACGCCAGGAACTGCGGCAAATGCATAATCCGCCGGCCCTCGTCCTGCATTTTCATTTCTTCTTTCGTGTAGCCGCTCGGCAAAAAAGAATCGACGTGCGGCAGAACATTGAACGCGATGGGATGCGGATAAACTTCCGCCACCGCAGCTCTTTTTTCCGCCGCCGCCTCGACTTGGGATCGCAGTTCGTTAATCGCGCGCGCACCGCTGCCGGAGACGGCCTGATAGCTGGCGGCAAAGACTCGCCGAACACCAAACGCGCGATGCAGCGGATAAATCGCCATGAGCGCGACGGCGGTGGTACAGTTTGGATTGGCGATCAAGCCGCGATGCTGCCGGACATCTTCTCCATTTATTTCCGGAATCACGAGCGGCACCTCGGGATCCATCCGGAAAACCGACGAGTTATCGATCACGATCACACCGGCATCGCGTGCGGTGGGAGCAAACCGGCGCGAGATATCGCTGCCGGCGCTAAAGAACGCCAGGTCCACGCCTTCAAAGGCCGTCGCCGAAAGTTCCTTTACGGGGATGTCTGTTCCGCGAAACGAAACCGTCGTCCCCGCGGAACGCTGTGACGCCAGAGGCAGCAATCTCTCGACGGGAAACGCGCGCCGTTCCAGGACCCGCAGCAACTCGGCGCCAACGGCTCCGGTCGCGCCAACTACGGCGACGTGATAGCCTTTCTTCGCGTCAGACACAGGCGCATCCTACCGCCACTCTCGAATGAAGAAAAGCGCCGAGCCCACGATCCACATTTCCGTCGCGGCGCAGGAGCTAACTTTGAAGGCCGGCCGCAAGAAGCTCGCGGCGTATCCCGTTTCGACTTCTTCCTTGGGGTTGGGAAGCGAAGAGGGAAGCATGAAGACGCCCACGGGCCGGTTTCGGATCGCGGAAAAAATCGGACAGGGGATGCCGGTTGGAACGGTTTTCAAAAGCAGGCGGCCGGTTAAAGCGACCAAGAAGCTTTTGCGCGATGAAGATCTCATCATGACCCGCCTCCTCTGGCTGGAGGGGGTCGAGGCGGCGAACGCGAACACCCACGACCGCTTCATCTACATTCACGGGACAAATCACGAAGAGCGGATCGGCGAACCGGCCAGCCACGGCTGTATCCGGATGAGGAATGCGGATGTCGCGGCCCTTTTCGAACAGGTTCGGATTGGCACCCCGGTGGTGATCAAAGCGTAGAAGCCCCGAAACTCGACCCGGAAAAAAGTCGAGAAAAGCGTTGCGCGACTGGTCGTAACTGCCTAAATGACGGCAGCAACCTGCACGGAAAGAAGGTGAAATATTAAGTGAAAATTTTCAAAGCAATCATGATCGTGGCGATCGCGGCCAGTGCGTTGAGCTTGGGGGCCTGCGCTCAGCATAAAGAAGCGGCCACGACCCAAACTTCCACCTACTCGAAATAACCTTCCAGTTGTCCGCCTGCGGATAGCTTTAACCAAAAAGGCCAGGCCGGCTTATCGGCCTGGCTTTTTTTTTGGCGGCAGCTCCAAACTTTCTTTTCGAGAACTAATTCATAAGGTGGGACGCATGCAGCTGACCGGCCGGCCCTTGTCTCTCTCGGAAATTGCGCAGGTGGCCCATGGCGGGACCTCGGTGGAAGTGGCCGCCTCGGCTCACGCGCGTATTCGGGCGTCCAGAGAGGTCATCGAGCAGATCGTGGAGCGAGGCGGCGTGGTCTATGGCGTCAGCACCGGCTTCGGCAAACTCTCCGATGTCCACGTCGCGGCGAGTGAGCTTCGCCAGTTGCAACTGAACTTGGTTCGAAGCCATGCCTGCGGGATCGGAAGGCCGCTTTCGCTGCCCGAAGTGCGCGCGATGATATTGTTGCGCGCGAATGTTTTGGCGCTCGGATTCAGCGGCATCCGCCTGGAGGTCATCGAACTGTTGTGTGAACTCCTGAACCGCGATGTCGTGCCGGTGATACCGGAGAAGGGTTCGGTCGGCGCGAGTGGAGATTTGGCGCCGCTCGCTCATCTTTCATTGACGCTCATCGGCGAAGGTGAGGCGTTTTATGCTGGCGAAAGAATGCCGAGCGCCGAGGCGCTCAATAAAGCGGACCTGCGCCCGGTCGTGCTGGAGGCGAAGGAAGGGCTCGCGCTTTTGAATGGGACCCAGGCGATGCACGCCGTGGGCGGGCTCGCTTTGTTCCGCGCCCAGCGCCTGGCGCATGTGGCCGACATCGCCGGCGCGATGAGTCTCGAGGCGCTCAAAGGCACGCCCACCGCTTTTGATGCGCGCATTCACGACGCCCGGCCGCATCCGGGCCAGCAGGCGGTCGCGGCCCATTTGCGTCATCTTCTTCGCGACAGCGAAATTCGCCAATCCCATCTCAACGGCGATCCGCGCGTGCAGGATGCCTACAGCCTGCGATGCATGCCGCAGGTCCACGGGGCGGTCCGCGGCGCGTTCGGCCATTGCGAATCGGTGCTCGAAATCGAATCGGCTTCGGCCACCGATAACCCGCTCGTCTTCGCCGAAACCGGCGACGTCCTTTCCGGTGGAAATTTTCACGGCGCGCCGCTGGCGCTGGCGCTCGATTACGCGGCGATCGCGTTGACCGATCTCATGAGCATCAGCGAACGCCGGACCGATCGCCTGGTGAATCCGGATTCGAGCGAAGGCCTGCCGCCGTTTCTGGCTCCGCATGCCGGCACGCATTCGGGTTTCATGATTTTGCATGTGGCAGCCGTCGCGCTCTTGAACGAAGCCAAGGTGCTGTCGCATCCCGCGAGCGTGGACAATTTGCCGACCTCGGGCGGCAAGGAAGATCATGTTTCGATGGGGATGACGTCTGCGCTGAAGCTCCGGACCATCGTGGAAAACGGCGAGCATCTGCTGGCGATCGAGCTTCTCTCCGCGGCCGAAGGGCTCGAGTTTCGCCATCCGCTTAAAGGCGGTGTGGGCGTGGAGGAGGCATACGAACGGGTGCGATCCATTTCTCCGGCCGTCGACGCAGACCGTTCGATGTCGGCCGATATCGAGCGCGTGGCGACGGCGATTCGCGAGGGAATGTTTGACGACGAAGCGGCGGCATCATGAGCGCGGCACGAGTCGTCCGCGCGCCGCGCGGCACCGAAAAGAGCTGCAAAGGCTGGCATCAGGAAGCGGCGCTGCGAATGCTGATGAACAATCTGGATCCGGATGTCGCGGAGAATCCGAATGAGCTGATTGTTTACGGCGGCACAGGTCGGGCGGCACGAAGTTGGGAGGCGTTCGAGGCCATCGTCCGATCGCTTCGCGAGCTCGAGAACGACGAGACTTTGCTCGTGCAGTCGGGCAAACCCGTGGGTGTTTTTCGGACGCACGATGAAGCGCCGCGCGTTCTGATCGCGAATTCGAATCTGGTCGGCCACTGGTCGAACTCCGCGGAATTCAACCGGCTCGAACGCCTGGGCCTTACCATGTATGGCCAGATGACCGCCGGCTCGTGGATTTACATCGGCAGCCAGGGAATCGTGCAGGGAACGTTCGAGACCTTCGCGGAAGCAGGTCGGAAACATTTCGGCGGAACGCTCGAAGGAAAACTTATCGTCTCCGGAGGTCTCGGTGGAATGGGCGGCGCGCAGCCGCTGGCCGCGACCATGAACGGTGCGCTTTTTCTCGGCGTGGACGTCGATCCCGCGCGAATCGAGAAACGATTGCAGAGCGGCTATTGCGACAAGATCGCGAGATCGCTCGACGAAGCGCTCGCGTTGATCGACGCGGCGCGTCAGAAACGGGAGGCGCTTTCTGTCGGCCTCGTTGGGAATTGCGCGGATGTCTTGCCGGAGATGGTGAATCGCGGAGTGGTGCCCGATATCCTGACCGATCAAACCAGCGCGCACGATGCGCTCAACGGCTATGTGCCAAATGGGATGTCGTTGGCGGAAGCGCTCGAGCTTCGCGCGAGCAATCCGGACGAGTACGTCGAACGCTCGATGCGATCCATGGGCGCGCATGTCGAGGCGATGCTCGCGTTGCAAAAAAAAGGCGCGATCACTTTCGATTACGGGAACAACCTTCGGACCCAGGCAAAAAAGGCGGGCGTCGAGAATGCGTTCGATATCCCGGGGTTCGTTCCCGAATATATCCGGCCGCTTTTCTGCGACGGGAAAGGCCCGTTCCGCTGGGTCGCGCTGAGCGGCGATCCCGCCGACATCGCCCGAACCGACCGGCTCGCGCTGGAAATGTTTCCCGAGAACGCAACGCTCGCGCGCTGGATGAAGCTGGCGCGGGAGCGCATTCAATTCCAGGGATTGCCGGCGCGCATTTGCTGGCTTGGGTTCGGCGAGCGCGCGGAGTTTGGTTTGGCGATGAACGACCTGGTGAAACGAGGCGAGGTCAAAGCGCCGATCGTGATCGGGCGCGATCATCTCGATACCGGCTCGGTCGCTTCGCCATTCCGAGAGACCGAAGGAATGATCGATGGCAGCGATGCGATCGCGGACTGGGCCTTCCTGAACGCGCTCGTGAATACGGCGGCCGGGGCATCATGGATTTCCATTCACAACGGCGGAGGCGTCGGCATCGGCTACTCGCAGCACGCCGGCATGGTGGTGGTGGCGGATGGCAGCGATAATTCCAAGCGCCGTCTCGAGCGTGTGCTAACGAGTGATCCCGGCATGGGCGTCCTGCGGCACGCGGACGCCGGCTATTCGCGCGCGATTAATTTCGCGCAAACGCACGACATCAGAATTCCCATGGAACCAAAGGCGCGAGACTGACCATGAAAAAGATCATCGAATGCGTGCCGAATTTTTCCGAAGGTCGGGACCTCGAGGTGATCCGCCAGATCACGGCGGCGATCGAATCGGTGGAAGGAGTTTCGCTGCTCAACGTCGATCCCGGCGCGAGTACCAATCGCACGGTGGTCACTTTTGCCGGCAGTCCTGACTCGGCAGTGGAGGCGGCCTTCCGAGGAATTCGAAAAGCGGCGGAGCTCATCGATATGCGCAAACAGAAGGGCGCGCATCCACGCATGGGCGCGACCGATATTTGCCCATTCATTCCGGTGAGCAACGTGAGCTGGGACGAAGCGATCGCGTGCGCCCAAGCCCTCGGAAAGCGCGTCGGCGATGAGCTGAAAATTCCAGTCTATCTCTACGAGAAAGCGGCGAGAGATCCTTCCCGCTCCAATCTTTCCCTTATCCGCGCCGGAGAATACGAAGGGTTCTTCGAGAAAATAAAAGAGCCGGCATGGAAGCCGGACTTCGGACCCTCTGTCTTCAATGAGAAGTCCGGGGCAACGGTCGTCGGCGCCCGGGAATTTCTCGTCGCTTACAATGTGAACCTGAACACGCGGGCCGTGCGGCGGGCCACTTCGGTTGCGTTCGACGTTAGGGAAAATGGGCGGGTCAAAACGGAAGATGGCACGCCGTCCGGAAAGCCGGTGCTGAATGCGAAAGGCGAGCCGGTCCGTGTCCCCGGAATGTTGAAACACGTCAAAGCCATCGGGTGGTACGTCGAGGAATATGGAATGGCGCAGGTTTCGATGAACCTGACCAACCTCGAGGAAACCCCACTGCATGCTGCGTTCGACGCCTGCAGCGAAGCGGCGAGCAATCGCGGTTTGCGGGTGACCGGATCGGAGGTTGTGGGCATGCTGCCAAAGAAATGTTTGGTCGAGGCCGGAAAATATTTTCTGCGGAAACAAAAATGGTCCGAAGGTGCTTCGGAAGAAGAGCTGATTGAGATTGCGATCCGTTCGATGGGATTGAGCGAGGTGAAACCGTTCGATCCGAAGGAAAAAATCATAGAACTGAAAATGGAATCCGGTTCAAAAAAATCCCTCGTGAAGATGAACCTTCGCGAGTTCGCCAACGAGACGCTGAGCGATTCTCCCGCGCCCGGCGGCGGATCGGTAGCCGCGTTAATGGGCGCGCTCGGCGTTTCCCTCGGCGGCATGGTCGCGAATCTATCGGCTGGGAAGCGGGGTTGGGACAACCAGCAGCCATACTTCAGCGATTGGGCGGTGAAGGCGCAGCAATTGAAGGACGAACTGCTTTTTCTCGTCGATGAAGACACCGCCGCCTTCAACAAAGTAATGGACGCATTCGCCCTGGCGAAGGAATCGGCCGAAGAAAAAGCCGCGCGCTCCGCGGCGATTCAGGCTGCCAATAAATATGCCGCGGAGATTCCGCTGCGGGTCATGGAGACCGCCTCGAAATCCTACGAGCTCCTTGCGGCTATGGCCGAGAAAGGTAATCCCGCGTCGATTTCAGATGTTGGCGTGGGTCTGCTGGCGCTGCGCGCCTGCGTGGATGGTGCGGCCATGAACGTCAGAATTAATCTGGCCGGCCTGAAGGACGAAAAAGTGAAGTCGAGTCTGCGCGAAAAACTTCAGAAAATCAGCGGTGGGTCTGAGTCCGAGTTCAAGCGAATCATTCAGATTGTTGAAAGCAAGCTGAGTTGAAAACGCTCGCGGTTCTCCACGCTTCCCAACTCGTCACGCTGGCCGGCCCGAAGCGGCCGAGAATCGGCGCTGAGCTTGGCGAGCTTTCGATCATCCCGGGCGGCGCGATGCTGGTGCGTGATGGTGTGATCGCCGCCGTCGGGACTTTAGAGGAAATCACGAAGCAGATGCCGGGTGACGCTGAGGTCGTCGACGCCGCGGGCCGCGTGGTTCTGCCTGGATTCGTAGACGCGCATGCGCATCCGGTCTTCGCCGGGAATCGCGTGGATGAATTCGAGCTGCGCGCGAAGGGCGCGACGTATGAGGAAATCGCGGCGGCCGGGGGCGGAATTCATTCCACGGTGCGCAAGACGCGGGCCGCATCGGAGGACGAGCTTGTCGCGCAGGCGAAGAAACATGCGCTTTGGTTTCTGCAAGCCGGAACCACCACGGTGGAAGCAAAGTCCGGTTACGGATTGACGGTGGAAGACGAGTTGAAGATTCTGCGGGTGATTCGCCGGCTGAATACGGAAACAACCCTCGAATTTGTGCCGACGTTTTTGGGGGCGCACGCCATTCCGGAAGAATTTCGGAGCGCGCCCACGCAATACGTAGCGCTCGTCATCCACAAGATGCTGCCGCGCGTGGTCGAGGAACGGCTCGCCGAAAGTTGCGACATTTTTTGCGAGCGTGGCTACTTCGACATCGCCGAGTCGGAAAAAATTCTGAGGGCGGCACAGGAGCATGGTCTGCGGCTGCGCATGCATGTCGATCAGCTAACGAATTCGGGCGGAGCGTTCCTGGCGGCGCGGTTACGTGCGGCGACGGCTGATCATCTCGAGCAAGCGAACGCGGCCGAGATCGCGGCGCTCGCGGAAGCCGGGGTGCAGCCGGTGCTGCTGCCGGGATCGGTTTACGCGCTGGGCAAGAGCCGGTATCCACGCGCTCGCGACATGATCGAAGCGGGACTCGCGGTGGTGCTGGCCACGGATTTCAATCCCGGTTCGTCGCCGACGCCTTCGATGCAGATGGTCTTGTCGCTGGCTGCGACGCAGATGAAAATGACGCCGGCGGAGAGCGTGGCCGCAGCCACGATCAATGCCGCCTACAGTT